>CAZINZ010000014.1:0-49294 GCA_964540715.1 uncultured Syntrophaceae bacterium | reverse complement strand
GCCTCGGAGATAAATTCACGAGAAGAACAGACCATGGAACCCACCGGGGCCGACAAACCTTTCGACAGGCAGAAGCTTAAAGAATCAACACCGCGGGTCAGATCCGTGACAGGCACTCCGAGAGCAATAGCGGCATTGAATATACGCGCACCATCGAGGTGTATCCCGACTCCATACCGGTCGGCAAGTTCCCTCACAGAATTGGTATACTCCGCCGTTATCGGCATACCATTGCAACGGTTGTGGGTATTTTCAAGACAGATCAGACGGGTACGGGGATAGTGTATATTGTCGCTGCGGATTGCCGCTTCGATATCTTCAAGGCGCATCGTAGCGTCACGCTGATTCGTGACTGTATGAGGAACAATGCCTCCCAGCGCCGACATACCGCCAACCTCATAATAGACAATATGCGCCTGGTCACCAAGGATAATTTCATCGCCGTGTCTGCAGTGGACAAGGAGAGATATCAGGTTTCCCATCGTCCCGCTGGAAACCAGAATAGCGTCCTCCTTCCCGACCATTTCTGCCGCCATTTTTTCGAGACGATTCGTCGAAGGATCTTCCCCATATACATCATCGCCAAAATCAGCATTATATATCGCGTCACGCATGGCCGGGGTCGGAAGCGTGACTGTGTCACTCCTGAGATCAATGATCTTCATTTTTCACCTCTTTTTCACAGAATACTAAAGCCCTGATTTGCGCTATCTAATGCCTGAAGAATTTGTTTTTGTCAATTACTCCTTTCTAATTTCTCATCCGCGATCAAATTTGCCAGCCTTAAAATAATTGAACCAAATTGAAACATTTTATTGAAAAGCGTACATCTGTTAAGTATAAGGTAGCAAATACAACTATCGAAAGGACGTTCTCTCGGATGGACGTTATACAAGGCTGACAAATGTCACTATTTACACGAAAAAGCTCTATCCTGATCACATGCGCAAAGGGAATCGCTCCTTTTTTAAAAGAGGAGATTATCGCTCTGGGATTCCCCGTGCGATCAGAACTCATCGCCGGAGTGGAAACAGAAGGAACTCTTGAAGATACCATAAGGCTCAACCTTTCCATACGCACAGGGCAAAGAGTTTTATACCTGCTCGAAAGCTTCACCGCAAATAATCCCGACGAACTCTACAAGAAGACATCAAAAATTTCATGGGAAGACTATATACCTGGGAATGGATATGTATGCGTGACTTCTTTCGTAGATAACCCATCCATAAAGGATACCCGATTCGCTAATCTGAAATGTAAGGATGCCATAGCCGACAGATTTAATGAAAAATTCGGCTCCAGACCCGATTCCGGCCCCAAAAAAGACCGGTCAGTGATATTCATCTATTGGAAGAATGACAGGTGCAGCATTTACATAGACACCTCCGGCGAATCGCTTTCTCGCAGGGGATACAGGAAAATCCCTCTTACCGCCCCGATGCAGGAGACTCTCGCGGCCGCCGTGATCCTCGCTACTCGGTGGAAAAGCGGAGAGAATTTCATAAACCCCATGTGTGGCAGCGGAACGCTCGCCATAGAAGCCGCACTTATAGCCATGGGGAAGGACCTGGGGGCCATGCGAATCAATCATGGATTCATGCATATAAACGGATTCAACAGGCCACAATGGAGAAAGATGAAGGGGCTCTCGGAAAAAACAAGAAAGGCTCCGCCGGGAAAGATTATCGCAACTGATATAGATCCCCGGGCAATCGAGGCGGCTCAAATCAACGCGGCGGCCGCTGGCGTAGAACACCTGATTGATTTTGAAGTCTGCGACTTCGCTGACACGCAGATCCCTGAAGGCACGGGAGTAATTGTGCTAAATCCGGAATACGGAGAAAGAATGGGAGAGGTCAAAGAACTGGAAGACGTATACAAGAAAATTGGAGATTATTTCAAACAGAAGTGTACGGGATACCGCGGATTCATCTTTACGGGAAACATGGAACTTGCTAAACATGTTGGACTGAGGGCAAAGTCAAGAACCCCTTTCTACAACAGTAATATTGAATGCAGACTTTTCGGTTATGACCTGTACAGCGGTTCCAGAAAGAAACCCATTGAATAAGGAGCAACTACCATCATGACTTATGAAATTTTCGCTCAATGGAAAGACAAAGTAGTGTCGCCTGAAGTGGTACTGGATGAGATAAAGCCCGGGATGAACATTTTTCTGGGAACCGGCGTAACGGAACCACGCACACTGGTTAAGCAACTTATGGCTTCCACCAAAGGCAACCTCCGGGATCTGGAGCTAATCCAGCTTTTGAGTTTCGGAGATGCTCTTCCCGTCGACGAACGGTACTCAAGGAAATATCGTCTTAAGACATTCTTCTCTGGTTGGGTGGCCAGCGAGGCAATCACCGCCGGAAGGGTGGACTTCATTCCAAGCCGCACTTCGCGAATACCCTGGTTGTTTAAATCAGGCATTATTGATGTTGACGCGGCATTTGTACAGATATCTCCTCCTGATGAAGCAGGCTTCTCCAGCTTCGGTGTATCGGTGGATGTCGCGCGATATGCCATGGAACATGCATCTCTTGTTGTAGGCGAAATCAATGAACACATCCCCTGCACCCATGGAGACACGGTTGTGCATACAGATGACTTCAACTATCTTGTCCACTCCACCGAACCACCCCTCTATTTTCCCCGGTGGCCCATGGACCCGGTCTTTGACAAGGTCGCGGCAAATGTGGCCTCGATAGTGGAGGACGGTAGCTGTATCGCCTTTTTTATAGGTCCCCTCTTCGAAGCACTTGCCAGACATCTCGCGCACAAACAGAATCTGGGGGTTCACTCTCTCATGATGACGGACGCCCTCATGGACCTCATAAAATCAGGAGCCGTCACGAACAGGTATAAAGGCCTCTTCAGACACAAGAGCTTGGCCGCTTACGCCATGGGTACACCGGAACTGATGAAGTGGCTGGACCACAACCCCCTCGTAGAGTTTCAGGGAATAGATATTGCCACTGATCCGGGGAGCATGGGTCGAAACGACCGCTTTATCACGATCCTCCCGGCGAGGAAAGTCGACCTGACCTGCAACATCTCTCTCCATGTTGGCAAGGGCAATGTAAGCCCCGGTTCGGGCGAGGCTTATGAGGCATTCACGGGGGCCGCGCTTTCAAAGGGTGGAAGAGGAATTTTCGCCCTGCCGAGTCGCAACCTCGAAGGAAAATCCAACATACTGCTTTCAGCGGAAGATTTTCCCGACCAATTTACGAACAGAGAGTCACTGGATCTCATCATAACGGAATACGGCGTGGCGTCAATGAGAGGAAGAAGCACGCGTGAACGCGCACTTGCACTGATCGACATAGCGCATCCGGACGACCGCGGGGAACTGGTGCGGAGGGCAAAAGAGACGAATATCCTCTATCCGGATCAGAAATATCTTGCTGAATCCGGCCATCGTTATCCTGTGGACATATCGTGCACACATGTCTTCAAGGGGAATATTTCCGTCCATTTCCGCGTAATAAGGCCGTCGGACGAAGAGGCCATGAGGAAGCTCTTCTACCGTTTCTCAGACCAGGCAGTTTATTACCGCTACTTCAGCCCCATAAAGACCATGCCGCACATAACGATGCAGGAATATGTAAATGTAGACTACAGGCATATTATGTCAATCGTGGGTCTCATTGAAGAATCGGGAATAGAGCATATCATCGCGGAGGGAAGATACGTACTGTTAAAAGATCGTCCATATGCGGACGTGGCGTTTATCGTCGATGAAAAGCTTCAGAATACAGGGGTCGGGTCATTTCTGTTTGATACATTAATCAAAATTGCAAGGAAACGCGGAATCAAAGGGTTCACCGCTGATGTCCTTACCGAAAACAAACCCATGATGAAGGTGTTTGAGAAGGCGCCCCTCCCCATACACGCGGTTGTCAGATCGGGAGCGTATGAACTGACCATTCCCTTTTCGGAGGAAGAAGAAAAGGAATCAGCAAAAGAATCTTAACGATTATGTAATCGCGCATCAGCGGATGCGTAGCAATTTATGTGGAAATAAAATAACGAAAAATGACTGTAAAAATCTTTCTGACAATATTTATTACGGTACTGCTCGCTGAATTGGGAGACAAAACTCAGCTTGCTACTCTACTTTTCGCCACGGACAAAGAAAATTCAAAGTTGATGGTTTTTCTTGCTGCCGCGGCGGCACTTGTTGTCGCAACCGGGTTAGCTGTGCTAATCGGAAGCAATATGGAGAAGTATATAAACCCTAAATACTTATCATGGGTTGCCGGGACAGGGTTTATACTTATAGGAATCTGGACAATTATCAGAACATAAAATTGATGCATTCGTAAAAAGTCCCAAAACTGTTATATCGGGCTTGATAAGCCTGCCCCGTACTTGATACGGGGGTATCCAGAAGTTGTTGAACTTACTGGATTCCGGCTTTCGCCGGAATGACAAAAAAGGTTAGACATGCAAACATCTCAATACCTCGATACAGATGAAGTCCGTTCACCTTCAGGGAAACCGCTGAAAAAATAGCCGCCCGAAAGTTTTCAGCTCAGCATTTTACTCATGTTCTTGTTAATTTCGCGCGCCTCAGCGACGATTGCCTCGATTACTTCCGCAACCGTAAGTTCCTCTCTGATGAGCCCCTGTGCCTGGCTCACCGGCAGCAATCCCGTATCAACATCACCGTTCTCTGTGGCTTCTCTCAACCCGCTGAATGCATTTGCCATGTAGGCCATCTGTCTGGCGTTTTTCCAGCCCGAAGCGGTAACGCCAATCAAGAGCTTGAAATATGGCAATTGCATCTGTTTGGCAATAGCCCTCGAGTTTGGCAGGGCTTCGAGCAGTTTGAATACATTCATACCCTGCTTCATGGCTTTCCTGGCCGCCTTTGTATCCATCATCCGGCAGGGAATCCCGTCGAAGCGGGTCGAGTAGAGGGTGTCGTAGATATCATTTTCCACTGAGAACTTTTTATAATTATCATGAAGAGGGCTTTCCCTGGTAGTCATGAATCTGGTACCCATTGCAACGGCATCAGCACCGAGAGCAAGGGCCGACGACAGGCCTCTCCCATCGACAAAGCCACCCGCGGCAATGACCGGGATGTCGAGGGCGTCAGCGAGGCTGGGAATTAACACAAGAGATGTCGCATCACCTCCATGCCCGGCTGCTTCATGGCCCGTGGCAATTACGGCATCTGAACCATAATCCTGGGCACGTTTGGAATGATATGAGTTTACCACAGTGGCAATAACCTTGCCGCCGTAGGCATGGGCCTTTTCGACCAGCCAGTCACCCTTGCCGAGAGCGAAGTTGATTACTGGAACCTTCTCTTCGAGAAGAACATTTGCATTCAGACTGGCGCCCGGCAGCATCAGAGAGACATTGGCCCCGAATGGTTTACTGGTAAGACTTCTGATTTTGCGAATGGATTCCCGGGTTTCATCGGGACCGAGTGGGCCAGTGGACAGAATTCCCAAGCCGCCAGCATTGGAGACTGCCGCAACCAGTTCGGGGACACTGATCCAGCTCATACCGGATAGTATGATCGGATATTCGATACCAAAAAGCTCGGTAATGCGGGTATTCATAAAAAACACTCCTATCTTATTATATTTCCAGTACTCTGAAACCGCCGGGATCAGGAGGATAAAGGTAAGCAAGCCATTATATGTCAAGCAACCTTTTTGGATTTTCCTTTGTCAGAAGTTCCTTAATCCCGTCTTTCAGCGACAATTCATCCAGCTCTTTCATAATACGCACCCTTGAGATCAGCGGATAATCACTGCCGAAAAGGGCTTTCCCGGCAAGAGGACCGTTTATCTGTCGAATAACATCTTCCGGTATTCTCCTCGGCGCCCAGCCGGCAATATTGAAGAATACGTTGGGATTTCGTAGAACAACTGACATGCCTTCGTAAAACCAGGGATATCCGAAGTGCGCCATCACTATCTTCATACGGGGAAAATCAACGGCCACTTCATCGAGATAGAGGGGTCTGCAATACTTGATCTTTGTTCTGGCGTGGAACTGTGTGCCAGTGTGAAACAGCACCGGAATGCCCGCGTCCTGTGCAATCTCATATAACGGGTACATGAGGGCATCATCCGGGTTAAGCCTGATTAAATGGGGAAGGACCTTAAGTCCTTTAAGTCCGAGTTCATTTACAGACCTCTCCAGCTCCTCCGCCGCAATTACCCCCTTGTGGGGATCAACGCTCGCGAAACCGATAAGCTTATCCGGGTACCGGCTTACCGTTTCCGCGACCAGATCATTTGACACCTTGTACTTGAAGGTCGTTTCGGCATCCACAGCCACAATCACCGATATGTCAACGCCCGCATCCTCCATGTCCTTCAAGGTATCTTCGATATCAGGATATTTCATCTCACTGAACATAAGTCTATAACCCTGGGCCATCTCCTCCGGAAGGCTCTCTATCGCCTCTTTCGTAAACAACTGTGAATGTGTGTCGATAATCATTCTATTCTCCTCTTTCAGGCTAAGAGACTGTCACTCGCAGTTTCTGCGATAACTGCCCCTGTATTCAATGTATCGTTAATATCTTTTCAGAAAAAATACCCGCCGTTTCGGCGGGTATTTTCTATAAGATACCTCACATGAGCACTGACAGTTCATTCTATTCAGTCAGTATATGAGTGGGCGTTTTACGCCGCGATTTCTACTCCTTGATTTAGCTCCCCATCATTTTCCTCAGTTCACGTTTCAACACTTTGCCCACCCCGCTTGTGGGAAGTTCATCCATAAATTCGATTGTCTTAGGCAGCTTATAGGAAGCCACCGACTCGCGCAGATATGCCTTTATCTTTTCCTTCTCGGCCTCGCTCCCCTCGATACCCGGGTTGAGAACGATGGCTACAGCGACCCGTTCGGATCCCGGCCTTTCCGGATCAGGAATCCCTATAGCGGCAGCCATATCGATATCGGGGTGCTTGGCGAGCATGTCATCAAGCTCCCGAGTGAAGACCTTGAAACCGGAGATAATAACCATATCCTTTACACGATCCACGATGTAGAAATAGCCATCCTCGTCCATCGTTGCCACATCTCCCGTAAACATCCAACCGTCACGGACGGCGTTGGCCGTTTCTTCGGGCTGTTTGTAATACTCTCTCATGAGCTGTGGTCCCCGTACCGCGATTTCACCGGGCTCTCCAAGTTTCGCGGGCTCACCCGTATCAGGGTCAATGAGCTTAAACTCGGTGTCGGACAAGGGCATGCCGATGGATGTCGGTTTTTTCTTCCCGTAACGGGGATTGCAGCACGTCACAGGCGAGGTCTCGGTCATTCCGTAAAGCTCGATGAATTTATTCTCACCAATGACGTTCTCAAGCTCGCTGATATATTCAGCCGGAAAAGGCGCCGCGGCGCTCAGACACCACTTAAGGTTGCTCAGGTCCAGTTCCTTAAACCCCGGTCTCTTCATGAGTTCGAAAAAGACCGTTGGTACGTTCACAATCAGGGTGGGGTTATAGGACTTGATGCATTTGATGAGAAATTCAGAATCGCGCGGGTTGGGTACGCAGACCTGGGTGGTACCGTAGATCAAGGTAAATCCGCCAAGGGCGAGACCAGCAATATGAAAGAGCGGAAAGGCTGAAAGCGCGATGTCTTCGGGTACTATGTCAAGCCATGTAATACTCTGCCACCCGTTGTACATGTAGCTTTTCTGGGTGAGCAACGCACCCTTTGAAGGCCCTGTAGTACCCCCGGTGTACATCATGAAGATGGTATCATCGATTGTCCGCTTCACCCCTACCCGGTCCGTCGGCATTCCCTTAATGGCGTCCATGAAACGGGTCAGGGTCTTACCTGCAAGCGGCCTTATTTCCGCAGTAGGTATCTTCTTGAGGAGTTTTCCGAGAACCCGCTTTACTCCCGGAAGGAAGTCGGCAATCTCGGTGACAATGACGGTGGAAACCTCTGTTTTATCGGCCACCTCAGCAATCTTCTCGAACAGCACGTCCACTGTTATAATCACTTTTGCCTCGGAGTCGATGATCTGATGTTCCATCTCATGCGGTGTCAGCAAAGGGCTAAGTCCCGTGGAAACACACCCTGCCTTCTGCACTCCGATAATGGCAATGTAATGTGCCGGTATATTCGGCATGTGAAATCCCACAACATCATCAGGTTTGAGTCCGACTTTGATGAGGTAATGGGCAAGCTGGTTGGACAGTAAATCGAGCTCGGTGTAGGTGATTTGTTTCCCCATGTAGATGAGGGCCGTTTTATCAGGGTATTTTTCCACAACCTCCCTGAATTTTTCCGCAAAGGTCTTTTCTTCGTACTCGAGTGACGGTGGCACATTCTTGTCGTAATTCTTAAGCCATGGTTTCTCAGTGTAGATATCGCTCATACCAATTCCCCCCTTTTTTTTGAATTCATAAAAAGCGTTCTAACAACTCTCAAGGAAAAAGAGTTACTGATTCACCCAAAACGAAACGACACGCAAGGGTGAAAACAACCGTTTAAAAGAGCATCTAACGCAGTATCCATACATCGCTTAAAGAGACATCTTATTCCTATCAAAAAAAGTGAACCAACGCACTAATAAATTATAACTCAATTTCGGCAGATGCCATTAAAAGTACCTCGGCACCGTCCTGATTTGCCACCTTCAGATCGATCGTTGCCTTGTTCTCATCTACAGCCGCCACAATGGCCTGGGTAGTAATCGTATCACCAAGATGCACCGGCATTGCAAACCTGCACTTTATGCGCTTGAGCGAGCCCGGATCACCCGTCCAGTCCGTAACCGTTTTGGTCATAAAACCAAAGGTACACAGACCATGGAGAATGACTCCACCAAGTCCGACGGCCTGCCCGAATTCCGGATCTATATGAATGGGGTTAAAGTCCCCTGATGCCCCCGCATAGTATATAGTCCTGTACTTATCAACCTCCTCGGAAACGCTGAACGTGTCTCCTACTCTTATGTCTTTTATTTCCTTGTTTGACATGATGACCTCCCCGTTATTTCCGTATCACAAATGTAAAAACAGCCTTGCATACCAGTTTGCCATCCTGATTTACGCTTCTTCCCTCAAGGATCACCACATCGAGTTTTTCCTTGTTCTCAATATTTATGATTTCCCCCCTGGAGGTGATTACATCACCGGGCCTGACCACTTCAAAAAATTCAAATTCCTGTTCTCCGTGCACAAGCATGAAAAGATTCAAGTCCAGTTCCTTGTCCAAGAAGAAGGGTTCTGCCAGCATGCCGGCGTAAACCACGGCAAAAGTAGGAGGAGCTATAATTCCACCATACCTGGTGTTTTTCGCAAAGTCCTCATCCATATAATGAGGATCTTCATTCTTTATCGCCTTTGCATATTCCCTTATCTTTTCTTTGCCTATCTCATAAGTCAAGGGGCCATACACCCTGCCTGTAAATTTTGCGTCAACTCCCATATTGACTCTCCTTATCTACATGAACTTGTCGAGTTCGTTGTTGGCGATTATGGTTCGCTGAATTTCCGACGGACCCTCACAGATTTCACCGAATCTGGCATCCCGGTAAAGCCGCTCGATGTCTGTCCCCTTTATGTATCCATGTCCCGCAAAAACCTGCATGGCCAGATTCGCGATTTTTGTGGCTGATTCACCGGCAAAAAGCTTCGCGCACGATCCCAGAATATCAGCGTCGTTTTCACCTTCATTCATTGCCCATGCGGCCCGGAGTCCTAACATCCGGCCCAGGTCATTATACGTAAACATGTCAGCCAGCTTAAAACCGACTCCCTGATATAGGCCGATCGGTTTTCCAGACGACTTTTTAGCCTTCGCATGCTGTGTGGCTTTTTCCATGCAGGATGTGCCTACCCCCACGCAGAAGGACACAATCCCCACGGTTCCCATTTTCAAAATGCGTTCCAGCTGTTCGTAACCCTTTCCGGGTTCCCCGCCGACAATCTCTTTTGCCTCACAGTTCTCCAGCTTCACCACGGAGACCGGGACGCCGCGAAGTCCCATGGTTTCAAGTGAGTCATTTATGTCAAGACCTCTGGCACCTTTTTCGACTATGAAGAGACTCATGCCATCTTCGGATCCCGCCCCTTTTTCCATGCGGGCGAGCACAAGAAGCACATCGGCAATAATTGCATTTGCCACAACATCCTTAACACCGTTGAGCACCCACACGTCACCATCTTTCCTTGCCGTGGTGGAAACAGATGCGATATCGGATCCCGCTTCCGCCTCCGTATAGGCAAGGGCGCCAATCATTTCCGCCTTCATAATGGCAGGAAGGAAACGTTTCATCTGCTCAGGCGTACCGAAAAGCTTCAGTATTCCCCCACACATAAAGACACTCGACCGTGCGCTTATATAGGTTGACGCGCAGGCCTTGGTAATCTCCTCGCCCGCAATGTAACAGTCAATGAGGTCTATGGCAGCCCCTTCAAGTCCAGCTCCGAGAAAGCCTGCTTTACCGAGTTTCTTCAGGTTTCTCTCCATAAGTTTGCACACTTCTTCTCTCGGCCCCTCATCAAGTTTCTGTGCCTCAGGCGCTATTTCCTTTATGCAAAAAGCAGCAACATCCTGCTGTAACTTTTTCTGTTCTTCCGTAAATTCATAATTCATTTTTATCCTCCTCTCTAACACCTTTGTTACATTAACATGATTCTTGACACTATCATCCGCATGATGTCAGATGTCCCGCCTCCGATTGCTGCAAGCCTTGCGTCGCGGAAGTTCCGCTCCACGGGATATTCCTGCATAAAACCGTAACCTCCGAATATCTGCACAGCCTCGGACGCCATTTCAAACCCGACATCGCCCGCATAAACCTTGTTAACGGCGGCCTGCATTGGATTGAGCATCTGCCCGTTATCCTTCGACGATGCCACACGATATATCGCCAACCGTGCCGCTTCTATGAACACCTTCATATCGGCAATCCTGCCTTGTACTGCCTGAAACTTTCTGATGGGCCGATTGAACTGATGGCGCTCATTAGCATATCGTCCGCACAGCTCCAGACCATATATGGAGGCGCCAAGGAAGGGTGAAATCAATGTAGAACGGTCCCACTCAACACCACTCAGAGCGATCATCCATCCCCCGTTTTCACCACCAAGCAGGTTTTCTTCGGGGACTTCACAATCTTCAAAAAATACCTCCGATGTGGAGGAACATTTGCAGCCCATTTTGTGGAAAGGTTGTCCAGTTTCGAGGCCCGGCGTTCCCTTTTCAACAATAAAAGCGGTTATTCCTTCATGTTTTTTTGCCTTGTCAATGGTGGCAAAAACGACAAACACATTGGCCAGGGGTGCATTTGTGATAAATGTCTTCGAACCGTTCAAGACATATCTGTCACCCTTTTTGACCGCAGTCGTCCTCATCGATGCGGCATCTGATCCGGCTCCCGGTTCCGTCAGCCCCATGCATCCTATCCACTCGCCGGAGGCAAGTTTCGGAACATATTTCTTCTTCTGTTCCTCGGTTCCGAAACTGAAAATATTGCAGGCGCAAAGATAGGTATGGGCCCCCCATGCGAGGAGACTGCCACCATCAACGCCCGCATGACCGAGCGCCTCTCCCGCGAGGCAGCAGGTGACAACGTCTGCGCCTGATCCACCCAGCTCTTCCGGAAAGGGCAGGCCCAAAAGGCCCATATCGGCAAGCTTCTTCCATATTTCAAAACTGAATTCGCCTTTGAGATCAGCCTCTTCGCAGAGCGGCGCAATCTCATCTCTTCCATACCGGTACACAGTATCCCTGAACATCTTCTGCTCATCTGTGAACGTAAAATCCATGACGACCTCCCGAATCTATTTTACTGGCGCAAAATATTTAATGTCCAAAATATGTCCGTTCTTTTCCTCTTTCCATACCGCCTTAACCTTCATGCCGTTCTTTACGGTCTTTCTCACATTGTCGAAGTCACTCAGGTCGATCCCTCCGACAAGATGCAAAAAACTTGTATCGGTATTGTCCAGTTTGATGAGTGCTCCGATAAACGGCGGTTTTGTGGGCATACCAAAGTACTCGTAGTCGGTAAGGACCCAGGATACAATGGCTCCCTCCTGTGATACTTCAACCCAATCGTCCGTTTCCTCAAAGCACCGCGGGCAGAAGGACCGGGCAGGCACAAGAACCCTGTTGCACTTTTTGCATCGGGTTCCGTAAATAATTTCCTCCTTCATGCCTTCAAAAAACCGTGTCCACGTTGGCCCAAAGGCATTCTGATATGGTATTGCTACTTCGTCCTCCAGTATTAAGTAATCACTTTTCTTTTCCATAGTTATATCTCCTCTTCCACGCTATGAGACAGGCTCAAAACACTTAATATCGAGCATATGGCCTATTTTGTCATCATTCCACGCAGCCCGTACCCTCGTACCTTTCTTGATGGATGATTTCACCGTATCGGGGTCATCCTTATTGATTCCCCCTATGAGGTGAAGAAAATCACAATCCGTACCGTCAAGCCTTATAAGGGCGATAACCACGGGAGGCTTCCCCGGCATTCCAAAAAACTCCTTATTTGAATAGGTCCAGGACACAACCTCTCCCTCCTGAGAGACCTCTACCCAGTCGCTGAGGTTTGTGAGACAACTGGGGCAGAAACTCCTCGCAGGAACAAACACCTTATCGCACGCGGGACAGCTCGTACCGTATATTTTACTTTCCTTCAGACCATTGTAAAATCTGGCAAATGTCTGGCCTGCAGCATATTTATGCGGAAGCCTGATTACATTTTCCATTGTATTATAATCTTTTTTCATGACCACCCCCTACTTCTCTGAACCGAGAATCATAACGCCGTTAAACTGATCGACGCCGCCCATGGCATGGGCTAAAGACAATTTTGCACCGGGAATCTGGTGGTCTCCCGCCTGTCCCGTTACCTGAAGGGCTGCCTCTGCCGCTCTGTTGAGCCCTGTTGCACCAATCGGATTGCTACACAGCGTCCCTCCAGATGGGTCACAGGGAAGCTCTCCTTCACGGGAGAATGTTCCCTTCAGCGTGAGATCACAGGCCTCACCGAAATCGCAAAATCCGAAACACTCATAATAGAGAAGTTCCTGAAAGGTAAAGGGATTATAGACCTCTGCCACATCCAGTTCTTTTCTTGGATTTTTGATCCCTGCCATGTCATAGGCCTGCCTGGAGGCATCAATGGCGCATTGCCATATGGCCTTCTCGCTGTCACCAAACCAGTATTCCTCCCCGCTGTAACCGATACCTTTTACCCAGGCTGCCTTCAGGCCGAGCTTCTTTGCCATCGCCTCTGAGGCGAAGATCATGGCACAGGCACCGTCTGAATTCGGGCAGACATCCCACAGTCTCACCGGATAGGTGATAATCCGTGCGGTATTAACCTCCTCTTCGGTGAGTCGCTTCTTGATATGAGCATGGGGATTATCAAAGGCATCATTGTGGTGATCCACCGAAAGCCTCGTCGCCGCTGCTCGAACCTTTTCCTCCGGTATACCGAATTTCACAGACCATTCCTGGGACTGCATGGAAAATACTCCGGGGGCTCCGGCTATGAAAGACCTCTGATAAAAAGGCTCCAGCACGGTGGTCATGGTAGCCTGCGAGTCCCCTTCGTTCATCTTTTCCGACCCTACCACGAGAATCAGGTCTGCCATTCCTGACGCAACCCAGTAATAGCCAGTAAAAGCCAGGGATATACCCGTTGAACCGCATGTTTCTGTCTTCAATATGGGCTTGCCCACCGATCGCAGTACCTCGGCAAAGTAAAAATGTGTAAGGGCTACCCCCTCCATCATGGAAGGCATGGTACCTGAGACAACTCCCTCAATATCATCGGGAGATATTCCCGTCTTTTCAAAGACGGCGTCAACGGCCTCTTTTACGAGTTCGGGATAGGTGACGTCGAATCTCTTTCCATGGTTGGTCTGTGCTGATCCTATTATTGCAACTGGTCTTCCCATAATTCCCTCCTAACTGCCTATGATCGCCACGGCATGGCATTGTCCTGCGAATCCGTGTGTCGAATGGGCCAGAGCCTTATTTACCTTACTATCAAGCTGCCGCTCACCGGCCTGTCCCCTGATCTGCAAGAACCCCTCGGCAAGACGGTAGAGACCTCGTGTTACATAGGGATTTGACGCAAGTACGCCACCGGAAGGATTGACGGGTATTTCGCCATTCCTTGCCGTGGCACCGCTGTCCAGTAACTTTCCGCCTTCCCCCCGGTCACAAAAGCCGAGATCCTCATACCAGAGTAACTCCTGAAAAGCATAGGGCTCACATATTTCGGCAACATCGATCTCCTTTTTCGGGTCCTTGATTCCTGCCGCATCGTAAGCACGTTTGGCTGCATTTGGGAGCTGACCCTCGAGAAGATCCCTGTCCCCAAGATAGAATTTATCTATTGAAGAACCGTACCCTTCGAACCAGACAGGCTTGTCAGTCAGTTTTTTAGCGAGATCTTCCTTTGCAAGAAGCATCGCGATCATACCTTCCGATTTTGGCGCACACTCCATGGCCTTGAGGGGATCCATTACTACCTGCGAGGCAAGTACGTCATCCACAGTCACCTTTTTTTTCACATGGGCGTATGGATTACCGAGGGCGTTTTCAAGGTTTTTCACCACTACACCGGCACACTGTTCATCACTTATTCCATAGCTATCCATGTACTCCCTCTTCTGAAGCGCAGCCGCGACGGTCTCATTCAGCCCAACCTGTCTCTGGTAAAATGGATCGGTGAAAAAATGTGTCAGCATATCGTCATCGGGGTTTTCCGACCCCTTGCATACACCGAGAACGAGGGCCGTATCAAAATGGCCGGTAAGTATTCGCATCACCGCATAGATAAATGCAAAGAGCGACTCCCCATCCTGTCGGGAACCATTCTTAAGAAAGGCACCCCCAGCATCCCAGTAATATGAACTTGCACACGACACACCACCATGAAACACATCCGATGAAGCACTGATGACCGTACCCAGGTCATCCCGTTTTAATCCTGCTTTATCGAGTACTTCTTTCGTAACCCTGAACACCTGATCGAGAAAGTAGTCCTTGGATTCAACACCGGGCGTCATGGCAACTTCGACTATCCCGACTCTATTAGTCATAATCTACCTCCTTTTAGTAAAAACTTATCTTTCAATAATATACCTGTAGGGATCAACCTCTTCCCGTAATACCATCAATACTCTCAAGGCCTGTTCCGCTCAAAAGTCACCGAAGATATCCTTCCTTAAATATATTGAGTACTAACCCTCTCCCTGCGGGTACATGCCATTAACGATATCCTTGTGTGCCTCCATCACAACCTTCCGTTTCACCTTGAGAGAAGGCGTCAACTCCCCTGTCTCTTCAGAAAAGGCATGCTTGATTATACGGTAGTACTTTATCGTCTCATATTTGGCGAGATCACTGTTCCTTTCTTCGACGTGCCTGTCCACAATTGCCCTGAAATCATCCCTTTCAGGGAGCTCTTCGGGACCACTGAACTGAATGCCATCTTTTCTTGCAAGCCGCGCCGCTTCTTCGAGATTGACATTAATCAGTGCCACAAGATATTTTTTCCTGTCACCTATAACCACGAACTGTTCGAACAGCGGGTCCTGTTTGAAGCGATTTTCTATATTCTGTGGCGCGATATTCTTTCCACCCGCCGTAATAATCAGATCTTTTTTGCGATCCGTGATTTTCAGAAAACCGTCCTCGTCTATTTCGCCAATATCGCCCGACATGAGCCATCCGTCATCGGTGAAGGCATCCTTCGTCTGCTCCGGCATACGCCAGTAACCTTTTGTAATATTGCCACCCTTGATCAGCACCTCTCCGTCTTCGGCAATCCTGATTTCATTACACGAAAGAGGCGTTCCCGCCGTTCCAAACTTGTAATTGTCGAGCTTATTAAGCGTGGCAGGAGCGCTACACTCTGTCATACCGTAGCCCTCAATCAGGAAAACACCAGCGGCATTGAAGAAATCGGCAATCTCCCTGGACAGGGGCGCGCCTGATGCAACCATCCACCGGGTACGACCACCAAGGGCCTCTCTCAATTTTTCAAACACCATCTTGTAGGCAATCTTGTACTTCAGATTAAGAATCGTCGGAATGGACTTTTTTTGCTCCATCAATTTACTGACATCTGCACCAATACCCACCGCCCAGTTGAATACGGACTGTTTCCACTGCGGCTGCTCCTTCGCCTGACCGAGAATCTTTGCGTAAATCTTTTCGCAGACCCTTGGAACGGCAAGTAATATTGTCGGTTTTTTTGTCTGGATATCCTCAACAATCGTATCGAAGCTCTCCGTATAGTGTGCATAAATTCCGACATACATGCCGAAGAAATGACCTGCCACCCTCTGAAACACATGACTCAGAGGCAGAAATGCCACCAGCACATCCGTGTCGTCCGCCCACTTCATTTCATTAAGCGCGTCCATAACGGCAAACACATTGCTGTGAGATACCATGGCCCCCTTTGGAGGCCCCGTAGTTCCGGAGGTGTACGAGATTGTTGCCAGATCCTCCGGTGCTATTTCATCGGTCAACCGATCAAACAATCCCGGCTCCTTCGCCTCCATGCCCCTGCCCAGATCCTTCAGATCATCAAAACTCATAGCAATATCCGCCGACATGTCGCAACCATCGGTATCTATGACGACGATCTTTTCAAGGGAAGGGCACTTGTCAAGGATATCAAGGGCCTTTTGAAGAGCTGTCTTGTCTTCGACAATATAGATCTTTGATTCTGAGTTGTTTATAATGTATTCGATTTCATGGGCAGGAAGAGTTGTGTATATCGGTATCGTAACGGCGCCGATCCCTATAATACCCATATCAGCTTCGATCCATTCAAGCCTGTTCTGGGAAAGAAGTGACACCCTGTCACCCTTTCTGACACCCAGACTGTAAAGACCGAGACCCATGGCACGGGCCACCTCATAATATTCCCGCCAAGAGATACCCTGCCAGACTCCGCCTAATCGTTTCTCCACGGCAAGTCTGTCGCCATATTTTCGTGCCTGTTCCCGAAGTATTGCAGACAGATTGGCTTTCATTGTTATTCCCCCCCCCTTTTTGTTGTTCTATCGATATCTTACACTCAGGTTTTCGGGTTCACGGTTCATGGTTAGTGAAGTGCCAAACAATGAACTCAGTAACCCATTTTTTAAGTTCTGAGGTCTGAGGATTGAGAAATACAGTGCGCCGGTTCCGGTTACCGGTTCGCAGTTTTTTCACTCGAACCCCTTGAACCTCGAACCTGAGTTGCTATTTTTGCTTTATCCCCATCACCTTTCTCGCTTCGTCAGGCGTGGCGGGCTCTCTTCCGAAGGTGGACGCTATCTTAACGGCCCACTCGACCTGATCGTAACTCCCCTTCGCCAGTTCGCCATTCGGCACACGAATGTTGTCTTCAAGACCGACTCTCATATGTCCTCCCATCATACACGACAATGTAATAGCAGGAATCTGATCAGTACCTACACCACAGGTAGTAAAATTGGCACCTTCAGGAAGGGCATTAAACATGGAAACAAAGGCCTCCGGCCTGAAGCTTTGTCCTCCTGCGACTCCCCAGACAAAATTAAAATTCATGGGATCGGAGAACATGCCCTGCTTCCCGATGAGAAGGGTGTTGTCGAGGCCGCCCATGTCGTAACATTCGATCTCCGGCTTCACACCATTCTCCTCCATAGCCGTGCCGAATTCCGAAAGCATGGTGAAGGTGTTCTCAAAGACAAAATCAATTAAAACCTGCCCCGATTTCCTGTCCACGATACCGAAATTCATGGTGTTGGTGTTGAGCGACGCCATTGCCGGTTTGACCGCTGTAATCTGTGCGATCCTCTGCTCTGCAGTTACATTCATTCCCACGGCAGAACTGAGATTTACAATCAGCTCGGGAGTCTTTTCCTTGATGGCGTCATGTGTCGCCCTTATCCTGTCAATATCATGTGTTGGCATGCCATTGTCGTCCCTGGCATGCACATGGACCATGGCGGCGCCCGCCTTGTAACACCTTGCCGATTCCTCAGCAAACTCCTCAGGAGTATGAGGCACAGCAGGATTTTGATTCCTGTACGTTCCCGCTCCAGATAACGCGGCACAAATAATGACTTTCTTTCTTGACATGGTAATTCCTCCTTTTTTCTTAGAATTTTCCACACTCTGTGGCCTACCTTATAACTATCCTTGAACTTTTAGGGAAACATGTGCCTTTCTTCATTCAATTCAATGCCACATCGCCCTTCAACCAGGAGCACTTGAACCAGAATCACTACACAGGTTTGCTATCTCATATAATGTGCAATTATAAGTTTCTGGACCTCGCTCGTCCCCGCACCTATTGGAAAGACCTTGGCATCTCTCATATATCTTTCCACGGGATATTCCTTCATATAACCATAGCCTCCGTGGATATGCACGGCCTCACCCGTGACCCTTACCGCCATATCGCAGGCGTACAGTTTAGCCTGGGCGGCCAGCATCCTCGCATCTTTATAATTGCCTTCATCCCAGCATGTCATACCCTTGTATGTCAAAAGACGGGCAGCCTCGAGCTCTACCAGCATTGTCGCCAGTTTATCCTGGATCATCTGAAAGTTGAATATCGGCTGACCGAATTGCTCCCTTTCTTTCGTGTACTTAAGGGCCGCCTCAAAAGCCGCCTGGGCGATACCTATGGCAAGACAGCTCCACATAAAACGTTCCACATCGAGACCTGAGAACATCTGCTTCAATCCCTGCCCCTCAACACCCCCGACGAGATTTTCCTCTGGCACATGGCAATCCTCCATTATTATCTCTCCCGTCGGAGAAGAGCGAAGACCCATCTTTGAAAGCTTCTTTCCTGTGGAATAGCCCAGAAAATCTTTCTCTACAATAAAGGTGCATAACCCTCCCGATCCCTGGGCATATATCAGGGCAATATCCGCGATGGGTGCATTTGATATGAAAGTCTTTGTGCCGTTCAGTATATACTCGCTTCCCTCTTTACGGGCCGTTGTCTTGAGAGATATTGCATCGGAACCGGCACCCGGCTCCGTTAACCCCATGCAGCCTCGTGTTTCTCCAGCTGCCAATGCCGGCAAATATTTCTTTTTTTGATCTTCCGTAGCGTTTCGGGCAATATTATTGGCGCAGAGGAGGCCGTGCGCCCCATAAACCGTAGCGACACCGGCATCAACCCGTGCCAGTTCCTCCCCCATAAGCCCAAATGAAAGGTAGTCGGTAAGCATGCCACCATATTCGGGTTGTATGCCCATACCGAGAAAGCCCATGGGTTTTGCCTTTTCCCACAGGTCTTCTATGAACTTCTCTTCCTTATCCATCTCTTCAACAAAGGGCGCTATCTCCCTTTCACTGAATTTCCGCACCGAGTCCCTCAGCATTCTCTGCTCATCGGTTAGGCTAAAATTCATGTTCCTCTCCTCATTTTCTGAATCCCCGGGGCTGTATCATTGCAATTGACCCGCCTCTCTCATCCAGCATTATCACCAGGCATGAATTCTTGAAAGGCTGTCATCACCCGAGGGGTGATTGGCGGCAAAAATCTCCAGCTTTACTACGATTGCGATTAACCAACCAGTCCCCTATCGGGCAATTTTACAACAGTACCGGGTCTATACAGGTTCGAAGTGATCAAGGTCCCGTATGGTATTTGTCGTCTCTTCGGCAAAGACGGCCTTTACCTTCATCCCTGTTTTTACATCTTCAGCATCAATTCCCTCCACTATATGAGGGAAGGGGGTATCGGCGCCGTCAACCTTTATCAACGCGAGGATATATGGCGCCCTCCTCGGCAGATGCTTGTCATTGTAGTTCACCACCGTGTAGTTGGTAATCACTCCTTCATTTGAAAGCTCAACCCAGCATTCGTCCAGCTTCGACATGCACCTTTCACAGTACTCCCTCGGAGGCACGAAGACCTTATCGCATTTCTCGCATTTGACACCGAGAATCTTATTTTCGTCCCTGAGTGCAATGATGAATTTTGAACCCAGCCTCCCGGCAAAATAGTGGTTGGGAAGAGCCATTTTACCTGTCATGACCTTACAATCTTTTCTATCTTCATAAGATATTTGCATTGATACCTTTCCTCCTTCAGTCGGCAATCTCGAAATACAGGAGATCCCTGTAAGTCCCCATCCTCTTCTCAGCCCAAACAGGGCGTACCTTCATCCCCGGTTTTATGCGGTCTATATCCTTAGGATTCAGATCATGGGCAAAACTCTCATCCCGAGAGACCCCGTCCAGGACCATGAAAAGTGCCGTATAGGGCGTCTCGCGGATCTTTCCCGTCAGCGGGTCCGGACTCGCATAATAGACGACATCGATCAGTGTGACCGTCGCATCTGGACCAACCTCGACAAACTCATTACAGCGAACCCTGCACTGCGCGCAGATTTCACGGGGTGGCACCAGGGTCCTCCCGCATTGGGGGCATTTCGACGCAAAGAACTTCTTTTCCTTGAGACCGTCAAACCACTTGCCCATGGTCGGTCCTGTCGCGTAACGTTGATTAATGGACGGTACGCATTTGAGAGATATGAGTTCCTCACCCTCCTCTTCAGCAGCGCCTTCGGCCACATACTTTTCAAAGAGCGACGCGGACTGACCGGCCACACCGATATCACCGTCAACCTTAACCTGACCCGAAGAGAATGCGGTTCCACCGTCCAGCTTGCCCTGATTGAGGTCAACAAACACCTGTGCCTCCATCCGCATAATCACTGTACAGTCATCATCCAGAACTTCTTTCAAGGTACAGGTCTGGTCTTTTACAACTACCGTCCACTGTCCACCGCCATCACCTGAAAGATCGTAACCGATTTTAATATCAACTCCTTCGGCCTTCTCGGGGAGAAAACGCTCTTCCACCGATTCCACAATAGCGCTGGCTTTGATCACCGGCTTAAAAGGCTTGAATGCCTTCGGGAGAATAGCAACGAGAACGGTAAGATCACCGTCAACCTTGATATTCCCCGATGAGAAAGCCTCTCCCGCGTCTAACTTGCCAAGAGTTACGCCGACAAATGTTTCCGCGTTCGCGTTTAAAACCGCCGTACAGTCAGTGACTTCACCATCAGCATCTTCGACCTTAAGAGTCCCTTCTTTTATGGTAACTTTCCAATTACCGCCACCCTCCCCTGAGATATTGTACCCGATTGTTACATCCACATCCAACGTACCCTCGGAGAGAAAGCGTTCCTCCATTGTATTGAATATGTCTTCAACTGCTGTTCCAAAGTATTCAGCCATTTTCCACCTCCTGCCAGTCTAAGTCTTTCTCAAGCATCATCAGGACAGACCATAAGGTGCCGCCAAATCCGGAGGCAAGCGCGTGTTTTACTTTTTTCTTGATCTGCTGCGGACCCGCATCTCCACGCAACTGCATCGCCGCTTCCGCCGGTCTCAGCATTGCCGTCGCGCCGATTGGATTGCTTGCCGTTACGCCGCCCGACGGGTTTATCGGAAGTTTTCCATCCAGATCGAACTCGCCATCTTCAAGCAACTTGATATGTTCATCATCCTTCAAAAGCAAAAATTCGCGAGCCCAGTCCAGTCCCCACCATGCTGAAGGATCATACATTTCGAAGACGTCAAAATATTCCACCGGATCTTTGATTCCATTTCGCTCAAAGAGTTTTCTCGCAGCGTAATGGTGCGTCATCTCCGGCATTTCAATGCCGAAGTTATTAAAGGTCTCTTCGCGGTGTACCGTGATATGGTCGCGGATCCATACCGGAGTTTTGCACATCTTCTTTGCCTTTTTCTCGGAGGCAAATATCATGACGCAGGCCCCGTCACTCTGCGAACACATATGAATCAGCCGTAATTCCCCGACAAGCTGGGGGGATGTATTCATCAGATCATCGGCCTGTTCATATTCGAGGCCGAAACGTCTGTGCGCCCGGGGATTAAGGCAGGCATGCTTGTCCATCAGAATCCGATATTTCATGGCGGCCTTTTTCGCCCTCTCCTCACCGAATTCATCCATCATCATCGTGGCAGTCGTTGCCGTGAGCGCCCCTGTCTGCAAATGTCGAAACCAGAGGGGGTCTGCCATGTTTGTGATTCCCCCCGTGGTATGTCCCTCCTGCAGTTTTTCCATACCGATTGCCATCACGACATCGTACATACCGGATGCCACGAGATTATCTGCGGCACATACAAGACTTGCTCCTGTTGTACCGCCTGTAGTGATCCTGAACTGGTCTTTTCCATAAGCTCCCGAACCGAGGCTGTGCCACATGTCGGGCTGAAAGACCATCTCGAAGAGTTCCATATTGCCATGCAAGACACA
The DNA here is from genome assembly GCA_964540715.1 of uncultured Syntrophaceae bacterium. Classification (GTDB taxonomy): domain Bacteria; phylum Desulfobacterota; class Syntrophia; order Syntrophales; family UBA2210; genus UBA2210. The sequence goes on along the minus strand of CAZINZ010000014.1, from coordinate 27,030 downwards.
ATCTATATCATCAAGGGTAATATTAGCGTCTTCGAGTGCATATCTTACCGCCTCATTTACCATTTCTGCTTGATTCTGGTGCTCCTTGTGACTGGAATATTCGGTCTGACCTATACCGACTATTCCTACATTTCTATTTTTCTTCGCCATAACGATTCCTCCTCATTTCTCCAACACGACGACCGTGTGAAATTGACCCGCCCCACCTGTTGTGCTCTGGGCAATGGCACGGTTGACATCAGCGGCCTGACGCTCACCGGCATCTCCTTTGAGCTGGAGTACTGCCTCTGCCATCCTGTAGAGACCGCTTGTCATTATTGGATTTCCGGCAAGCATGCCGCCCGACAGGTTTACATTGTATTTCGCGGGGCCTTCTTCATCGATGAACTTTGCCCCCTCACCGTCGCCACAGAAACCGAGACCTTCGAGCCACATGGGCTGTTGATATGCGTAACAATCCATAACTTCCACAAGGTCAATCTCTTTTCTTGCATCTTTGACTCCCGCCATTTTATAAGCCCGCTCGGCAGCTTGTTTGAGGGCAAAGTTGCTTGCCAGATCCCTGTCGCCCAGGAAGTAGCTGTCCATACAACTGCCGAAACCGGTCAACCATACCGGGTTGTCTGTAAATTCATGCGCCCTCTCTTCCGATGCGAGCAGCATTACAACGGCGCCATCCGACACCGGGTAGGCGTGCATGGTCCTGATCGGATCACAGAGCATGGGAGAATACATCACATCTCCGAGTTCCACCTGTTCGGTGGCATTCGCGTAGGGATTCTTCTCCGCCCACTGCCGCGCCCTGACAACAACCTTTGCCATCTGTTCTTCAGTAAGACCCGATTTCTCCATGTACGCCCTTGCCTGGAGGGCGGCGACATTGGTGTAATCGAGACCCATTGCCCTTCCGTAAAAGGGATCATATGAAAGGTTCGTGCACACATTCCGGCTTTCACCCTGTGATTCCTTACAGTGACCCGCGACATATACTACATCCTCGTGCCCGGAGAGGATAATGGACATAGCATAACCGAGAGCGTTCAGGCTCTCCTGCGCCATTTTTTCCTCTTCGCGGTAATGAGCGCCAATGACGTCCGTTATGCCGTTGTCGGATATAGTTCTGGCATCAAAGACATCATCAGAAGCAGAAACGATGCTTCGGACGCCCCCCTCTTCGGAAAAGTGCATACCCGTCTGCTTCTGAATATCTTCCAGCACATCCAGAAGCATTCCCTGAAAGCGCTTGTGCCAGATATTCGAATCACACTTGTGCTGAGCTACAGCACATACAGCAACTCTTTTCATCTCAATACCCATCCTCCTTTTTCTTATATTTGTATTGCTATTAACCAAGAATCATTGTCGATGCCTTAGCCAGACCTCTGGCGTAACAATTTGAATGATCCCCATTTTTAATTGCACTCAGAATGGAATCCTTGTTTCTCGCGCAGTTCAACTCTATCCATGCTCTTCCACAGCCCATCCGTGTATGGGAGTCATCTGAGGCTACTTTCGGATAGGGTATACCTTCTATATCGTATTCCGGTGTATAGAACCCGTGATGAGTTATTTCAACCGCATCGATTTGAATATTTTGAGCCACGTCATCGATACATTTTATGGTCTGTTTGAGGGTAAAACCGTAGTCACCCGGATGATTAAATGTATGCAGCACCTCATGATCACCTTCAATCCTGTTCACATGTATATATCCGAGTTTCGTTCCTACGGTGAGCTCAATCCCGAAAAAGACGAGAAGGTCAGTCTGAATTTCTTCAATGGCCTTTCTGTAGCTGGGTTTCAGCAGGTGGTCATGGTCCGTAAATGCGATGAAGTCAAACCCCATACCTGCATATACATCCGCCGCCTGTTGCGGGGTGAGCCTCCCGTCGGAATATGTAGTATGAATATGAAGCTGGCCCTTCAAGTGCATTTGCCACTCCTGGCGCGACACGCAAACAAAGTCGCCTGATAATTTTACCACAATAACATTTCTGTACGGAGCATCGATTGACCTGTCATTTTTTTACGCAATATCACTGCGCTTCCACAGGTTTGCCCCTGACATTAAACAGCCTTCGCACCAAAAAGAAATATCTGAATGATACCGTGGATAGTACGATTTCTTCTCTCTGTTGTCACATCTTCTTTACCAAGCACCATGATGGAGATAAAAGCCTCAATTGCACCGAGAAATATATAGGTCAGGTAATGTGGAGCGATGTCGCTACGCAGAAAACATTTCTTCTGACCCTCCGCCATTATCTTTTCCGTAAGGCTGAAGAAGTTTCTGAATTTGGCAAGCCCCTTTGCCGTGTGGTAAACGGAGCTTCTGGAAACCTCACTTATAAAGATGGCAACGAGATTCGGCTTCTCGGCGTACATGTCGAGAAAAAACTTTATTATATTCTCAAGCTTTTCCTGAAGTCCCGTATCGGCCCCACCCTCGTCCTCCAGCATCTGATAGAGCCGGCCCCACCATCCCTCCACAATCACATCAAAAAGCACCTCTTTGCTTTCGAAATAGTGATACACAAGACCGTAAGACACCCCCGCCCTTTTCGCAATATCAGCCATACGCGTATTGGCATAGCCCTTGTCTCGAAACACCTCGAGGGCCGCATCCACAATTATTTCCTGCTTGTAATTTTTCATCTCCCAAGACCATTAAACCATACTGATTGATATGTCAATCTATTTTTCTGATTTTACCAGTTTTTCTAAACACATCTATAATAACAATAAGATACAACCGGATACCCCTCAAGCCTTCTTAATTGTGCACGCTACGCAACCACGAGAAAAGAAGATCAACTTTCTATTTGATGGAACGCTCGCCCTGTGTTAGAAGCCTTCCATGATAAACATTGGACTGACAGGCGGGATTGGCAGCGGGAAATCAACCGTCGCGAAATTGTTCCAGAAAAGGGGCGCATATATTATCGACGTCGATACCCTTGCGCACATGGTAGAAGAACCGGGCAGCGCGGTCTGGAACATGATTGTCGAACACTTCGGGAGAAAGGTCCTGAACAATGACGACCGGATTAACAGGGACGTGCTTGGCGGGATCGTGTTCCGGGACAGCGAAAAACTTGAAGAACTGAACCGCATCGTACATCCCGCCGTATTCGATGAATGGTGGCGCAGATTTGACGATATCGTGAAAAACGATAGAGATGCCATAATAATGTCAGATATTCCACTGCTCATAGAGGTGGGATGGCATAAGGCTGTGGATATAGTGATCCTTGTTTACACGTCACCTGATGTCCAGTCAGAAAGGATCATGAAAAGAAACGGCTACACACACGAAGAGGCCCGCGATCGCCTTCGATCCCAGATGCCACTGGCCGATAAGATTCAACTCGCCGACTTTGTCATAAACAACGAAGGAACATTAGAAGAGACTGAGGCAATAGTTGACGGGGTATGGAAGGAACTCTTAAAAAAAGTGGCATCTGCCGATTAGATGTAGTTACACAAGGGGTCGAGGATTCAAGGGTTCAAAGGGTCATGCAAAAGGTGTATTGGCAATAATAAAAAAAGAAACGCACGGAATAAAGAGGAGATGAAAAAAATGGTGGGTGAAAATGTACTGACGGATTTCAACACCGAGGTGTCAAAACCGGAAATCGATCATTCAACCTATGTCCATCCCCTGGCATCCGTCATTGGCAGGGTCATTCTCGGCAGGAACATAATGGTTTCACCAATGGCCTCAATTCGGGGTGATGAAGGACAACCCCTGTTTATAGGAGATGATTCAAACATTCAGGATGGGGTCATTATTCACGCGCTTGAAACAGAGATGAACGGGACTCCTGTCGAAAAAAACCTGTACACAGTCAATGGGAATAAATTTGCCGTCTATGTTGGGAAAAGGGTTTCACTCGCCCATCAGGTTCAGATACATGGCCCGGCCGTGGTGCATGATGATACCTTTGTCGGCATGAAAACGCTGGTCTTTAAATCCCTCGTGGGAAATGGGTGCGTCATAGAACCTGGCTGTCTGCTTATGGGTGTGACCATACCGGATCACCGCTACATACCGGCCGGATCTACAATAAAGACACAGGGAGAAGCAGACAACCTGCCGGAAATCACTGAAGACTACCCGATGAAAGATATGAACAGAGGCGTCGTTCACGTGAACACTTCTCTGGCAAAGAAATACCTGGAGTTGTCCCGGGAATAAGCTTCTCAAAAGACGGTTTACAGTTACCAGTTAACGGCTTACGGTTAAAAAAACAGGCTGTTCCTAAATTTGATGCAAAGGAATCAATCCAAGAGCTGAAATTAATATCCAAAATGCTTTAATCGTTACATAGCTCATTAAAAAAACCGTGAACTGTGAACCGGCAACCGTGAACAATTGAGGGCTACAGGCGCCCTGCCTTTTTCAGGGCATCTTTAAAAGCGCCGTAAAATGTTTCATTATCGGCAATTCCGCGCTCTATTATGGCGCCTGCATCATCGATATTTTCCAGGTTTATAACAAGGTTGACACTCTCTCCGAAAGCGGCCATGTTGTCCATTGTGCGGATAGTTGCACTGAGCAGCACTACAAAAATATCCCTCTGATACCCATTGGAATACCCTTACACGGGGTGACGCCCTCTTTCCGCGCGCGTCACCTACGAAAAGGAGGAAACTCCCGTGGAGAAGAAACTGACCGACGTGAAGGAGGAGATATCATTCGAGGACTTCATGAAACTGGATATCAGGGTTGCCGCGATTTTAGAGGCTGAAATGGTTCCGAAATCGAGCAAGCTAATAAAAATGAAGATAGATGTCGGTGAAGAGCGAACGATTGTCGCCGGCATGGGGAAGGACTATACGCACGATGAGTTGATAGGGAAAAAGATAACCGTTGTCGTCAACCTGAAACCGACGAAGATCATGGGCGTGGAATCATACGGTATGCTCCTTGCCGCCGATAAAGAAGGAAAGGGCTACACATTGGTAAGCTATGACGGAGATGCGAAGGTGGGAGGAAAAATTCAGTAGATTACATACTCACGTCTCGTCGTGCGAAAAGAGGTTGCTAACACCTCCTAACATAAAGGACGACGTTTCCCCGGCGATTGCCATCATATCTTCCGAGCGGTCCTGCCAGAGGAGATAGTGACAGGCGATACGCTCGTATATTCCAACAATGCAGACGGCGATCAACTCCGGTGAAGACTCGGTCACAAAGTGTTTTCCCAGGCCCTCGCTTATTTTCAGGACTGCATCCCTGATTTCGGATGTCAGTTTTATAAAGAGCTCTTTCCGCTGATCCTCAACCTCGGCACTCTGACCCACCGATTCCCGGAAAAAAATCGTGATCTTCTCAGGGTGGCTAAGACAGAAATCGCGCAAAAAGACGAAGGCGATATGTTGCAGGCTGTGGAGAGAAAAATCGGTTTTTCGCAGCTCTTCCCCCAGCAGTTTCCTTAAATAGTATCCTATCTCCTGCATCAGTTTGATGAGAAGATCTTCCTTGTTCTTGAAATAAAAATAGACGGCGCCCGTCGACACTTCAGCCAGGTCTGCTATTTCTTCAATGCTTGTTTGATGGTAGCCCTTCCGCCCAAACAGCGTCTCGGCCGCCTTCAAAATGGTATTACAGCGATTTTCCTTTTCCCGGAGACGCCGTAACGACCGTCTCGGCACGGCATCATCCGTCTTGTTTACCCTGGTCATTTGACTCACCTGATTTTAAAAATGCCTGAACATAATTTGCTGCACCCCAACTGACAGGGGAATGGACGTTATAAAGGTCCATCAATACAGGAAAACCCGCGTAACACCCCGGCGCTGTTTCGTTGTACCTTACGGGCAATGTTCTTTGCGGCACTGGATAAGGCACTGGATAACAATGGATAGTGTATTTCCGATAGTCGTATTCACGCTCCTTATCATATTCTTTCTTGGGCGTCATTGACCGCATCCTCCTCACCTGTCACCAGCGTGCCCTAACGATTATGACAGGGCTTCCATCGTTCTTACACGAGACAAAATCGCATGGGCACCCGAGATAATCTCCGTCACGACCTCGGCGATCGGCTTGATCTCATGAATGAGTGAAGCCGCCAGACCACAGGCAATGGGGACACCTTCCGGATCTCCCGTGGCGTACATCTCCCTGCCCACCTTTCCACCGACAATCGTGAGAAGTTCAGCCAGTCCCGCACCACGGGCTTCCATCTCCAGCGCCTTGCCGGTCGCCCAGTTTTTCATGCATCGCATGGGATTGTTCAAGGTCCTCATGACGAGCGTCGTATCTCGTTCCGTCACCTCAAGATAGCGATTCTTCATCGTTTCATGCATCGTGCTTTCGTTGGTCGCCACAAAACGGGTTCCGATGAGGACGCCTGCGGCTCCGTAACACATGGCGGCAGCGAATCCCCTTGCATCAGCAATGCCCCCCGCGGCAATCACGGGCACGGGAAGTTCATCCACCGCCCTGGGCAGCATAATCGACAGGGGGACGTCATCCATGCCGGGATGGCCGCCGCATTCAAAACCCACGATGATGATTCCGTCAACACCACCGGCAACGGCCTTTTTCGCAAAACGAAGCGTGGGAACTTTATGAAATATCTTAATTCCCCCCTCTTTGAGCACCGGAACAAGGAATACCGGATCATTGCCGGCCGTCTCAGCCGCCGCCACCCTTTCTTCGGCGGCCACCTTTGCAAAGCCCAGCGATCGTTCCCCGCGCCCCAATTCGGGCAACATGCTGATGTTCACCCCAAAAGGCTTATCCGTCAGATCACGCGTCTTCCGAATTTCCTCCCGAAAATCCTCGGCGGTGGGAAAGGTTTCCGCCGTCAGAAACGCCATGACACCCGCATTCGCCGCCGCAGCGACAAATTCGGCCGTCGACAGCCACTGCATTCCCCCCATCATGATCGGGTGAGGAATCCCCAACATTTCCGTCAGTTTCGTTTTAAACATCTTTTTTTCTCGCTCCCTTATTGGAAACTATCCATCCCGTCGCTGCCGCCTTCCCGGTCAGCGGCCTTATTTATGCAGCACAGACAATCAACCGCCCTGGGGGAAGGTTTAAAACCCCGACATCCGGGCAATGACTTCGTACATGATCTCGTCCGCCCCCGCACCGATCGACATGATACGGGAATCTCTGAAATATCGGGAAATCAGCGTCTCATTCATAAATCCCATGCCCCCGAACATCTGGAGGCAACCGCTGGCAACCTCGGCGATCAGCTGTCCGGCAAAGAGTTTCCCCATCGATATCTCCCGGGTGGGGTCAAGGCCCTCCACCTTCATCCGGACGATATGGTAGGTGAGCTGCTTCAGGCATTCATTTTTCATCAGCCACCCCGCAAGGCGATGCCGGAGCACCTGTTTGGTGATCAGCGGCTTGCCGAACACGATTCGCTGTCTCAGGTAGTCCACCGTCATATCGATCATATCCTGAACGCAGACATGGACGCCCGGCAGGATCGTAAACCGCTCATGCTGGAATTGTTTCATCTGGTAGATGAAGCCCTCCCCCTCTTCACCGATTAAATTTTCCGCCGGGACCGCCACATTGTCGAAAAAGAGCTCCGCCGTGTCGCTGCTGCGCAACCCCAGCTTATCGAGCTTCTTGCTGACGACAAACCCGGGCAGATTCGTCGGCACGACGAAAAGGCCGAATGAATGATATCTCCCCTCGTCGCTCGTCTTCGCCAGCAGGGTCAGAAAGTCGGCCTGGGTTCCGTTGGTAATATAGGTTTTGGATCCATTAATGATATAGTGATCCCCCTTCTTCACCGCTTTCGTCTTGATGGCAAACACATCCGATCCGGCATCAGGTTCCGTGACGGCAATGGCCGACACCATGTCGCCGGCGATGGCACCCCGCAGGTATGTGTCCTTCAGGTATTCGCTGCCGAAAGCATCAATTGCGGGCGTCGCCATATTGGTCTGCACGGCAATCGCCGTCGAAACACCGAACCCGTGGATGTGTCCGGATTCTTCAAGAAGAATCGTCTCATACCAGTAGTCGAGACCCTGCCCGCCATATTTCGGATCGTAGCGAATTCCGAGGAAGCCAAGATCGCCCATCTTCTTGAACAGGTCATGCAGCGGAGCCGTCGTTTCCTCCCATTCGTCCATATGGGGATTGATTTCCTTGTCGATAAATCTTCTCACCGATGCCCGGAATGCATTGTGTGTCTCATCAAAATACATATTTTTCTCCTTTGGATAGATCGAATTGGGTGTCAGCCCTTTTCCTTCGCCCGGGACCTACTGTCCAATGCCTGCCCTCAGCACCTTTTTGTCCACCTTCCCCACGGCCGTCAGCGGCATGGCGTCCGTAAATTCAATAACCTTGGGAACCTTATAGGGGGTCAGATTTTCCCGACAATGATCAAGCAGTTCCTGTTTGATGGTTTCAGGATCTTTTTCCATCGCCGGGGCGGTCAACTCGATTACCGCCTTGACCACCTGGCTGTCCGGCCTCTTGGGATCAGGCATCCCGATAATGGCGCAAAACTGGACTGCCCCATGCTGACTTATGACATCTTCAACCTCCCGGGAAAACACCTTGTACCCCCCCACAATAAGCATATCCTTGGAGCGATCAGCGATGAAGACATACCCGTCCTCATCCATCCTGACCACATCGCCGGTATAGAGCCATGTTTCCTGCTGATATTTCCTCAAGCTGTTCGCCGTTTCTTCGGGCTTGTTGTGATACCCCTTCATCACCTGAGGACCGTGAACAATCAGTTCTCCCACTTCACCCACCGGCACCTCTACCGTTCCCGTTTCAACATCGACCACCTTGATCCGGGTACTCTGCAAGGGCAGGCCGACGGAACCGAGCTTCTTTGTTCCTTTACAGGGATTCATCGTAATGACAGGGCTCGCTTCGGTCATGCCCAGGATTTCCACCACTTTCCCTGCACCCACGATCGCTTCCAAGGCCGTGATGGCCTCTTTCGAAAAGGGCGCAGCACCGGAGATACATACCTTACACGATGAGAAATCAATTTTCGCAAAGGCCGGATTATCCACCAGCATCTGGTAGAGGGACGGGACATGCAGCATGATGAAGGGACGGTATTTGGAGATTTCCTTACAGACATGGTCGGTGTTTCTTGGATCGGGAATCAGGCACTGGGTGTACGACATAGCCATGGTCGTCAGCCCCAGATAGAGACCCGCCTGATGAAAAAATGGAAATCCCGAACAGGCAACCCCTCCACCCAGCTTGAGGTCGAACCATTGTGTTGCCTGAATGATATTGGATACAAGATTACGGTGGGTCAGGACCGCTCCCTTGGGCAGGCCTGTCGTACCCCCTGTATACTGGATAAGGCAGGTATCATCCGGATCGATACGCACCTTCGGCCATGATGCCCCATAGTTTCGGACAACATCCATGAAAGAGACAATCTCTTTGCCGGCGATCAGATCAACCTTTCCCACGGGGACTTTCTTCAGTAATTTTCCCAGGAATCTCTTGTGCGGGGGAAGGAAGTCGATAATATTTGTCACAATGCAAATTTTCAGTGACGGAATGTCGTTGCGAATCTTCTGCACCCGATTTTCGAAAATAGCATCGAGCGTCACCAGACATTTTACGCTCGTGTCATTGATCTGACTGGCCATTTCCTTGGGCGTCAAGAGGGGCGAAACCCCGCTGGCCACGCAACCCGCACGCAGAATGCCGGCCAGGGCAATCAGATACTGGGGCGTGTTGGGAAGATTCACCCCGACCACGTCTCCCGGAACACACCCCCGGTCGGCAAGATATCCGGCAAAACTGCCGGAGAGGCGGTCCAGGTCTCTGTAGTAATAGGTGCTGCCGAGAAAATGAAACGCGGCCCGATCCGGATCGTGGCGGATGGCTCTTTCCAGAAGATCCACATACGTTTCATCGGGAATCTTGATCTCGGGCTCTACCCAGGGGTCATATGATTGCAACCACGGTTTGGTATCGTAAATTGTCACTGAACACCTCCTTCCTGTATCCAGGAATGCTGTTTTCATGCTCCATGATTCGTTTATCAGGGAATGGAAACGATCCGGACATCAGGAACCGCCTGCTCCTCCCTGTTTCGCACCAGCCGTTGGAAGGGCTAAAGGCAAAGGAACTTGTTCCCTCCGCCTTTTGCCTTTAGCCTTTAGCCTTTTGCCCTTCAGCCCTTTGCCTGAGCGACGATCGCTTCCGGCATTTCGATAACTCTTGCACGCAGATATTCACCGAGCGTCTTCGCCTGGGGGTCACTACGGACCGACGCCGCCACCCCTTCTCCGAGGACACCTTTGATATAGAAATTGACGGCCAGGAGATTGGGAAATTCGTACCGTTCCATCTCGAAGCCGCTTATGTCCCTGAGCAGTTCCTTCAGCCGCTTTGTGGTGAGAAATTCCCTCAGAAACGCATATGCCTCGGGAGTTTTTGCCCACACTCCCAGGTTGGCATTGCCTCCCTTATCGCCCGAGCGTGTAGCAAAAAGGCGGCCCAAGGGCATCCTGACTGTTTTTCCCTCTGGCACAGGCGGAATCTCCACGTCCTTGATCTCGGGAAGGGGGGCATCGGGATCGGGCAAAACGGATTCGATGACAAATTTCTCATCCCCTATCACCATCTTCTGATGCACATGCCTGCCGGAAAGGAGCGCGGGCCAGTGCATGATGGCAGGGGTGCCCTTGGTGGGAGGAGCCGTTGCGGTGAAACCGGGAATATTGGCGAGACCCAGCTCGACGATCTTGGCCGAGAACAGGCCCACCTTCTTTGCGTCTGGGTCCATTACCGACACCCGTAGGTAGGCAAAGGCCTCATCATTCGTGGCTGGATCTTCCTTATCCGACCTGATCAGTTGCACATCCTCCACGGCATATTGTCCCCTGCCACCTATGGCGTCGAAGAAGGCATCTTCAAAGATCTTTGCCTTCTTTTCTATATCGAGACCGGTCAGGATGATAGTCATCGAATTGCGGTACCCGCCGAGATTGTTGATGCAGACTTTTGTGGTTTCGGGAGGCGGCTGGCCCTTAACGCCGGAAATCTTTACACGGTTTTCCGCTTCCTGAGATATCTCTATGGTATCGAATCGTGCCGCTACATCGGGTGTCAGATAGGTCGGCTCTCTTACCTCGTACAGGAGCTGTGCCTTCACGGTATCCACCGACACAAGGCCGCCCGTGCCGGGGTGTTTGGTGATAACGAAGGACCCGTCTTCGTACACCTCGGCAATAGGGTATCCCACATTGAGAAAGGATGGTACTTCGTCGATAAACGAATAATTACCGCCTGTTGCCTGCGCCCCACACTCAACAATGTGTCCAGCCACGGAAGCGCCGGCAAGCTTGTCCCAGTCTTTCCGGGTCCACCCGAACCACCATGCTGCAGGACCGACAACAACCGAGGCATCGGCGATCCTTCCGCCGACGACGATATCGGCATCCTTTGCCAGAGCCTCTGCGATACCCCAGCATCCCAGATAGGCATTTGCCGTAATCGGCTGAGCGTTGGCATCTTTCAGGCTGATCCCTTTATCCAGATGGGTGAATGACTCTCCCTTCTCCTGCAGGTCACCGAGACGTTCCATAAGATCGTCCCCCTCGATATAGGCGATCTTCGGATGCAGTCCCAGTGTCTCGGCAATTTTTTCGAGTTCCGCTGCCAGTGCCCGGGGATTCAATCCTCCGGCGTTGGAAACAACCCGGATTCCCTTATCGAGGCATTCTCCCATGATCTCTTCCATCTGCTTGAGAAAGGTGGGCACATATCCGGCATCGGGTTTTTTGAGGCGCTGTCGGAAGAGAAGTGCCATGGTAAGCTCTGCCAGATAATCCCCCGTGAGAATGTCGATGGGGCCTCCCTGCACCATTTCTCTGGCAGCGGCCCGCCGATCACCAAAATAACCGCTGCAGTTGGCAATGATAACCTTCTCCTTTTTTTGCTGATCCTTCGTGCTCATGAATATTCTCCCTCTATAAAATGTATGGTTACCTGCCCTTAAAGGCGGGTTGACGTTTCTCGATAAAGGCCGTGATGCCTTCCATGGCATCTTCCGTGCTCACTATTTCCCTCAGTTTTTCCGAGAGATAATGGAGTGCCTCCTCAAGGGGCATATTCGCCATTTCGTAGAAGGCCTCCTTGCCGATTTTCATTCCTATGGGGCTTTTTGAGGCCAGTTTTTTGAGGACCCCTTCCACCTCATCTTCGAGTTCGGAGGCGGGAACGACCCTGGTGATGAGTCCCATGGCCAATGCCTCCTGGGCAGTCATCCGCTCCCCGAGAAGGATCATTTCCATAGCCTTTTTCTGAAGGACATTCCGAAAAATGAGGGCACCGATCATCATGGGCCAGAGCCCCACATTGACTTCCGGAGTTCCGAATTTTGCGTCGTCACTGGCAATCACAATATCGCAGGCAAGCATAAAGCCCATTCCACCGGCCAGGCAGTAGCCCTTGATTCGCGCCACCGTAGGCTTCGGGCAGCTCACGATCCTGTTCAAGAGGCGTGCGTAACTGCCGAACAGATCTTTCCCTTCCGTCGCTATTCCGCCCCCCAGTTGTGCACCGGTGCAAAAGGCCTTTTCTCCGGCACCGGTTATCCGGATCACCCTGACATTCTCATCCTTTTCAGCCCGGTCAAGGTAATCGTGAAAAAGCTCGATAGCCTCGGGAGTAATGGCGTTCCTCTGCTGCTCGCGGTTGATCGTGATGTACGCGATTCCATTCTCTGCCTTGTAGAGTAAATGGCTTTCTTCCATGGGTGTCCCTCCTTCTGTCATATCCGTGATCAGGAATCGGCCAAACCGTCCTGCTCTTCCGTTGGCTCTTCCTCGTCTTTTTCTATATCCGCCAGTATCTGGCCCGGCATGACCTTATCTCCCTCGACAACATTAATCTTCGTGACCGTTCCATCGAAGGGGGCTGTGAGGGTAGTCTCCATCTTCATGGCGGTCACCACGATGACGGCGTCTCCCTTATTCACCCTGTCTCCCTCGGCGACCAGTATTCTGACGACAATGGAAGGCGTGGGAGGCGTCACCTCCCGGGGCATTGCGGAGGGACCTCTTTTTCCCCTCCGTGTCTGCCTGGAAAGATCGGCATCCCTGACCTCATAGGGCACACCCCTGAGTATGACGGTCTTTTCATCTCCGTCACCGGCGATGAAGGCCTGTGTGCCGACGCCGTCAATGATGAGATGAATCTGGTTGTCCGAAATGCGGGAATACTGAACATTCCGGGCCTTCCCGTCGAAAGAAAGGGTCATTGTATTCGTTTCAGCCTTTTTGACTTCGACGGGAATGATAGTGTCATCAACCTTAAGCCGGTACTCCATATTCTCACCACGTTCCTCTCAAAGCACTTCTTCTGACCTTACCTTCTAAGGCCGCCAGTTCCCCAGCGTCTGCCAGGGAGACCCATAACCGCCTCCCCGGTTGTCCGCGACGGGTCGTTCCTTTTTGCCCGCAAGTTCGTCAATGATATAGGCAATGGCGGCCGTTTCGACATCCGCCCTCTCAGGTTTCCAGTCGGGGAAATGACACCCGATAAAGTCCGTAAAGGTTTCGCCCTTGCGAAATGCCTCCGACCGGAGCACATCGATAAGGAAGGGAATCGGTGTCCGGACTCCCAGAATCACATATTCCCGGAGTGCCTCGATCATCCGATGAACTGCCTCTTCTCTGTTTTCGGCGGCAACGATCAGTTTTGACAGAATGGGGTCATATTCGACGGGCACCTGAAAGCCGGAATAGATGCCGCAATCATTGCGGATTCCGGGGCCGGAGGGCTCCTTCATGAACACGATCTTTCCGGGGGACGGAAAAAAGTCGTTTCCCGGATCTTCGGCGTATATCCGACACTCAATGGCGTGGCCTCTTCCTTTAATATCTTTTTGATCAATGGATAATGGATTGCCGGCGGCGATTTCCAGCTGACATCTGACGATATCGATACCGGTCGTCATTTCCGTGATGGGATGCTCGACCTGGAGGCGTGTGTTGACTTCCAGAAAGTAAAAGCTCCCATCCTCATCGAGGAGGAATTCCACCGTGCCCGCGTTGACATATCCCGATGCCTGCGCGGCGGCAATCGCCGCGTCTCCCATTTTTTTTCTCAGCTCCGGCGTCATCGCCGGTGAGGGAGTTTCTTCGATGATCTTCTGGTGGCGCCTCTGAATGGAGCATTCTCTCTCGAGAAGATGGACGACATTCCCGTGACTATCGGCAAGGATCTGAAATTCTATATGGCGGGGCCGTGTCAGATATTTTTCGAGGTAGATCGAACCGTTGCCGAAGGCGCCGGCTGCCTCGCTCGATGCGGATATGCAGGCATCATGCAGCTCATCGGCAGACGCAACGACGCGCATCCCCTTTCCACCGCCTCCCGCCGCCGCCTTTATCAGGACGGGATATCCTATCGCATCGGCCTCACGGACCAGTACTTCTGGATCCGATTCGGGATGGTTCATCCCCGGGATCACCGGCACCCCGCTTTTGGTCATCGTCTGCCGTGCGATTGTTTTATCTCCCAGTTCGGAAATAACTCTGGAAGGGGGGCCGATAAAGACCAGGCCTTCCTGCTCGCATCTCTCGGCGAAATCGGCATTTTCCGCCAGGAATCCGTAGCCGGGGTGAATTGCGTCCGCTCCCGTTTCTCTCGCAGCCGCTATGATTTTATCGATATTGAGGTAACTTGCTGCCGGTTCGGCATCTCCCAGACACAGAGCCTGATCGGCTTCCAGTACGTGGACAGCATCCCGGTCCGCATCGGAATAAAGGGCCACCGTTTTAATCCCCATCTCCCGGCAGGTATTCATAATGCGCCGCGCTATCTCTCCCCGGTTTGCCACAAGGATTTTTTTGAACATGCCCTGTCCCCTGTCACTGAACTTTGCGTTGGTATTTATATCGTAACTCATGCCGGTTTATGAAAAGGACAAACCCTTTCAGCCGGTTACATTCTAAAAATGCCGTATCCCAGTACGTCGTCCCGTATGGGCGCGTTTAGCGCCGCCGATATGGCAAGGCCGAGCACGTCCCTCGTATCGGCGGGATCGAGAATGCCATCGTCCCACATTTGGGACGAGCTGTAGAAGGCATTGCTTTCCTTTTTCGCGTTCGCGATAAGAGGGCCCCTGATCTCCTCTTCTTCCTCGGGAGACATAGGGGGAAGACCTTCCTTGGCAAGCTGGTCGTTTCTGATTGTCACCAGGACACCGGAGGCCTGTTCGCCCCCCATGACGGCAATTTCCGCATTGGGCCACATCCAGAGAAATCGGGGAGAATAGGCCCGGCCGCACATGGCGTAATTTCCCGCTCCGAAGGAAGCGCCCACCATGACGGTAAACTTTGGCACCGTGGCCGTCGATACGGCATTGACCATTTTATGACCGTTTTTCGTAATACCGAGCCGCTCATACTCGCTGCCGATGATAAAGCCGTTGATATTCTGAAGGAAGATGAGGGGTATCTTGCGACGGTCACAAAGCTGGATAAATTGCGTCCCCTTCAGGGCGCTGTCGGGAAAGAGGACTCCGTTATTGCCGAGAATTCCCACGGGATACCCGTGAATATAGGCCCATCCGCACACCAGCGTGGGGCCATACAGTTCCTTGAATTCCAGAAACTCGCTCTTATCAACCATACGGGCGATTATTTCTCTCACATCATAGGGCACTTTCAGTTCTCGACTGACAATCCCGTAGACCTCTTTCGGATCATAGAGGGGCGGTGCCGGTTCATGCATGGGAAGAAAGGCCTTTTCGACGGCCGGCAGATTTTCCACGATGGAGCGCACAATCGCGATGGCGTGGGCATCATCCTCGGCATAATAATCGGATACTCCCGACTCCCGGCAGTGGAGGTCCGCACCCCCAAGTTCGTCGGCGGTGACCTCTTCGCCGGTTGCGGCCTTCACGAGGGGAGGTCCGCCCAGAAAAATCGCCCCCGTTCCCTTCACGTGAACCGTCTCGTCGGACATGGCGGGAACGTAGGCGCCGCCGGCGGTACAGAGTCCCATGACGGCAGTTATCTGGGGAATGCCCATCTTCGATATGATCGACTGATTGTAAAAAATCCTCCCCCCGTCATCAATATCAGGAAAAACCTCGGACTGAAGCGGCAGATAGCCCCCCGCCGAATCGACGAGCGTTATGGCGGGCAGACGGTTTTCCATGACGATCGTCTGGCAGCGGAGCGATTTTTTTACCGTCATCGGATAGGTTGCGCCCCCTTTGATGGTGGCATCATTGCTGCTGATGAGCACTTCCTTTCCCCCGACAATGCCGATTCCCGAGACGAGGCCGGCGCCGTGGATTTTCCCGTCATACATATCCCTGGCCGCCAGAGGAGCGATCTCCAGAAAAGGCGTGTTTCTGTCCAGAAGGAGATCCAGTTTTTTACGAACCGGCAGTTTTCCCTGTGATGCGAGGCGGTCCTTCGCCTTCTGGGAGCGGTAATCTCTGGTCTTTCGCAATTCTTCCTTCAGTTCCGAGACCAGGACTTCCATGGATTCGTAATTCTTCTTGTACTCGTCCGATTTTGTATCTATCCTTGTTTCAATGACATCCATGACCCTTTCACCCTATGTGATTGTAATATAATTATATTATATAAGAATGTTCATATATTGAATCTTGTTCAATTAATAACAACCGTTGATAGGGGAGTCAAGCGATTTTTTTGGTTTGAAATTGGTTTAATATTGACAATCTCGAAACAAGTCATGAACCGGGTCATTGCGAGGGTGAGCCGAACCCGCGAGCGAAGCGTGGCGGGCAGGGCGCTGTAATAGGTAATGCCGCGCAGATTTATTGCAGGCACCGTAAATCCCGCCACCTCTTTTTTCCCCATTGCGTCGTAGAATGACTGAATCGAAGATGCAACGATTCCCATCGTAGTTCCCGCCCTTCTTATCAGCCATCGGGCGCCGCCTTTTGTTTCGGGAGCTGAGCTGAAAACGGCCGTATAGATGAGATCATCGATCACTTCGCCCCTCAGCTTTTCTTCATCAAGGACTGTTACATTTCTGCCCTCTATTGCGAGGATGCCGGAAATTCTCTCTTTCAGTGAATCGCTGTCGTAAAAACGATAGAGATGCCATAATAATGTCAGATATTCCACTGCTCATAGAGGTGGGATGGCATAAGGCTGTGGATATAGTGATCCTTGTTTACACGTCACCTGATGTCCAGTCAGAAAGGATCATGAAAAGAAACGGCTACACACACGAAGAGGCCCGCGATCGCCTTCGATCCCAGATGCCACTAACCGATAAGATTCAACTCGCCGACTTTGTCATAAACAACGAAAAAACATTAGAAAAGACTGAGGCAATAGTTGACGGTGTATGGAAGGAACTCTTAAAAAAAGTGGCATCTGCCGATTAGATGTAGTCAATCAAGGCAGAATATGCGCCTTATCCACAATTGATAATTGAAGGATTCGTAAAAAGTCCGAACTTCTGTCGTTTTGTCATTCCCGACCTGATCGGGAATCTATAACTGCTTGTAATTACTGGATTCCCGCTTTCGCGGGAATGACAGATTAGCGAGTGTTTGACTTTTTACGAGTTTATCATAATTGAACGATTTTAAATAGTGACAGCGACTATTTTTTGATGAGATTTTCATCAAAGGAATAGCCGCGATTCTCGACAGAAAACTAACTAAAAAAATAGTCGCTGTCACTATTTAACCCCATTTAAAAAACCGTGAACTGTGAACCGGCAACCGTGAACAATTGAGGGCTACAGGCGCCCTGCCTTTTTCAGGGCATCTTTAAAAGCGCCGTAAAATGTTTCATTATCGGCAATTCCGCGCTCTATTATGGCGCCTGCATCATCGATATTTTCCAGGTTTATAACAAGGTTGACACTCTCTCCGAAAGCGGCCATGTTGTCCATTGTGCGGATAGTTGCACTGAGCAGCACTACAAAAATATCCCTCCTGATACCCATTGGAAGGTACCGGATATAATTCAGGACACCTCCCTCATTCGAGCCTTTCTCATCGAAACTCTCGCCCGCCACGATCAGGTCATATGCATGAAACCGCATGCTCTTCATGGCATCAGGTGCGGCGGCGGATTTCGTCACGTAATACCCCATCTTTTCCAGAACAGTACCGAGATTCTCCCGGACAGTGTCATCAGATTCACAGATAAGGGCCGTTTTACCACCCTCTTCAACAAAATCGAATGGTTTATCAAGCGCACTGTATGACTCAGAGCCTGTTTCATCAGGTGATTTTTTACTTTTGTCCATACACCCCTCCCCTACCATTCCACCTCAAGGTTTTCTATCTCCGACGTGGTCTCGCCCTTTTCACTCTTGATTGAATCAATCCCGCGCCCGACGACCCCTTTTGTAGTTGCGTACGAAAGGGCTGTTTCTTTCGTTATGGCCCCATCCCTGTACAGACCTATGATATAACCATCGAATGTTGTCATGCCGAAGGCCTGCCCAGACTCTATAATTTCCTGAATGGAACTCCCCTCCTTTTCCCCGTGAAGGATTGCTTCCTTGATCCGCAGATTTGTTTTCAGGATCTCAAAGGCGGCTACCCTCCCCCCGCCTATCCGGGGAAGGAGCCTCTGGCACACAATCCAGCGAATAGTATCTGCCAGACGCGCCCTGATTTGTGTCTCTTCCTCCTGGGCAAACATACCAATAATGCGGTTGACAGTCTGCCCCGCATTTACAGTGTGGAGAGAACTAAAGACAAGGTGCCCGGTTTCAGCGGCGGTGAGACCAATTTCCATCGTCTCCCTGTCACGCATCTCTCCGACAAGAATAATCTTTGGTGCCTGCCTTAATGCGGCACGAAGTCCGCTCGCAAAACTGACAAAATCAACTCCGAGTTCCCGCTGATTGAAGGTTGCCTTCTTGTGCGGGTGTTTGTATTCCACCGGGTCTTCGAGTGTTATGACGTGAATAGGCTGCTTTTCATTTATCTCGTTTAAAACGGCTGCAAGCGATGTTGTTTTCCCTGTCCCTGTCGCGCCGGCAAACACAACGAGTCCGTTTTTCTCCTCCGGTATTTCGTAAAGCACCTTCGGGAGGTCTAATCCCCCGCAGGTGGGAATGCTATCTTCCATCTTCCTCAGCACAGAAGAGTAGTTTCCGCCCTGGGAGAATATGTTGACCCTGAATCGCGCCTTTCCTGGAAGCTCATAGGAGGCATCACACGAACCATCATCAACAAGGGTTCGCATGAGTTTATGATCCTGATTTATAAGATTCAACGCGAATATCTCGGCTTGAAAAGGAGTAAGCTCAGAAGTGAAAAACTCCATACCAACGGCCTTGAGCTCACCGGAGATTTCCACCTGCGGCAGTTTCCCCACGGTGAAATTCAGATCGGATATATCTTTATCAGAATCAATAATACGGGCAAGTATATAATCAATCTCCTGCTTTCTCATGGCAATCTTCCCCTTACCTGAAGCATCTTTATACTTCCGTAAAGTCAACCGGCGGTTTCTTTAAAAAGCTCTTGAATTGAGCTTTGTCGTTGGCCTTGTTATAGGCATCATCAGCGCTTATCCATCCCTTCTTCAAAAGATTCATAATGGATTCGTCAAGGAGCTGCATACCGTATTTCTTTCCCGTCTGTATCATGGAGGGAATCTGAAAGGTCTTGCCTTCCCGTATAAGGTTACGCACAGCCGGAGTGGCAATCATTATTTCAAGCGCGGCACATCGCCCCTGTTTATCCACGCGCTTGAAGAGGACCTGGGCCAGGACAGCGCGTATTCCATCCGACAGGGTTGACCGTATCTGCATCTGCTCGCTGGCGGGAAATACCTCGATAAGGCGGTCTATCGTCTTCGGCGCGCTCGACGTATGAACGGTTCCAAATACAAGATGTCCGGTCGAGGCAGCTTCAATGGCAAGGGAGATTGTTTCAAGATCTCTCAGCTCGCCCACCAGTATGATATCGGGGTCCTCCCTCAGGGCACCGCGGAGTGCGGAGGAGAAGGATTTTGTGTGCAGCCCCACCTCTCTATGATTGACGATACACTCTTTGCTCTCATGGACGAATTCGATGGGGTCTTCAATGGTAATGATGTGGTCCTTGCGCGTGCGGTTTGCCTCATCAATAATGGCAGCGAGTGTCGTGGATTTACCGCTCCCCGTTGGTCCGGTAACAAGGACAAGCCCACGTGGAAGTGAGGCAAGCTTGGCCGTAACCGGTGGAAGGGCCAGTTGCGCAGTCGTAAGAATTTCGCTGGGGATTTCCCTGAATACGGCCGCCACCCCCATCTTCTGCTGGAAAAAGTTGGCACGATATCTTGCGAGATTTGGTATCTCATACGCAAAATCAACATCACCGGTTTCTTCAAACTCCTTGACCTTATGTTCCGGTGTTATCTCGTACAGCATGGCCTTCAGTTCATCGTTCTCAAGGGTGGAGTATTTTACCCGTTCTATCTCTCCCCTGATCCTCAAAGCAGGTTGCTGCCCGGAAACAAGATGGAGGTCTGACGCACCTTGCTCACTCATTAACTTAAAGAAAGAATCTAGCTTCGCCATATATGCTCCTCCTGCGCGTGTAATGTTACATAAATCTGACTGTTAAAATAACGAAAAGAAGTAATGGTTGTCAAGAACTTAAATGAGTTAAATAGTCGCTGTCACTATTTAACTCAAGGTGGGGTTGGAAGGTTCAGTGAACTCTGGTATAACAGTGAATAAAAGGAGTTCTAATGGACGAAATACGCTTTACACCCATCGGTATCATTCATTCTCCCTTCAAGAAAGCAAAAGGAACGCCTATTCAGCCGACAGCGTCTCGCGGCATTGCCGGAACGATTGAGATCAAACCGCAATACGCGGACGGCCTGAAAGATGTCGAAGGGTTTTCACACATTATCTTGCTGTTTCATTGTCACTGCGCGAATGGTTCGTTACTGCAGGTCAAACCATACCTGGATGATACTCCGCGGGGTGTCTTTGCCACACGGGCGCCGTGCCGGCCGAATCCGATCGGATTATCCATTGTTCGCCTCACCAGAGTTGAGAATACGACGCTGTATATTGAGGATATTGACATCCTTGATGGTACGCCCCTTCTGGATATAAAACCCTATGTCCCGCAGTTTGATGACCGCCAGGTTGACAAAATCGGCTGGCTCTCGGAAAAGGTGGCTGATCTTCATACAACGAAGACAGATAACAGATTTCAATAAAAACACCTTCTACCAATCTTCATGCCGATCGGGTGATGAGTTGAGAATGGGAGGGGAAGGAACAAATTTCAAGTTTCACTCTACCCCTCTGACCCCCGACCCCTGACCCCTGACTTCCCGCAACCCGTTTAGTTTCCAGTTTCAAGTTTCCAGTTTCACGCTATCCCTGATCACTTCACCATCTTGAATCTCAGGACAATGACGGCTCCCTTCGGCTCGTTGTCTTCCACCCAGGCATAGCCGCCATAACTCTCCATGGCCTTTTCCACAATGTAGAGACCGATGCCGGTATGGCCGGTATCTCCATATTTGAATCCCTCTTCAAATATCTTTTTCTTTATATCATCGGGAATGCCTGTTCCGTTGTCGGCAATGCGTACCTCGCACATATCTCTTTCTTTGCCTGTGGTTATTGTGATTTTGTCGGCCTTTCCGTGAATGACGGCATTTCTTATGATGTTGTCTATAACAGAAGCAATAGAATCATCGGCCATGACCCGGGCCTTGCCTTTGATGTCAAAGTCAATAGATGGGTGGTTTTTAATGACTTCATCTATTGTGTCTCTCATATCGTGTATCTGAAGTTCCCTGTGGCGTGAGATGAAGGTTTCAAGCTCTCTCATACTGTTGATCAGCTCGATGCTCTTTTTCGTACGGGAGGAGATCTCTTCTAAGAGTTCATCTTCGGGGGAGTTGTTGTAGAGGTTGAGCGCGCTTTGTATGACGACGAGATCATTGGTCAGGTCGTGGCGGAGGATCTGGTTGATGAGGGCGAGGTGTTCCTGGTGGTTCTTTATTTCTTCTTCGGCCTGTTTGCGGTCGGTGATGTCATCGTAGAGGGCAACCGCCCCGATCAGCTCGCCATTCACCATGATCGGAGATACGGCTGCTATAACATCAACAGGGGATCCATCCTTCCGAAAGCGCACAGTTTCAAAGGGAGATAAAACATTCCCGCTCATGGTCATCTTTGTGGCTCTCTTCGCCTCCTCCACAATATCGGCGGTGGTGGCAACCAGATTGTCAAGATCCCTGGCGAGCGCCTCTTTCTGCGAATATCCGAAGAGTTTCTCTGCTCCCGGATTCCACCTTACGACATGGTGGTTACTGTCCATGGCGATGATGGCATAGGGGGCCGCTTGCAGCACTGCTTCAAGATACTGGAAGCGCCGTTCAAGCTCCTTCTCCATTTCCTTGCGTTTCGTTACATCACGGGCTATACTACGGAAGCCGACGGGTTTGCCCTTTTCGTCTCTAATCAGGGATGCATTAAATTCAAGAACTCTTTTGCTGCCATCCCTTCTGATGATTTCGTAATCCTCCACATCGGCAGGTTTTCCCGTCCGGTATACCTTGTTAAATGTATCGTATATTTTCTTCGCGGTTTCCGTACTGCTGTATTCGAGGTTGCTCATCCCCATGAGTTCATTCGCTGAAAATCCTAATATTCCGCGCATAGCCTCATTGAAAAAGGTAAACCTCCCGGAAAGATCGACTTCATTGTAACCATCTTCTATGCTTTCAATGATGGTTCGGTATCGCTCCTCGCTTTTCTTCAGAGCCGCTTCAGCGTGCCTGCGGGATGTGATGTCTCGGGCAATCCCGATTCTGCCTGTTGTATTTCCCGTGACATCCAGAAGCGAGGTTACATTCAGTTCTACCGGAACAGTTCCTCCATCTTTATGTTTCATTTCAATTTCATAAAGAGGGATCTCGCTTCCGCCAAGACCCTTTTTGAAATGTTCGAATGTTGCTTCCACGTATTCAGGAGCAATAAATTTCGTGAATGAATGCCCGACAAGATCCTGCCAGGAATAACCTGTTAATTTTTCTACGACAGGACTGATGTAAGTAATTTTTCCATCCAGATCTAAAGTAAAAGTTATATCATTTGTTGTCTCGGCGAGTGTGCGGTACTTCTTCTCGGAATCGCGTAAAGCTTTTTCTGCCTGCTTTTGCTCAGTGATATCAAGAATTTGGGCAATTGTCCTAACCTTTCCCTTGAGATCCCTGGATACAGTGGAACTTATCTCAACACGCCTCTTTGTCCCATCTTTTCTAACAACATTAAATTCATATCTTGGAGGAAGCTTTCCCCCTGTTTGTCTTTGTTTATATCTGTCCGCGACGAGCCTTTTGCCTTCCTCATCGATAAATTTCGTGAAATCCTGACCAATAATTTCACTGCGGGAATATCCCACAATCCGGCAGAGCATATCATTTACATACGCAAACCTGTAATCTTCACCCACAATAAGAATTCCATCATGAGAATTCTCAACAATAGAACGATGATTTTCCTCACTCTCCCGCAGCTTCCCCTCCATTTCGTATCTGTACAGGGCCATCTCTACGGCGGCGCGCAGTTCCATATCCTCGAAGGGTTTGAACAGACATCCGAAGGGTTCCGAGCGCGTGATCTCTCCCAGTCTGGCATCACTGACATTAGCGGTGACGTACACAACAGGAATATCGAAACGGGTTTTGATCTGACCAGCCGCCTCCACGCCGTCCATCTCTCCCTGCAGAACGATGTCCATCAACACCAGATCCGGGTGCAGTTCCTCAGCCATTCTGACGGCCTCTTCTCCCGAAGAGACGATGGCAGATACATCGTATCCCAAGGACTCCAGCTTCCGCCTCATTTCCAGGGCGATGATCCGTTCATCTTCAACGATCAGTATCTTTGATTTTTCATCCATTGTTTAACTTCCTTTGCTTACTGGTTGACCCGTAACGCACAACACGTAACCCGTATAGTTTCCAGTTTCAAGTTTCACTCGACCCTCTGCGGGCAACTGTTCATGTGGGGCACAGAGCCCCCACGCTACTCCCTGACCCCTGATCCCTGAGTATCATATCCTCTTCCTGTACTCCTGTTCCTTGAATGTGATTCTGAATGATGTTCCTTTGTTCCTGTCAAGTTCCATGGTGCCGTGTAGCTGCTCGGTGAGCATTTCCAAAAGCTGCAGGCCGAAGGTTTCCGAGTTCTGGTAATCGATCCCTTCAGGAAAACCGATGCCGTTGTCTGAAACCGTCAGCGTGTATTTGTCTGTTTTCTTGTCTTGTGTGAGCTTTACGGCAATGTTCCCTTTTCCGCCTTCGGGGAAGGCGTGCTTCATGGCGTTTGAGATAAGTTCGTTCGCGATAAGTCCCAGGGGTATTGCCGTTTCGATATTGAATGTGACGTCTTTTATATGTGACGAGAAGTTTACGACCCTTGAATCCATTCTGTGGACCTGAAAGAGACGGGCTGACAGATCTTTCATATAATCGTGGAAGTCAATCTCGGACAGATCCTTCGAGAGATAAAGTTTCTCATGGACAAGAGACATTGACCTGATTCGATCCTCGCAGTTTCTTATCAGCGAAAGCGCACTCTCATCTTCTATGTCTTTTGACTGGAGAGAGAGCATGCTTGAGACTATCTGCATGTTGTTCTTGACCCTGTGATGAATCTCGGCAAGGAGCGTCTCCTTCTCACGGAGGGAGCGTTTGATTTCCTCTTCGGCGTGTTTGCGGTCGGTGATGTCCCGGATAGTTTCGATAGCGCCCACGACATTTCCCTGAAGATCATACATGTAACTTGCCTTGGCCCACAAAATCAAATTCCGTCCATCTGTGAAGGGCACCATCGTTTCAGAAACCAGGACAGCTCTATCCCTTTGAATAAATGAATAGTTTATTTCTATTTCTCTGTCGGATTTCAATACAAGATCAATCAATATAGGTCTTCTGACATTATAAAAGGGCAGGGCATATTCATAGTTTCCCCTGCCCAGCATATCCGCGGCCTTGACGCCGGTCATCTCTTCGATTGCGAGATTCCAGATAACAACCTTACCCTCGAGATCTATGGCAAAGGTGGCATCGGGCAGAAAATTGATGACATCGGTAAGTTTCTGTCTTGATTCCCTGATGGCATTCTCCGCCTTTTTCCGCTCGGTGACGTCTATCGATGTTATGATGGCGCCATCGGAGAATGGAGCTATCTGTATATCAAGAAATTTATTCCCATACCCTCGATCGGGAAACTCTTTTGATATGCCCGACGCGATACACTCCATCAATTCCCCAAACATATTGATGGTATGGTTTGTGGCATAATCCTTATACATCACGGCCTTGTTAATATCGGGCAACCCACCGCCCGACCGTTCTTTTGCCAGATTGTATCCTGTAACGATACATTTGCGATCCACGATTACAGTCTCAATGGGATTGTTGTCGAATAATGCGTGGTAAAGATCCTCGCTTGCCCGCAGCTCCTTCTCTGCCTCCGTCCGTTCCCGCAAAAGCTCGTCCATGTCGGTTTTGATCAGTTCTATGGCGTCAAAGACGGGACTCAAGGGGTGGGAAGGCGCAATTTCCCTGTCGCCGTTAAACCCCTCGTAATCCCAGGGGATGCTCGCCAAAAAACGGAGCAGTTCGTTAATGTACTGCTGGACCTGTTCAGATGCGACGGGCTTGGCGGCCGTGTCTTTTCCTGCCGGAAGGGTTTCAGGGGTTGTTCCTTTGGCCTTTTCCCGGGCTATGAGTTCAAGCGCCTCTTCCAGTGTATTGACCATACGGGCATCGAAGGGAAGGAAGTGCCTTGTGAGATTGAATGCCGCACGTATCATCCTGCTCTCCCCGTAAAAAATTACCATCCGGAAAGGGTATTTTTTATACCAGTTCTTCAGGCTTTCGATGAAAAGCCTGCGGGTCTTCAAACCGATCTTCTCAATACCCCCCAGGCCGAGGACGAAATAACAGGAAACATCGGGCATAACCCCCGATGTGATTACCTTTTCGCGCAGATTTTCAAGTGGCTCGACAAGCGTTTCCTCGAAAACCCCGGTGCTTACGGAGTGAAGGATGTCACCGTCTATAACCTCATGGTAAACAGAATAGTGGTCGGTTTCCATAGACCAGTCATCTCTGGTGATAATCTCGCGGGGGGGCTTACCGGCGTCAATGATGGGCTTTGAGATATCGTTGATCGTCGGCGAAGCGTCCGGCTCGATTCCTAAGGCATGCAATATTTTAAGGGCAAGTGTTACCGCTTCGGAATAATCTTTAACCGTATGTGCCTCAAAGGGCAGCATATTAAGTCTCCTGGCCAGGTTGATGCTTATATCGAAAAGGAGGGACGTACCGTAAAAGATCATCCCCCTGCGCATTGGCTTACGAGCTTTCAAACTGGTTATAAAATATTTACGTGCATCAAGAGCAGCTCCTTTAAGATTCGAATAGTCAAGAATATGTATATAAAGGCAACCGCCGGCAATTGCCTCATTCACCACCCTGTCTGTTAAACTCACCGCATTCTCTACATCGGGAAGTGTCGCATATCCAAAATTCCTGCTGTGGAGTATATTGTTACCGATCACTTCGGCTGTTATCCCATGCCCCTTGCCGACACCGTAATATGCCCATTCAGGCCTTCTGAGAACAGGCAGACCCGTCACAGGGCAGATTTTCCTCAATGCCGGTTCCATATTCGCATTCTTTTCAGGATTCATTTATAGACTCTTCTCTTGTGTGCTGATTACCTTAACTAAATCCAGCGGACTCTGCTGGCAGATATTTACACGACGGGCATGGCCGGAAGTTGTAACCATCGATTGAGCGAGCAAGAAGATCTGTCCATCATCGAAATAAAAGGGCATCCTTGACATGATACTACCAATCCTCTCGCGAGGACGTTCTTCAAACCCTTTAAACTCTCCAAAAAACAGTCTGTCCACTTTATTTCCCTTCATTTCACCCTCCTGAACCGCAGTATAATGACGGCTCCCTCTGGCTCGTTGTCCTCAACCCAGGTGTAGCCGCCATAGCTCTTCATGGCCTTTTCAACAATGTGGAGGCCGAGGCCGGTGTGGC
>CAZINZ010000013.1:0-52231 GCA_964540715.1 uncultured Syntrophaceae bacterium | reverse complement strand
TTGTAATGGAGAGGTGTGTTTTTTACTTGACCTCACCTTGAATGGGTGACCCCTTCCCATGCTCTTGATCTTATGTGATGCGGTCTGGTATTTAGGACAAAATTAGGCTGATATGAGCATACAGACCCCAAACGCAAGATAAACACGCTATGAATTTGTCAAAGAATATGGTATTTGAATTTCCAATTAAGGGCTTGATTTAAGCTTGGCCCATGCAATGGAAAGGTTACTCAAATGAAAGAAAGAAAATATGTTTCAGGGCAGTTTTGCATCGACATTGAGTGCCCTCACCACAAAGCGCTGGAAGGTCTCGCTGGAGATGCGTATTTAAACAAAAAAATTCTATATTGTAAAGAATGCTTTGCCTGGAAGTTTTTCAATTGGACGAAGGATCACAATTGGAAAATCGTCATGGCGGTTCCGGAAATGTCGGCCAAGGAACTTGCGGCACATATCAAGGGAATTGATCCTGTTCGCGTTGAGGATCTGACGCTGGACGAAATTTTGTGCCTGTAGATAAAATGCCTTGGGGGAGTCCGTAATCCCGGAACCACGATTGTTAACAAAGGGTTCTATATAGGTAAAAGGGGACAGGTTTATTTTTACCCTAATTCGTCAATCGCTACGACTGGGACAGTTGACTGGCAGTTCCAAGTTTGTGGATGAGATCGAGAAGAAAATCGCAAGGCGGGTGGAATTTTGTGGACAAGGGAGACCGAGCAAAACAAATAAATAAATCTGTCCCCTTTTACTACTTAAAGAGATGGTCTACGGGATGCTGCTTCAGGTATACGGGTGCTTGATTGATCTGTGTAAAATAAGGTAAAAAGATGAATAATCAGATCGAAAGGCATTCATGGTGGGAAAACGTAGGATTGATTCGTTTATTGCACGGGTGGGAATCCCCGTAGCATATCATATCACGCGCCTCTATCTCAGGTTCGTAAGGCTCACGGTCATCAATGAGGATGGTCCCGTAAAACACATGGAAGCCGGAGGGAAGGTTATCGTTGCCCTGTGGCATCAGCGATTATTTGGCGTTATCAACTACGCAGAGAGGTTCAGCCGTTTTTCGCCGTCGGCAATAGTAAGCAAAAGCCGGGACGGGGAACTGATAGCACAGGTGGTTGAGCGGCTTGGATTCCGTCCTGTTCGGGGGTCGAGTTCACGGGGGGGCAGGGAGGCTCTCACGGCAATGGCGAAGGACCTTGCCGAGAACCCCTGCGCCATTCACGCGGTTGACGGACCCCGGGGGCCGAAAGGTGTCGTGAAGGCGGGGCTGATACGAATGGCCCAGTTAGCTCAGGCAACCATATTTCCTGTCTATATTTCGGCGGAACGTGCATGGGTACTCGAAAGCTGGGACCGGTTTTTGATCCCGAAACCGTTCGGCGGCGTTCGTGTCCGTTGGGGCGACCCCATCGTCGTGCCCGAAAGGCTGGACGAAAAAACATTTG
Organism: uncultured Syntrophaceae bacterium; assembly: GCA_964540715.1. GTDB lineage: Bacteria > Desulfobacterota > Syntrophia > Syntrophales > UBA2210 > UBA2210. The sequence continues at coordinate 50,774 of CAZINZ010000013.1, read as the reverse complement.
AGGCCTTACGTGTAACGGTGGAAGATGCCTTGATTCAGGGGCATGCCCGGGACGACCTCGCTTGGGGATGGGAAAGACCTTTATAGCCGTTCTCTGTCACGAGATTCCTGAAAGAGATATGGGGTCATTCGGATCGTCCGGTTCTCAGGGCGAAAAACGGCCCCTATTATGCCATTTCTGCGAAGAGATTGTCTCCGGAGGCAAGGCGCCGCCGACCTGTTGATAGACGAGTGCTGCACTTCCACCGCTCGCAGAGCCCGACCGCAAATTGCGCCGCATCGGTTTTGTCGTTCTGATCGGGGTGGTCGGGATAGGTGCGGAAAATCTGATGGAATCCGTGGCACTTGAACCGTCCGAGACTGCTATCCTGCAGTTTTTCTTCCATGGAGTCGAGGCAGGTATCGGCCATGAAGGGACCGAAGAGCGGAGCCCCGTAGGTCACAAATAACGCCGACGCCCGTGGTTTCTCAATTTCCGATAAAAACCTGTCTATCTTCTCCGTCGGCATTCCGCCATGAACCGGTGAGCCCACGACGATTAAATCGTAATCGCTCATTGTATGGTCGATTGCATCGTTGATCGCCACGGCTGAGCATTTCAATTCACCGGCCATCGCTTCCGCAATCGTCTTGGTGTTGCCGCTCCAGCTGTCATAGATTACAAGCGCTTTCGGATAACCCGAATCACCAGAGCCGGCCGGCGGGATAGTACGGTTGTAGTGCATCGTTTCATTATAACGGGAGCATCCGAAAAGGAAACTTTGTGCCGTGACGGCGAGAATAAGCGAGCAAAAGGATCGTCTGTTCATTTTGTTCCTCCTTTGTGTTTGTTTCAAAGAAAGCATCCCAGAAGCGTCCGGATCCGGTCCGGGGGCGCGAAATCCCGTCATGCCGAACCGTAAAGGGTCTCTGCTTCCCCTGTTCGACGGGGAATTCTTTCTTGCATGAACGTTGGTTTTGTTGAAGAAACATCCGTATTTCTTACATGCAATTAATGGATGGAGTCAAGAGAGAAACCGTTTTTTCTTCCCATTGTTCTGCATTACCTGGCCCTGTCGCCGGAATCCCCTGTCCGCGAAAAGGGATTGAAGTACTCAGAAGAATAATGCTATTTCTATTCCCATGTTACATGACTCTGCGTGATGCGAGGCGTGAAGTTATTATATTGGTTCAAAACAGAAAGGGCAAAGGAGGCGAAATGAAAACAATCGGCATGCTCGGTGGAATGAGCTGGGAATCGACCGCCGTATATTACACATTGATCAATGAAGGGGTACGGGAAAAAGCGGGAGGGTTGCATTCGGCAAAGATATGTCTCTACAGTGTCGATTTCGATGAAATAGAGACGCTGCAGCGTGCCGGTGACTGGGACGCCACCGCCGATCTGCTCTCAGGGGCGGCGAAGAAGGTGGAAGCCGCCGGTGCCGAATTCCTGTTGATCTGTACCAACACCATGCACATAATTGCTCCGCAGATAGAGCGGGTTCTCTCAATACCCCTTCTCCATATCGCCGATGCAACGGCGGAGGCTCTGACCGCCGCCGGTATCGGCAGGGTAGGGCTGCTGGGAACCCGCTTCACCATGGAACAGGAATTCTACAAGGGCCGGCTCGCGGAACGGTACAACCTTGACGTGATCGTGCCGGATGAGGGCGAGAGGGAGATCGTCCATCGGGTGATTTATGATGAGCTTTGTCTCGGCAGGATCATCGACGCGTCGCAGGAGAAATACCTGGCGATCATTGCGTCCCTCCGTTCACGGGGTGCCGAAGCGATAATCCTGGGATGTACGGAAATCGCTTCGCTCGTGCAGCAGCATCACACGGACGTGCCGCTTTTCGACACGACGGCGATTCACGCATCAAAGGCCGTCGAGATGGCCCTTGATTGAAGAATAGAAACCACCCCCGTGCCGGTCCTTAAGAGAGCTGGTTTTCAACCCTGTTTATTGTTGCCCCTTCTCCCGTGTAAGCCAGGGCCGTTTGTCAGAGCCCACGCGCTCCGCAATCGCCGTGGCAATCCACTCAAAGGGGAGATCGGCACTGGCGGGAAATTTTTCAACATATTCGATGTAGGGCCTTCCCTCAAGGTCTTTCTCAGGGAGAACGGCGTCTGCCGTCCCGTCAAATTCAACCGTCGGCAGGCCGTTTTTTTCACAGAGATTCCTGTCGAAGGTGGCGGCAGCGGTGATCCACTTCCCGTCGATATGGAACTGATTGTAGCCATGCCGGGGAAATATGTTCGTGCCCGTAATTCTGACGATATGTTCTGGCACACGGTGATTCCTGATTTGTGCGAAGACGAGTCTGCTTGGAATCCCGGCAGCCCGTCCCAGCGCCGTGAGCAGGACAGCCTTCTGAACGCAGTATCCCTTGCCCCACTCGAGCACCCGGGATGCCTTGAAGTCTTCTTCAAAGACGGAAATCATGAAAATATTGTAGCGAATCGAATCGCGCACAAAGTAGAAGAGCTGCCTGATCTTTTCACTATCGGTCCGGCAGTCACTTGTTACGCTCCGGGCGCAGTCGATGATCGCCTCGTGTTCCGATTCGATCGTAAATGTAGGCCGCATGAATACGGACATATCTCCTCCATTACCGGAATTCATCCTATCATCCTCTCTTTCTTCCTTTGGCTGTTCTATGTTGCCTGACGGCCTGCTGTTCATTTTTTCCGTTAACGTCGGCTGCGAACTTACACCGATTGATCCTGTAGGGGAAGAAGATTTTTCAGCTATTGCGGGGAAGGAAATGTGATCCGGGTTCCGTCACGCAAAAAAAGAAGGTAAAAGGGGACAGATTTATTTTTACCCTAATTCGTCAATCGCTACAACTGGGACAGTTGACTGGCAGTTCCAAGTTTGTGGATGAGATCGAGAAGAAAATCGCAAGGCCAGTGGAATTTTGTGGACAAGGGAGACCGAGCAAAACAAATAAATAAATCTGCCCCCTTTTACTACAGGTTCAGACGGAGATAGATATAAAAACGCCGGCCATTTGGCCGGCGTTTTTATATTGTTTCGAAGCTTATGACTTTTTCGGAGGCTTTGACAACAGCGTAATAGCTGCTCCGAGGGCGCGGTTTTTTGCGATCCGCAGCAAGAGCATGGTTGGGCGAACCTGCTGTTATTATTACACCTATACAAATATGGGAAATAGAGGGACACTTCCCGTATTTTACTAAAGGATTTTTGTTGAATAATCGCAAAAACCCGAGAAGGGCAAAACGGGCGGAAAAGAAAAATGTAAATTAATACGGGAAGTGTCCCTAGTTTTTCCCAGTTGCTTTTCTCAATAATTCCTGGAAGAATTTTACTCGCATATGCATTACTTCTTCACTGACTCTCTGCTATTCTCGGACAGCCTCCTAGGATCATGTTCATAAAGTCTTAATCTGCCTTCCTTGTCCGGCGAAGTAGAGCTTGCCAAACGAAGCGGGCCTGTCCGCCGAAAGAGGAATGCCTAGAGTCCTGCTCCCCACGTCTTGCAACAAAAGAGTTTCATTGGTTTACTAAAATATAAAGAGCTGACCCCCGATTCAACATAAACAAAATCTTTGTACATTATTTATTCATTTTTCAATTTAAAGATCACATTTCAATGGGGAAACTCCTAAATTGAGCTAATCTCCCACTATATCAAAGCTTCTCTCTGAGGACCCTTTTTAAGATCTTTCCGGCGCCGTTCACTGGCATCTCGTCGATAAAATGCACTTCCCGGATGTGTTTGTAATGAGCGACCTTTTCGTTTACGAATTCTATGATTTCATCAGCGGTGGCTTTAACATCCGGTTTGAGTTGAATAAACGCCACCGGTATTTCCCCTCCCTTTTCTGTTTTCCCCCCCACCACGGCGCATTGGGTCACTTTCGGGTTCGTGAAGAGCACCTCCTCAAGTTCCCTTGGATAGACGTTGTATCCCTTGTAGATGATGAGGTCCTTTTTCCTGTCGGTGATGTAAAGATAGCCGTCCTTATCCTCGAAGCCGATGTCTCCGGTGTGGACCCAGTCGTCTTTGAGGACGGCGCTGGTCTCTTCGGGTCTATTCCAATAGCCTCTCATACATTGGGGGCCCTTGATACAGATCTCCCCCTCTTTCCCCTGGGGGAGGGTTGTATCGTTTTTTACATCAATAATCTTTATAAAAGTATCAAATACCGGCAGTCCTACCGATCCCGTTTTCGATGCCTCCCTGCTGGGTGGATTCATAGTGGCCATTCCGGTTACTTCGGTGAGTCCGTACCCCTCGCAGATCACTCCGGAAAAGGCATCAAGCATTTTATCCAAAATAGGGACCGGAAGGGGCGCCGCAGAAGAGACCGCAAACTTGATCCGAGACATATCGACATTTTTGAACTCCGGTTCTTCAAGTAAAGGAATATAGAGCTGCGGGGCGCCTCCCAGTACATCGGCCTGGTATTTATCCACCGCCCGGATATACTCCTTTGCATCAAAACTTGGAAAAACAATCATCGTCATCGCACTGTAAACCGGAAAATTGAGATAACCGATGGTGCCCATGACATGAAACCAGGGAACTACCACAAGGGCTGTCATCCTTTCAATCAGTGGTTTTTTTATGTCTTTTATCTTTTCCCTCATTGGGGTCATATCGGTGGACAGGATTCCGTCATTATATGTTACGTCCCCCCCGCCGAACCAGAGGGCAAGCTGAATAACATTGGAGACGACGTTGAAGTGGCTCATTATAACTCCCTTTGAGAGCCCAGTTGTGCCGCCGGTGTACCCCAAATGGGCGATGTCCCTCTTTGGGTCTATATCAACATTGATCGGGTCTTCGCTACCATCATTTATAAGAGAGAGGAAGTCCTCACCCTTCTCAATAGGAGACTTCTTCAGCATCCTCAAGGGTGCCGATACGGGGGGGTAGTTGTCGGGTATGGCAGTAACTATATGGTTTTTGACCTTTGTTTTCTTTATGATATTTTCTACAGAGCCCGAAAGCAAATCAAGGGTAATTAGTGTTTCGGCTCCCGAGTCGTTTAGCTGATACTCCATCTCCCGCTCAACTAAAAGGGGAGAGCAGGGCACGAATACTGCTCCTATCTTCATTATGCCGTAGTAGGCCACTGCAAACTGTGGACAATTAGGTAGATGGACAGCTACGCGATCTCCCTTTTTAACACCACGGGCCATAAGACCATTGGCAAATCGTGTGGAAAGGGTGTCCAACTCTCTAAATGTAATCTCTATTCCCATAAACCTTATGGCAACCATATCAGGATACTTCGTTGATGTTGAGCTTAGTATCTTATGGACGGGAATTTCGGGGTAGTTCAGCGTCCTGGGCCTTCCCTTAGGCCAGGCCTCATAATTTTTTGATATTTCCATCGATTTTCCTCCTCTGGTTGGATTGCGCAATTAATCTTGCTGGTGTTGCAAAATATCTCATGCTAACCGCCTCATTTGAAATCTGACATTCTTAATGAGCACGTCATGTAACGCAAAAAATATTCCATAAAATAAATTACACTATCCCTGGCTGTTATATTAGAGTGAATTCCTGTGTCAAGACAATTAATTGTGCCTGTGTCTTTTTTTTGTTGGCACGTGTCGAGATTCAATCTATAAACTCTCGGCGTTACTTGATAAAATTTGTATTATTATACGAAAGGGAGACTATTCTGATGGTTAAAAATTTAAATTTGGAACAAATTTCAGTTATTTTAGATGCCTTGCCTTGTGAAATGATGTTTGTGGATGAAAACGACACTGTCCGATATGGTAATAAAATGGAAACAAGGGTCTTTCGATTCAATAAGGACAAGATCGTCGGGACGGACATAAGATCCTGCATGTCCGACAAGACACAACCGAAAGTTGAGAAAATACTGGCTGATTTTAAAAGCGGAAAGGCAGATGAAGCCGAATTTTGGATTCCCAGCCTGGGCCCAAAAATTCTCAATCAGTTTATTGCTCTCAGGGACAAGGATGGTAAATATTTAGGGGTTCTTGAATACATCCTCGACTACAGCGTGCTCGAACAAATTGCAGAAGATAAGAAAGATGCACCAAAGGTTTGACCAATACAAATTGGTGGCAGCGAACCAATTGCTGTACCGGGTCGTGAGTGCTGGACTTTTAACCAGCCTCTATTGAAAGCAGTATCACAACCACATGGAGGTAGTGAGATGGATGAGCGTAAACGGCAAAAATCTGGTACATCCGGCATATATGAACCCATCGAAATAGAAGAAGTCACCATGCCACTTTTTCTCACCCGGGCATCGGAAAGGTTTCCAAATCGGACGGCACTTCAGTTTCTCGGAAAAGACATAACATATGCCGAACTGGAGAAACTGGTGAACCAGTTCGCCAACGCCCTTGTTGGAATCGGCGTAAAGGCCGGTGATCGAGTCGCGCTGTTGATGCCCAATATCCCCCAAATCGCCATTGCATATTACGGCGTTTGGAGAATGGGCGGTGTTCCAGTTCCCAATAACCCGCTTTACACAGACAGAGAGCTTGAGCATCAATTCAATGACTCGGGGGCCACCGCCCTTGTAACGCTGGATCTTTTTGCCCCCCGGATGCTGGCGCTCCGATCCAGGACAAAAATAAAGACGATAATCAGCGCTCATATCAGCGATTACCTTCCATTTCCAAAAAAACAGCTATTTCCCGTACTGAAAAAGGATATGTATTTAAAATATAAAAAGGCCACGGGATATTACCAATTCAAAGATCTTATCAAAGGCGCCTCTTCAAAAACCCCAGACTATTCGATAGACTGGAATGATCTGGCTTCCATTTTTTACACCGGCGGCACGACAGGCCTTTCCAAGGGCGTTATCATGCCCCATTCATGTGTTTCTTCTATGACCCAGAGCATTCAAGCGTATCTGTTCGACCTTGGAGAAGAGTCGGAAGAAAAGATGCTTGCCATATATCCGTTTTTTCATGTGGCAGGTTTTACGGCGGTGATGAATCTGTGCGTTCTAAATGCCTGGACGGCAATCTTGATCCCCAGACCAGAGCCCCAGGCCGTACTGGATATGATGGTAAAGTATAAACCATCCCTCGTTCCCGCAGTGCCTAGCATATATGTCGGGCTCTTAAGCCTCCCCGATTTCCAGAAGCATGATTTTTCATTTGTCAAAGGCTTCCTCACCGGTGCTGCGCCCATGGCCCAGGATACCGTTCGAGAGCTCGCGGCGGCAACGGGCATTGACATCGATGAAAACACGGCCATCGTGGAGGCATATGGCATGACCGAATTTGCCATTGCCAGCATTGTGCCATGGAAGGGAAAGCTGAAATTGGGCAGCGTAGGAACCCCCCTCCCCAACACCGATATCAAGATTGTGGATCTGGACAAAGGTAACAAGGAGCTGCCTGTAGGGGAAGAGGGCGAGATCATCTTAAGAGGCCCCCAGATGTTCGCGGGTTATTACAACCAGCCAAAAGAAACGGGAAACGCCATCCGTGACGGCTGGCTCTATTCCGGCGATATCGGGAAAATAGATGAAGATGGCTACCTGTATATCGTGGACCGGAAGAATGATATGATCCTCGCCGGCGGTTACAATATCTATCCAAGGGAAATCGATGAGGTCCTATTTGAGCACCCGAAGGTTCTGGAGGCATGTGTCGTCGGAGTACCGGATCAATATCGGGGTGAGACGGTAAAGGCCTTTGTGGTCCCCAAACCGGGGGAGACAATTACAGAAGATGAACTGGACGCCTACTGCCGAAAGTCACTGGCCGCATACAAGGTCCCGAAGGTTTATGAGTTTACAGACACTCTTCCGAAATCGGCAGTGGGTAAAATACTCAGGAGAGAGCTCAATGATGTGGACCTAAAAGAGGACAAAAAATAAGTGTCGTATTGGAAACTTATGTTTACTCAAGTTAGATAGGGTGTTGTTTCGCCTTTTTCATTCGAAGGTTTATATGAAAATAGTGAATAGTGAATATACTTATTTCCAGACAATGTCCGAAGTGCGTTTATATGAAAACAGGTACAAAATTTTGTAGGGCCCGATGCCCACATCGGCCCGTTCGGGGAACGGATCCTACATTGCTGAGAATTGATGAACTGAATTCCCATTATCATACAGCTATTTTCATCCTTCGTTGTGAGCGCGAAGCGCTCATGCGGTTTATAAAAATATAAGGATTCAAACAGGTGAAGGGAGGAAGAAATGGAAGAAAGGTTCTGGCACAAATCTTATCCGCCGGGGGTCAAAAGGAGCATTGATTACAAGGAAATCACCATCCCTGCTGCCCTGAACAGATCAGCCTCTAAATTTTCAGGAAATGTTGCCCTGAACTATATGGGCAAAAAAATTACTTTTGAAAATTTTGACGGTCTGGTAAATCGTTTTGCCCGGGCGCTTGCAGCGCTTGGCGTAGGGGAGGGAGACAAGGTGGCCATGGTCCTTCCGAATATTCCGCAGACGTTCATTGCCACATTAGCGATTATGCGCATCGGTGCCGTCGCGGTTCAGAATAACCCCCTTTATACGGAAAGGGAGCTGGAGCATCAATTTAACAACTCGGATGCAAAAATAGCCATCACCCTGACGCTTTTATTGCCGAGAATATTAAATGTAATGCCCAAGACAAAAATAGAAAAGGTGATCGTTTGTCATATTCATTCTTTTCTCCCCTTTCCCAAGAAACAGTTTTTTCCTTTTGTCAAAAAGGAGTTGTTTAAAAAGGTTGACCCGACGGATAAAATTCTAATTTTCAAAGATTTGATAAAAAAATATTCCGATGAACCCGTCGAGGATAAGAGCCGGTGGGAAAACCTTGCAGCGATCATATACACCGGAGGGACAACGGGTGCAAGCAAGGGCGTTATGCTGTCCCATAAAAACATCAGTGTCAGTGTCCAGCAATTTGACGAATGGCTTTCCGGACCAAAGCCAGGACAGGAGTCAATGGTCGGAACCTTCCCCATATTTCATTCTGCCGGTTTTACGACGACCATGAACTTCATGATATGGAAAGCTTGGGAACATCTGATTATTGTAAGGCCTGAGCCAAGTACGATCGTACCGCTGTTGAAAAAGCATAAGCCGATTTTCCTACCCGGTGTGCCCACAATTTTTATTAGCCTGCTCGCTGATCCCGAGTTCAGAAAACTTGACCTCTCATATATCAAGGCATTCATATGCGGGGGTGCCCCCCTTGCAGAGGATACCATCAGGGAATTGAGAGATCTCACAGGTTCCACGATCCTTGAGGTCTACGGATCGACAGAGACTGCACCGTTAATCGCTGCCAGTCCGTTGGGAGGAGAGATGAAACCCGGAACCGTCGGCTTACCTGCCCCGGATACAGATATCGAGATTGTGGACTCATCGACAGGTGAAAAAAGATGTGAGATTGGAGAAGCGGGAGAGATACTTGTCAAAGGCCCCCAGGTCATGATGGGATATTGTAAAAATAAGGAAGAGACTGAGAAAGTCCTCAAGGGGGGGTGGTATCATACTGGCGATATCGGGTTTTTTGACAAAGATGGCTATCTGACCCTTGTGGACAGGAAGAAAGATCTTATTATTGCAAGCGGGTATAACCTCTCTCCTGTTGAAATAGACAATGTCCTTTTCGATCACCCGGAGATACTTGAGGCCTGCGTAGTGGGGGTGCCGGACCCGTATCGCGGTGAGACGGTAAAGGCATTTATCGTTGTTAAGGAGGGGGGGGCTCTCACCGAAGAAGATGTTGTTAATTATTGTAAAGAGAATCTTGCGCCCTACAAAGTCCCTAAATTAATCGAATTTATGGATGAACTCCCTAAAAGTGTTGTTGGGAAGACACTTCGGAGGGAACTCCGGAAGATGGAGCTTGAAAAAATAGAGAAAAAGAAAGTGTGATTTTAAGAACGGTTGCTGTTTTAGCTGCAGTTGCCTTCGATATGAGAAAGACTTAAATGGGGGTCGGACCAAGATAACATACACAGCATGGACACGTTTGTTTGTACGAGTTTCAATAAACGGCGATGATTAAGAACAGATAAAACAAAAAGCAATATAGAATTTTGTGATAGCAAAATAGGGTAAAAGGGGACAGATTTATTTTTACCCTAATTCGTCAATCGCTACAACTGGGACAGTTGACTGGCAGTTCCAAGGTTGTGGATGAGATCGAGAAGAAAATTGCAAGGCGGGTGGAATTTTGTGGACAAGGGAGACCGAGCAAAACAAATAAATCTGTCCCCCAGGTAGATTACCACGCGGATTTTCGTTTCGGGATGTCTTTGAGGTGTGCCAGCATTTAGCGGTATGCCTCAAGCCGGGGTGGGGGGGTCCTGTACCTCCCGTTCGGTCAGTATCGATTTTAATTTTCCCCTGGCTAGGTATTTCGGGACACTCGTTCGGAGGGATCCTGACGGTAGTATTCCTGCAAAACACGATACAGGTCCGGTGCATGCTCAATCATTAACCGCGGTTGATCGAAGAATTGCTCTGTGGCGACGGCGAAAAATTCCGCTTCGTTTGTCGCGCCGTAGGCATTGAGGAATGATTTCTTTCCCTTTTCGGTATCGTTTTTCAGACGTAGATATTCACGCGAACATGTCTGGACCCAGTCACGATATTCGTCCCGGTCGCGTAGTGGAGGTGTCCCGTCGGCCGCGCCGTCGAGCATGTCCAGTTTGTGGGCGAATTCGTGGTAAATAACGTTGTGACCGGACTCGGGATGACGGCCACCGCGCAGGGCCGCGTCCCATATAATAATTACCGGTCCCTGCCGGAACGCCTGCCCGATAATGGGATGCTCCAGTTCCACCGGTGCGAATGTATTTTCAAAGAAACCCGGCCTGCGTTGAGGCGGAACAACGGTAGAGGGATAGACGATGATGGATTCGACATTCCGGTAATAGTCGTGTGGCAGGCCCAGAAGAAGCAGACAGGCCTGAGCGGAGATCGTGACGCGGATCTCATCAGTGAGTTCCAGTCCACCGGCTCCTTCCCAATTCTTTTCGGCGATAAAGACCTGTACCAGGGCACGCAGGTGAGCACGCTCGGCATCTTCAAGCATGCAGTAGTGGGCAACGTTACGGTGGATTATGTCTTCCCATCTAGAAGGGAAGGGGGCTTGGGTGAGTTTTTTTCGGCGACGGTCGGTAAACAAATGAAACATTCGAATATCCTGTCGTTCTTTTGCTTTTGGTAATCCTTGATTGCGGTATAGGTCTTTCTAATGAGCAATAAGTTCTTCCACTGGCTGGCCGTCTTCTGAATCATTCGATGTGGTTAGGCGACTTCAAGACGTAGTTCTTTACCAAGAGCATTTGCAAATTTTTTTAAAGTAGAGAGTTTGATGTCCTCTGCATGATTTTCGATTCTAGAAATGGCTGATTTTCTGGTATTTAATTTTTCGGCAAGTTCCTCTTGTGTAAAACCGGCCTCTTCCCGCGCCTTTTTTAAGAGTACACCGATTTTAAATTGCTCATACCCGGCATCAAAGTCTAATGCATACTTTGAATCACGAGACTTCCGATTTTTTATATATTTTTGAAGATCACTCATTTATATTTCCTCCGAAAATAATCTTTCCTTCTTTCTTCGGCGATTTTAATCGCCTGCTTCGGTGTTTTTTGAGCCTTTTTCTGAAATACGTGAGCCAAGACAACAAGATTGGGACCGTCAAAAAACCCCAATAATCGAAATATATTAGAACCAACTGAAGATCTAACTTACCATAATTCTTAAGTGTTAACCATTCTTTTTGAAATAGTTTGAAGGGACTCGATCAAGTTCTTCAATGAGTTTCAAGACCCAAGTGACTTTTTGAGCCTGTTTAGAAGAAAGTTGATCAAGAAAATCTTCAATTGGCCTTTGACCTGAGGCTGTTTTATAAAATAGTATTTCACGCATTTTGGATTTAGGTTAACATGTATGTGAACATTTGTCAAATCTAATATCGAGTTTTGTTAGGAGCACGTAATATGTCCGGAGTTGTAGCACGTAATCTGTCCGGTTAGGATGAGTCACCAGGAGGTGGCCGATGAGACGGACAGAGATACTACAGGAGATCCGGATTATGCGATTTGAAGAAGCTTATTGGAAATAGAGGGACACTTCCCGTATTTTACTAAAGGATTTTTGTTGAATAATCGCAAAAACCCGAGAAGGGCAAAACGGGCGGAAAAGAAAAATGTAAATTAATACGGGAAGTGTCCCTAGTTTTTCTGCGCTTTTTTGATTGCCCTTTGGATTGTTGCTTTGGTCGTCGGTTTTGTATGGCGCAGGTTCAGACGGAGATAGATATAAAAACGCCGGCCAAATGGCCGGCGTTTTTATATTGTTTCGAAGCTTATGACTTTTTCGGTGGTTTTGACAACAGCGTAATAGCTGCTCCGAGAAGGCATACAACCCCGGCAATGATAAAAGGAGTTACCCATATTGAAGGATCGCTGCTTCCCGTTGCGGTGTCCTTGAAGTATCCGGCTATCTGCGGCCCGATGACACCGGCTATACCGTAGGACAGCAATATATATCCGTAGTTCAAGCCCACATTCTTGTTGCCGAAATAGTCTGCCGTGACAGCGGGAAAAAGGGCGAAGTTGCCGCCGAAATTAAATCCGATGATACATGCGCCGATAATCAGTGTAACGACGGTTCCTCCCATCTTGTAAAAGAGGAGCATGATGATTCCCTGGAGGAGACACATGAGAAAAATGGATGTTTTGCGTCCGATTTTATCCGAAGCAATCCCCCAGATGATCCGACCGAGGCCGTTGAAGATCGCGTACAGGGCCATGGCTGTGCCGGCCGCGGCGGAGGCGGCGGCAGCAGTCATTCCCGCGGCCTTCAGAGCATCAATGCCAAACAGTTTGATACAGTAGATTACCATCAAACCGGCAATGGCTGAAAACAGGAATGTGACCCAGGTCATATAAAACTGTGGGGTTTTCACCATTTCACCCGGTGTAAAATCGGTCATTCCCAAAGCCGAGGTGCCCGGGTTTGAGCTTGCCGGTTCGGGGGGAGTCCATCCCTCCGGGACATAACCCTCCGGGGGATCAATCATCACAACGCTTCCGATAACTACAAAGATCAGGAAAAGTACCCCATAGAGCAGAAATACGCTCTGAACGCCTCCGAGACCGAAGAAGTTCAGGTTGTCTATCAAGCCGAACCAGGAACCGGCCGCCTTCACCCATATTGTAGCGCCGAAACCGAAACCGGCGACGGCCAGTCCGGTGACCATTCCTTTTTTGTCGGGGAACCACTTCACCCCCACGGCAATGGGAATGACATAGGCAAGACCGATACCGGCGCCGCCTACGACCCCGATGAAAACCAACTGAGTAAAGAATGAAGATCCGAACAGTCCGCCCAGGATGTACCCGGCGCCAAGGACGATTCCGCCGATGGATGCCAGCTTTCTCGGACCCATTATTCCAATCAGTTTTCCGGAGATAACCACTGTTACCGCAAAGACCAGAAGGCCAACGGAAAAGATCCATGCCGCCTGAGTAGCGCTGAAACCGTACATTCCACCCTTGGCAACGGACAGGGTTAGCTTGGGCGTAAAGACCGACCACGCATAGATAGCGCCAAGACACAACTGGATCAAAATGGCGCCTATTACAACATACCAGCGATTCATTACTGTTTCCTTTGTCATTGAATTCCCCCCAACCTTTTAATAATATTGAAACACTTAGTTAATCATAATTTAAGCGAATTGCTCAAGTTTCTATCGGGAATCTGAGTAATTGTCAAATAAAAAAGTAAACAAAAATCGATAGTGCCGGATGGTCATATTGACATATTGAGTCCAATCTCATATGCTCAGCAAGTGAACCATCAGGATCGATAGTTGTTTACCGGAAAGAAATATGAGAATTCTTGTTGTTGAAGATGATGAGAAGATAGCCTCCTTCATTTCAAAAGGGTTGAAAGAGGCTGGTTATGCCGTGGACGTCGCCGACGACGGCGTGGACGGGCTGCATTTTGGTACCACGGAACCTTATGATGCCGCGATTATTGATATCATGCTTCCCGGCCTCGACGGTCTCTCTCTGATAGAGCGACTCAGGACAAAAGGGATAAAGACACCGGTGATCATTCTGAGCGCCAAACGTTCCCTGGATGACAGAATTAATGGTCTGGAGAGGGGAGGAGATGATTATATGACTAAGCCATTCTCCTTTTCGGAACTCCTCGCCAGGATACAGGCGCTGATAAGGAGGTCTGCAAGTGTTCCCGAATCTGCCGTACTCGGTATGGGTGATCTGACCATAGATCGCTTGAGCCGTGAAGTACGACGTGGAGATGTGCCCATTACCCTGCCTTCGCGTGAGTTCGCTCTCCTGGAACATCTTCTGCGCAATCAGGGACGCATCATATCCAAGACATCAATTCTGGAACATGTGTACGATTATTCCTTTGACCCGCAGACAAACGTAGTGGATGTTCTGGTTTGCAGGTTGCGCAACAAGATAGACAGAGACTTTGGCACGAAACTGATTCATACCGTGCGCGGGATGGGCTATGTCCTCAAAGACAAGTGACAAGATCGGTCTGACATTCAGTGTTAAGTTGAGTGTTCTTTACGCCCTCTTTTTTGTTATCAGCTCAATAGGTTTGTTCCTTGTTACCTATTATCTTATCCACGATCTGGTCGAGCAGAGGGAGCGTGAAATCATCAGTAGCAGGATTGATGAATACCGCGCCTGGTATGAAGAAGGAGGTATTCGCGCCCTCAAGACGCGCTTTGACCAGCAATCCGCTTCAACAGGAGATTGTTATTTTGTCCGTATAGTAAGCCCCCGCGGCAACGCCCTTTTTGTCAGTATCCCCAAGGGTTTTGATGGGTTTGATGCTACCCGTCTCGGAATCATTCAGCCCACAGGAGACGATTTATGGGTCTCCATCAAAGGTCAGGCCGAAGAAAACGCCTGGACTGTCGGCATGGCAAAGCTCTCCGATGATCTCACCCTTCAGGTTGGAAAGAGTACTACTCAGAGCCGGGAGCTTCTTTCCTATTTCAGGACCATTTTCCTGATCACCGTCGTCCCGATCCTTCTCCTTGGCATTATAGGGGGCGGCCTCCTGACCTTTCGTGCCATCCGACCCATACGACGGTTGATTCAGACAGTACGTAATATACTGCGGACTGGCAAGACCAGCACCCGTGTTCCCGTGAGCGGCGGGAGTGGAGAGATGGAAGAGCTGGTAAGTCTTTTCAACCAGATGCTGGACAGGAATGATTCCCTGATCCGTGCGATGCATAATTCCCTCGACAATGTTGCGCACGACCTGCGTACTCCAATGACACGCCTCAGGGGGGTTGCGGAACTCGCGCTTCAGGATTCTGAAGGCGGAGAGTCCTGCCGGGAGGCCCTTGCCGATTGCATGGAAGAATCGGAGAACGTGCTGACGATGTTGAATGTCTTGATGGATGTGGCAGAGGCTGAAACGGGAGTGATGAAGCTTGACATTACAGATGTCCCGGTTCGGCAGGTCGTTCATTCAGTTATCGAAATGTATGAAATGGTTGCAGAGGAAAAAAATATATCGATTACCGAAGATCTTTCTGATGAAATTATCATCAGTGTGGACCGGATTCGCTTCAGACAGGTGATAGCGAATCTCCTCGACAACGCCCTCAAATACAGCTCTGAGGGTGGGCATGTGAACATTTCAGCCGATAGAAAGGGGGGCATGGTCTCGGTCTCGATATCCGATGATGGGATCGGGATTCCTCATGGTGAGATGGACAAGATATGGAACAGGCTCTATCGTGGAGACCACAGCCGCTCGCAACGCGGGCTTGGCCTGGGCCTGAGTCTCGTGCGCGCCATTGTCCATGCACATGGAGGATCGATTAAGGTGGAAAGTGAGCCGAAGAAAGGATCGGAATTTATTATAACGGTTCACGGCTTATCCCCACTCTCCGGGATTTAAGGTTGAAAAAACTGATAATTGAGAGTAACCTTCCAATTGTTTCAATTGCTGCATAATTTGTTGGATAACCGTGAACTGACAACCCTTAACGGTACTATTAAAATCTAACCCATGCTTTATCTTGTGAACGGAGGCTGATCATGAAAATATTAAAAGGATTTCTCTGGTTCTTTCTTGTCGTAATCGTCATCAGTATTATTGCCGTCGGAGTCATTATAAACCCGTTTGGCCCATCTCCGCTGAACAAATTCACGAAAGACGGTAATCTCGTTGTCCCCGGATTAACTGCCCCGGTAACGGTTAATCGTGACGAAAAGGGCATGGCCTATATCTACGCTCAGAATATGGATGATCTCAATCTGGCCCAGGGTTTTGTAACAGCCCAGGACAGGCTTTTCCAGATGGAACTGACGAAGCTCTTCGCGTCGGGCAGAATCACAGAGCTTGTCGGGGATAAGGCCAGGGGACTTGACACCCGGATGAGAACGCTGGGTTTTTATCGTAACGCAGAGAAACACGTTGGACTGCTCAGTGATGAAACACTTAATTATCTCCAGAAATATGTGGATGGAGTTAACGCCTTTATCAAAACGAGGCCCGATAACATACACCTGGAATTCAAGCTGGCCGGGTTAAAACCCGGGCTGTGGACTATTACAGATTCAATGGCCATTCTTTATTACATGGGATGGAACAGTTCGGCCAATGCCGGCTGCGAGATTATCGCGCAGATGCTGGTTGAAAAACTGGGCCCGGAACGTGCCGCTGAAATATTTCCCCTCAACATTAATCCTGATGACACTATCCCGAAGGAAGAGAATACCCAGGATTCCTCCCTCCAGGTCGTCCGCTTGAATATTGCGCTTGATAAGGAGATGCTTTCCTGTTTTCAGGACAGTTCATTGAAAATTGGCAGCAACAACTGGGCAACCGGTCCGATTCTGTCAGCAGGTCAAAGCCCCATTGTCGCCAATGACCCGCACTTGAACGCCACTATGCTGCCGGGTCCCTGGTATCCCTGTGGTCTTATAACCCCCACGATACGATTTGTGGGTGTAACCATCCCCGGAATAGGCGGGATGGTTATCGGCCGGACCAGTTACTTTGCCATTGGAACAACAAATGCCTACAGCGACACCCAGGACCTGTATATCGAGACAGTGGACCCGGATAATCCGGACAATTATCTTGAAGGTGACAGGTCAATGCCGTTTGAAGTTATAGAAGAAACGTTGAAGGTAAAAGACAAGACAGCGCCTGATGGATTCCGGGAAGAAACGATCAAAGTACGGTGTACGACGAGGGGGCCCGTTATTTCCAGTGTTATGCCCGGTTTGAAGACCGACAAGGTTGTAACGTTGCGCTGGTCGGGTTTTGAGTCCATGGCCCCCATTATCGGCTTTGAACGGTTACAGAACGCCAGGACGGTGACAGAGATTCGGCGTGCCCTGAAGAATGTCAACCAGGTCCCCCTGAATTTTGTTTTCGCCGATACCGAGGGGAACTTCGGGTGGCAGACAACGGGCAAGGTTCCTGTACGTGCCCGGAAAAAAGGTCTGACACCCTGTGTGGTCAACGACAGTACGGATAACTGGACCGGCTGGATTCCCTGGGAGGATATGCCTTATGCAATCAATCCTGACAGGGGATGGATCGGAACTTGCAACCACATGGTTGTGGGAAAAGATTATCCCTACCATTATACCTCCTGGGCGTCGCCTTCCTACCGGTACCGGAGACTATCCGAACTGATGGACAGCCCCGGGGAAAAATCGGTGGAAGACCAGTGGGGGTTTCAGCGGGACAAGGTCAATCTGATGGCAAAAAAAATAGCGCCGGTCATGGCCAGAGCACTTACAGGCTATGATGACACCAGGGCGCTGGGGCAGATACTCTCAAACTGGGACTGTGTTGATACAGCGGATAGCGCGGCCCCCACTATATTTCAGTCCGTTTACCGCGAATTCGCTCTTCAGGTTTATGCCGATGAACTGGGTGACGAACTCGCCAGTGAGATGCTGAGTAACTGGTATTTCTGGGAGGAACGGCTTCAAAAAATGGTGATGGATGGAGATTCGCCCTGGTTTGATAATGTCAATACTGTTGACAGAAAGGAAGTGCGGGACGATCTTTTCCATCAGGCTGCCTTAAATGCAGTCAAAAAACTTGAGCCGACCCTCGGAGACAATCCGGCCGGATGGCTGTGGGGTAAGGTACATCTGCACGAATTTCTCAGCCCCATCAGGCGATCGGGGACCGGAAAAGAGTTGCTTGGCGGGGGATCACATCCGGCGATGGGCTCTGGAGAAACGCTGTACCGCGGCATATACGATTTTAATAAGCCCTTTGGTGTTACTGTCTCCGCTTCACTCCGGATGGTGGCCGATTTAGGGGATCCGGATAAGATACTGGCAGTTTTGCCGGGCGGCATTGCCGGACGCCAGTTCGACCCCCACACCACCGATCAGATCGAACCATTTATGAATGGAGAAAAACGTTACTGGTGGTTCAGCGACAAGGCAATTAAGGAACACACGAAAAATACGCTGATTCTTACGAATCAAGAATGATGCCCTGTATATTTATTGCGTTACAATAGCTTCGACAGCCTTTTTGTCGGTCCATCCGGATTTGCCTTTTGGCTCTTCGATAAATACGTAGTCTCCGTATGTCCTTGTCATTCTGACCACGGTTCCGTTTTGTATGACGGTTGGACTGGATGCGGCGTCGAAGGGTGACACGTGCAAACGGGTGCCATCCTGTGTCACCACGCCCAAGTCCAGGTTCTTGTACTGGAGAGCCACGGCGGTTGCGCTCACCACAAGAATAACCAGGATCGTGCAGGTGACAGCCCTGAAGGGTATGGGTGGAATTAACCCCGGTATTATGCCCCACAGGAGGAAAGCGAGGCTGAACAGGGCGAAAGCGGCGCTCGCGATCCACGTCCATCTGTTCATATTCATAATGTTGAAAAACTTCTGCCATACCGGTAACGGTTCAACAATCAGACCGAAGTCCTTTTGTGCCATGCGGAGATTTGCCCTGATATCGACGTTACCAGGATCAAGGAAGAGTGCGCGTTCATAATTGAGGATTGCCTGACCGGGATTTTTTATCTGGTAGTACGCATTGGCCATATTGTACAGGAGAGATGCGGAGACACCTCCGTTTTTCATCACTTCCTTGTAACGGGCTATGGCCTCGTTGAATTCTCCCGCCACGCAGGCCTGATTGCCCATAGCGAAGAGGTCTTCATCATTCCCGGCACGGGCATTTAACTGAAGCGCAGAAATCAGCAGGACGAGCAGCGCGACGGCGACGGACAGGATCATCATTCCGTTATTATGTGGTTTGTTTGATGTCATCAGCTTTTCTCCAGATTCTCAAGTTCTGTTATTATCAGTTTTCTGTATTGTTTCAGTTCATCCTGGCTGAAAGACTGGCCGGAATAGGCTACCGCATCGGCCGTTTCGAATATCTGTCTTATGTTCGCCATATCTTCCGGCAGACGGGCCTTTACATCGACAAGGGTAATGGTCTCCGGTGGGACCGACCATATTTGACCGAGGCGTTCCTGAGAGGCGCTACGGGAGGCGTTGAAAAAGCCCTGCACGTCATGTTCAACTATGCATTGGTCCAATTTTTTTAAAGAGTGTTCTATCTTTTGATCTACGCGCTTTTTTGCCATGATCTCAGGATTGCGGTCCAACCGGCGGTTCCTGCGTCCGAGGAATATGCCCCCAATCAGGACACAGATAAATATTCCCTGCGCGCCGATGAACCAGGGATCTGTTACAGTCGGCCTGAGGCTTTTTACCACATGACCCAGGCTGATGTGGATCGGCGCAAGGCCTGCTGTGCCGGTAATGTTCGGTGTTTTCGTGACAGCCGCATCTTTTCGATATCGAGCCGATATGTTCCGCGCTGCCTCTGAAGAAGGAATAATTTTTACCGGTATCGGTCTGGTTTTCAGACTGACATACTTCCGGGTCTTTGTGTCAAAGTAGCTGAATCTCACGGGGGGTACCTTACTTATGGATGGGTCGAGCGGGATGATGGCCTGCTCAAACAGTTTTTCCCCCTTGTTGCCGGCAACACCGGACGGTTTGAATTTTGCATCCGGTGTGTAGGTTTTCCACCCGCTGTCAGAGCTTAACGAAGGTTCTTTTACCCGGTCAAAATTACCTTTTCCCCTGATAACCATCATCAGTGTTATGGGGTCTCCAACCATACATTCCTTTGGAGCAGCCTCTGCCGAAAGGCTGAAACTGCCCACGGCGCCGCTGAAATTATCAGGCTTTCCCGCTTTGGGGAGAGGGATAACGCGCATTGTCTGATTGATGCTTGCTATGTTTACTTCTTTTTCTCTCATGCCTCCGAAGAAGCTGTTAAAAAAACTATCGTCAAAGAAACTGTTGCCGAAAGATGAACGGCGGCGTGATCTATCCGGAACCAGCAATGTAACGTCCATGTGAACACCGAAGGGATATTCACCCTCTTTGACTGCCGACATTACCGCATTCCAGGTGAGCACACTGAAGGCCTTTCCGTCGATTATTTCTTCGGTTTGCCGTGGCTTTCCGCTGACAGACTGGAAGGAGAAGGCGTTTCCATTCGGAACCGGCAATGAGTTTACTGTTGCCCGGACACCGCGTCGAAAATATGCACTGATTTTGACGGGCACCGTTTCACCCACATACGGCTTGTGTGTAGCCGGGGTTACACGCAGAAACGCAGTCTCGCCGATCTCGTTTTTCTCCAACTTGGTCGTATTCTCAGGTTGTTGTGGTTGCTGTGCGGGAGGTTGTGCTGTATTAGCTCCGCTTTTTTGCGATCCTGCCACATGCAGAGTAAGGGATTCAGTCTTTATTTGATCGTCTGTATCTGTCATGATCGGAGGGATGTTAAAATACCCCGTCCTGTCAGGCACTACTCGATAGATGAAAGAAACAGACGCTGAAACCTTCCCGTTTATGAACTTGTATTCGCTGCTCTGTCCCGCGGGAATAAATCGCAGACCATCGACGTGAGGCATGACCGGTTTACCCGAACGTGACCCTGATATATGCAACGAAAGAACGGACATGTTCCCGAGGGTGATATTCGGAGGCTCAAGTGTGGCTGATATGCCACTGGCATTTCCACTTCCCCGTGCATTTCCCGAAATGAGGAGCAGCAGAGAGATAATGCATATCAAGATTGCAGAAGCCTGATGAGCCTTTTTGATCATTGGAGATTTACGGATCCGATAATCCATTACCAGTTTCTCCTTTTCATTTCATCATGTTTACTCTGCCGTCCTTTATCAGGGGAAAGCGGCATTGATTTTTCATCTCCCTTGAGAGAATCAAGAAGATTTTTTGCTTCCTCCCTTGTCATCTGTCCCGGTTTGCGTTCCTGAGGTTTTCCCTCGGAAGTTCCGGCCTTACTCTTGTTCCCGGCTTCCGGCATTGCCGGTTTTTTCATCCCCTGATCCCCTTTGTTATTATCTGTCCGCTTGTCCTTCTTGTCGCCATTTTGTTTTTTCTCTTTATCGCCGGACTCAGGATCGCTCTTATCCTGCCTGTTTGACTTACCCTGGGTGTCGTTCCCCTTTGAACCGGGTTTTTTGTTCTGATCACCCTTATCTTTTTTATCATCATTCTTGTCATCTTTGTTTTTATCTTTGTTGTCTTTCTTCTTATTGTTCTTATTATCTTTGTTATTCTTCTGTTTCTTTTTCAGTTCCTCCAGCTTTTTTTTCACGAAGTCTTTATTGAAAAGCGCGTCTTTGTCATCTGCGTTGAGTTTCAACGCGCCGTCATACGCGCTAATCGCTGCCTGCCACTGCTTAATGGTGTTTTCCGGCTTTGTTTTTTCGATCTGCTGTCCCATGCGATAGAGCGTGTTGCCGAGGTTGTAATAGGTCTTGTTCTGCAGGGGCAATTCACTGCTTGCCAGGGTATCCTTGAAGGCATTAAAGGCTTCTTTGTATTTTCTGTCTTTATAGCTCGCTGTGCCGAGGTTGAACCGGAGTATACAGTCTTCCGGATCTTTGTCAACGGCAGCCCTGTATTCGGTTGATGCCTGAGAAAAATCGCCTTTTTTGTATGCCTTTTCGGCGCTCTGCGGAGAGGCCCATGCCGTAGAACACAGGACGAGTGAAACCGTAAAAAGAGAACCGAATATAGTAGCGATGGTGGCCTTTGTCCATGATCTTGGACGTCTGTCGGCAGTTTTGATTTCCGGAGATAATGGTCCCTTTCTCCTGCGGTCACTGAGGATAAATTCAATCAAGAGAAGGACAAAGGCAAGGGCGAGGGGCCATTCAAACCTGTTTATGGGAACCTTCTGCATCCTTTCCGCGAGCTCATGTTTTGGGACAAGACTGAGTTTTCTGCTGTAGATTGTTTCAAGGCCCTGTGCCTGTCTGCCGAGAGGCTCATATGCCCCACCGGTTGCTTCGGCAATATCCTTGAGCGTCTTTTCGTCCAGACGAGATTTAACCATCCGGCCCGTTTCATCCTTTACAAATGAAACTCCTTTCCCCTGAGTCTCTATGGGAATCAGTTCGCCTCCGGGGGTGCCGACGCCTACGGTATAGATGGTCATACCTTTTGCCTTCGCTTCCTGTGCGGCGCTCAGCGCGTTGCCTTCCAGATCCTCTCCATCGGTCATGAGAATGAGTATCTTGTGATTCGCGTCATTTGTGAAGGCCGCATGTGCTTCGTATATGGCGCTCGCAAGATCCGTCCCGCCCTGAGGAATGGTATTCGTATCAAGGGCCGTAAGTGATTGCCTGAATGCATCATAGTCCATGGTCAGGGGGCACATCAGAAAAGCGGTACCGGCAAATGGAATCAGACCCACGCGATCGCCATTAAGTTCAGAAACAAAATCCATTATGCCCAGTTTGCTTCTCTCGAGCCTGTTCGGTTTTACATCGTTGGCTAACATGCTCCTTGAGGTATCTACCGCCATAAGGATATCGATGCCCTTGCGCTTGATCTCTTCCCATCGAAATCCGATCTGAGGCTGGGCAAGGGCAATGAAGATGCACCCGACTGACAGAATAAACAGTATCTGTTTTGTCATTCTCCGGGCCGGTGAGACACTTTCGGTCAGTTTTTCCAGCAGATGCCCGGAAGCAAATTTTTTCAACGCCGTCCGATTTCTTCTCTGAAGATGTCGAAAACTGAGGGCCAGGGCCGTACATGTTGCTACTCCTGCCACCAGCCAGATTGAATGTGCGAATTGCATTTATATTGTCCTTTCTTCCAATCAGATAAGAATTAAAGGATTACTCCCTGGGTCCACTCTGCTACGGCAGGCGACGAAAACGTGTCTGCGACAGCGTTGTCTCAAGGCCAAGTAAAAACAGTACCGGTATAGCGGCCCAGGGGAATACCTCAGTACGATGTTCAAATTTCTTTATCTTACGCGTTGTTTTCTCCAGCTTGTTGATCTCGCCATAGATTTTTTTGAGTGACTCGGTCCCTGTTGCGCGATAGTATTGTGCACCGGTCATGGAGGCGACCTTTTTCAAGGTATCTTCGTCTATGTTCACCTTTGCCATGACAAGCCTGCTGTTTCCGTTACGGTCTGTGACAGGAACAGGTACTTCACCATGGGAACCGGCGCCGATGGTATAAACCTTGATGCCCATTGCCTCAGCCGCCTCGGCCGCTGTTACCGGCGAAACCTTGCCCGCGTTGTTCATCCCGTCAGTGAGCAAAATCACTATTTTCGACTTGGCCTTCTGATCTCTCAGCCTGTTAACTCCGGATGCTATGGCAGACCCGATGGCCGTGCCATCCTTCATCATGCCGGTCCTTACCGTCTCCAACCTTTGCTGCAGCCAGTTGTGATCAAGGGTTTGGGGGCTGACGATATATGGCATTCCAGCAAATGCCACCAGCCCGATTCGGTCATTGGGGCGCTCTTTGATGAATCTTGATACAACCTGCTTAACTACATCGATGCGGCTTACCTGCTTACCTTTTATGCTAAAATCAAGGGCTTTCATTGACCCCGAAACATCCAGGGCGAGAAGTATATCAATCCCGCTTGCCTCCACCTCAGTGGTGCCGTGAACAATCTGTGGTCTTGCAAGGGCTACAATCAGAAGAGCCAGGGCGATCAAGCGTATGGCGCCGAGCCATCTGCCGGCTGTGGACTTATGTCCCCCGGCAAGCTCAGCGGCGACGCGGGAACTTGAATACTTGATGGCGCTGGCCGGGCCTTTTTTACCACGCATAAAGGCCAGAAGCGGGATCAGGGCCAGCAGCCACAGTATTTCCGGATGATTGAAATGAATCATAATTCTTCTCCTGTGCTGTCAGGGGTCTCTTTCTGAACGGGTTTCGTCTTGTCGACAAACTGCCACGCGTTTGTGTGCATTGCCTCCATTTGTTCAACTGTCAGCGCATGGCGTGCAAACTTTGCCAGATCACAGTGTGTCAGGAAATCCTGAAGCTCACTACGATAGTTACAAAGAGAGTCTTTGCTTCCAGTCGCGAGGAGTCTCATGAATTCCTCTGTCGTATGACGAGTTGCACTCAAATTAAACCGCATCTCTATATAGGTACGGATCGCATTTGAAACGGCAACGGAAAATGCCTCCGCTTTTCCGGAAATCATGAGCGCTCTTGCGCGTTCAAGCTGTTCAAAGGCAGTTTCGCACGCGAGTTTTATCCTCAGAGTCCTGTTGCTTTTAGTCAGTTTCCATATCCCCCATACCAGAAGGAGAAGAGCAATCCCGCCTCCGACATAAACGGCCCACCACCAGGGCCAGGGTATGCTGACTGGACCTCTTATGTCGCGGATATCCTCTGTTGCAGCAGCCTTGTTCGCTGCGCCCGGCTGGAGTGATGTCTGTGTCTGTTTGCTGGCTGTGACATCCGGAGTCAATTGTTTCGTTACTGCCGAAGGCGCGGGTAATGAAGTATCCTTAGCGCACAGTACAGATACCGGCGTGATGATAATAAATATCGTCATGACCACCATAGTAACTCTGGTATGAAATTTCATCGTCGGTGCCTTCTCCTTTCCCGCGAATTGAAGAAGCTCAGCAGCACAGGCAGGTATGGTTCGTTTGTGTCAATCTCGAGAAGATCAACACCGGATGACTGGACAACTTTTTTCAGTTCCCGGCGTTGCTCTTCAGATATTTGCGAAAAACCCTCCCTGATATCGGCTCGCGAGGTGTTCAGTTCGACCTGTTCTCCTGTCTCCGAGTCCTCGATGGTCAGTAGTCCGATATCGGGCAGTTCCCATTCGCAGGGGTCATTTACCGAAACCGCAATAACATCGTGGTGGCGGTTGGTTATCCTGAGTTTGGGCCGGAAATTTGTCAGAGAAGTTTCGAATTCTCCGGGAAAACAGAAGTCGGATATGAAAAACATCACACAGCGTCTGGGGATTACCTGATTCGCGAAATCCATCGCGGCTGCCATATCCGTTTTTATTCCTGAAGGCTGGAAAAAGAGAATTTCCCGGATTACTCTCAATATATGGGTTTTCCCCTTGGCCGGGGGTATGTAGAGTTCAACTTCGTCGGTGAAGAGTATCAGTCCTACCTTGTCATTATTACGAACCGCTGAAAACGCCAGTACGCTTCCCATCTCAGCCATTATCTCCCTCTTGCTCTGGGATGATGAGCCGAATTCGCCGGAAGCGCTGACATCAATGATAAGCATAATGGTCAGCTCCCGCTCCTCGGTGAATTTTTTTATGAAGGGACGCCCGGTTCGAGCGGTTACGTTCCAGTCGATGCTCCTTACGTCATCGCCCGGGACATATTCCCGCACCTCGTCAAAATCCATGCCGTGTCCTTTGAAGACGGAGTGGTAATGGCCGGCAAGGGAGTCATCAACCAGGCGATTGGTCTTGATCTCAATGAGCCGTACCTTTTCAAGAATTTCACTGCTTATGCTGCTGTCCATGATGTTTGACCCTTTCTCAGCCCGGGTTTCGCTTTTTCACCCGTAACCCGCAACTCGCAACCCCTAAGGCACAGGTACGGTATCCAGTATCTTTTGTACGATATCTTCGCTTCTTAATGCCTCCGCTTCCGCCTCGTAGGTGATGCTGACGCGGTGCCTGAGGACATCCATGGCAATTGATTTCACATCTTCCGGGGTGACATATCCGCGTCCGTGCAGGAAGGCCAGGGACTTGCTTGCCGCTTTCAGGTTGATGGTGGCCCTCGGAGATGCCCCATTCTGGATGTAGGGCTGAAGATCAAGGTTGTAACCCTGAGGATCACGGGTCGCATACACCAGGGATACAATGTAGCTTTTGATTTTATCATCCATATATATGGTGTTAATGACGCGGCGCGATCGCATGATGTCATCTATAGGTACCACCGGATTTACCTTGACGGGAGGTTCGGTCGTGTCCACCATGTCTAATATGATACGTTCTTCTGAGACCGAAGGATAGGAGATAACCACCTTCAGCATAAAGCGGTCAACCTGTGCCTCCGGAAGAGGATAGGTGCCTTCCTGCTCTATCGGGTTCTGTGTGGCCATTACCAGAAACGGATCTGGCAGGGCGTGGGTTTTGTCTCCGATGGTGACCTGACGTTCCTGCATGGCCTCAAGTAGCGCGCTTTGCACCTTGGCCGGCGCCCGATTGATTTCATCCGCAAGGATCAGATTTGCAAATACCGGACCCTGCTTAACAACGAAGGAAACGTCGCGCGGATTGTAGATCTCTGTCCCGACGATATCGGCGGGAAGCATGTCCGGCGTGAACTGGATCCTTCTGAATTCGGTCTGGATAGCATCGGCCAGTGTCTTCAGGGCGAGTGTCTTTGCAAGTCCCGGTACCCCCTCAATGAGTAAATGGCCGTTGGAGAGAATTCCAACGAGGAGCCGTTCAACAAGATGCTTCTGTCCCACAATCACGCGGCTGATTTCCTGCTCCAGGGGCCTTACCCAGTGTGATGCCTGCTGTACCGAGTCGTTGATAGTCTGGATGCTGGAAAACTGTGTTCCCGTGTTTCCATTCAGGGCTGGCTGGCTGCTTTCCGTGTTGCCATGGTCTATGTTTTCTGGTGTCCTGGAGTTCATGGTTTTTCCTTTCTTTCTTTTAATGGTGTCAAATTGAGTTTTCATCCTGTTTGATTCCTAAGCTAACACCTCTTTGTTACGGCAACCTTTCCTGTATATTACAAGTCTGTAATGAATCCGGAAAAAAGGGAGGCTTGAAACCGTAACCCGGAAACTGAAAGGAAAAAATGGACAACAGAATTATTTCAAGGGGAGGTGATGACGTTTCGTTGAGTCCGGAGTGCTTTCCCAGTATCCCTTCTATCACTGCCATGCGGACCTTCGAAACAACTACTCCGAGCAATCGGGTGTTGGATCCATCATAAACGGGTGCAGAAAAAGCGATGGAAGCTACCTTCCCTGTCTGTGACAGATAGACGTTCTTGATGAAAACGTCCTTCTTCCCTTCCTTAAAGAAAGGATAACTGTTTTTGTTTTTTTCCGATATCCGCTGGTTCGCTTGAGGCCACGACGATTCCATTATTGTCTAGGACGAAGACGCCGGAGGTGTGTTCAATTATGCCGGCCGTGTCTTTCAACCTTCGCATAACGGCTTCCATTTTCTGCCGGTACGTCGTGTCTTTCCTGTCTGTAAGGAGAAACTTCTCTATGACAATGCTTTTGGAGAGTTGCCTGACGGCCTCTTTTTTTGAATCAAGGAATGTCTCTACAGAGTCCGCCATCGATTGCGCAATAACCGTGAGGTTTGAATGTATGATGTCTTCGAGGTTGTCCCTTGCAATCATGTAAAAGGCAGATGTGAGAATGGAGGCGAACACAACGGCAAAAAAAAACCTCGATGCCGTATCCCGAATGCCGTTGATGTTTTTTTGTCCATCTGGTACAGGTGAGACCTGATAACATGGATCGTTAGATGACCTTGAACTGGTTGCCGAGCGAATAAAAAATAAACATTAACAATCGGAGATTCCCCGCAACCTGTTGCGGGGGGATTCAATATGAGAACAAAACTTCTTTGTCTGTTTATATTTTTCCTGGCGGGTTGCGTTGTGATAGCGCCGGACAGAGGGGAAATCATGCCCCTTGTCCAGGTTGATCCGCGCGAACTGCGCGTCCTGGAGGATGACCTTGACCAGCCGTCTCTGGAACTCGCGGTTTACAGAAGCTTGAAGTATTATAACAGGTTGCCTGAGACACGGGAGTTTCTGTTCGGAGATCGTGTATGCACGGCGGGAGAATTGAAAGAGTCCCTTCGCGAGTTTCTGAAAATTATCAGGATGCCGGGTTCAAACAGTGACAGGACCAGGAGGATAAAACAGGCCTTTGACATATACAAAAGTGTTGGGAGGCGCGGCGGCGGAGAGGTATTGTTTACCGGATATTATGAACCGATCCTTGCCGGGTCCTTTGACGCGACGCAGGAGTATTGCTATCCCATCTACCGGACGCCTGATGACCACGTTGTCGTGGACCTTGGTAAATTCAGGGAAAAATACAGAGGGGAGCGCGTCGTTGCACGTATTGAAGATGGCAGGGTTGTTCCCTACTACACTCGCGGGGATATAGACATAAAGGGATCTCTTAAGGGGAGGGGGCTTGAGCTCCTCTGGCTTTCCGATCCCGTTGATATTTTTTTCCTGCAGATTCAGGGATCCGGAGTTGTGGTCCTTCCCGGAGGAGGTCTTGTTCAGGTAGGTTATGAGCAGAGTAACGGTCATCCATACCGGAGTGTTGGCAGATTGCTTGTGAAGCAGGGGAAAATGTCCCTTGGAGAGGTGTCTCTAAAGGGCATCAAGAGGTATCTGAGGGCGCGTCCTGACGAAATGTTTGACATATTGAGCCGTAATGAGAGTTATGTATTTTTCCGAATCGTTGAAGAGGGACCTGTAGGGAGTCTTAATGTCCCCGTGACATCGGGTAGATCGATAGCCACGGACGCGAGTATGTTTCCCAGGGGAGCGCTCGCTTTTATCAGAGTGAAAAAACCAGTTATAGACAAAGATGGCAATATCGTGTCGTGGGAACCTTTTTCCCGGTTTGTCCTTAATCAGGATGCCGGAGGGGCGATCAAGGGGCCGGGAAGGGTGGACCTGTTCTGTGGAAGGGGAGATGACGCTGAGATAATGGCCGGACACCTGAAAGAAGAAGGGGAACTGTATTTTCTTGTGAGGAAGAAATAGTAACTATTCAGAAAGTTTTTATCTGTTTTCTGTAGTTTTTTCCTTGATTGTTGATTTTCTTTATGTTACGGCTTCGTATGTTTAGTTATGAGTGGGGTCTGGTGACATTGCAGGGAGGTGATGTTTCAGACGCCGTTATTATAAGTTCCTAACAAAACCATGATTGAGGGGAGGAGACGAGATATGACAAAAGCTGAATTGGTTGCGGCTATTGCGGGAGATGCGGGGATAACGAAGGTGCAGGCGTCGGACGCTTTGGATTCGTACATTGCCAATGTAACTGCGGAGCTCAAGAAGAGCGGTAAGATCGGGCTTGTGGGGTTTGGCACGCTTTCGGTGGTAAAGAGAAAAGCAAGGATAGGGCGAAACCCGCAGACCGGAGAAGAAATACAGATCAAGGAAAAAAATGTAATTAAGTTCAAGGCTGGCAAGGCCCTTGCTGAAAAGGTTTAATAAAATTTTAAGATGATATCGGCCCCTGGTCCTGGATCAGGGGCCATTTTTTTTTACGAGTCCATCTTATTTGCCCCCCCTGCTTTTTTTCAGCCTGCAGTTTCCTCCAGAGTGTGTAGAATGGGTACAAGTATTATTGAGTTATTTGATCAGCTTCCGTCGCGTATCCTCGATCTGTTGAGGGATGCCGGTGTTTGCGCGGAAAAAATGGGTTTTGAAGCATATGCCGTGGGTGGACTTGTACGCGACCTGTTCCTGCAACGTGATAACTTTGATGTTGATGTGGTCATAGAGGGAGATGGCATCGCATTTGCGTCCAGGTTTTCTGTTGATCGTGGCGCGCGTCTTAAAATATATGAAAAGTTTGGAACGGCGAATATTGTGTTGCCCGATGGGTTCAAGATTGATGTGGCGACGGCAAGAACCGAGATATATGAACGGTCTGCCGCACTTCCAATTGTTAGTCCTGATTTCATAAAAAACGACATGTTCAGACGGGACTTTTCCATCAACACACTCGCGGTCGGACTGAATCCCGACCGTTTCGGAGTTTTGCTTGACTTCTTTCATGCAAGGGATGATATAAGGAAGGAATTGGTAAGAGTCCTGCATGACAGGAGTTTTATCGATGATCCCACAAGAATATTCCGCGCGGTAAGATTTGAGAAGAGGTTTGGTTTCAGGATTGAGAGTGGTACGGAGAAGCTCATTAGTGAAGCCGTTGCCACCGGTTCTATCGAAAGGCTGTCCGGTTACAGAATTTCTTCGGAGCTGAAACTTATATTAAAAGAAGAAAACCCGTTGCTGTCCCTTGAGCGTCTTGACGAGCTTGGTGTGCTTCACGCTGTCGATAGAAGAGGGGATAGACACAAAGAGTTAAAAAGATTGCAGCGCAGGATAAATGAATTAAAGCCGATGGTTTGACACAGGACAGACTTTTTTGTTATACGAGCGCTCTTAAATAATAATGGTTTACGGTTGTCGGT
Organism: uncultured Syntrophaceae bacterium; assembly: GCA_964540715.1. Lineage (GTDB taxonomy): Bacteria > Desulfobacterota > Syntrophia > Syntrophales > UBA2210 > UBA2210. The sequence continues at coordinate 20,271 of CAZINZ010000013.1, read as the reverse complement.
TTACTGTTGACAGTTTTTCCAATAAACTATGCAATGCCCGGCTTTGCTGGATAGACGGCAAGCGATGTCCAACAATTAAAGCATTTTGAATATTGATTTCAATTCTATGGTTTTTTAACCGTGAACCGATAACTGTAAACTGTTACTTGCTGAGGGAATACGATGAAAAAACGGATCTTGAGTGGTATGCGTCCCACAGGGAGGCTGCATCTCGGCAATCTTCACGGGGCGCTTTCGAACTGGGTGGATATCCAGAATAAGGACATATATGACTGTTTTTACTTTGTCGCCGACTGGCATGCGCTCACGAGTGACTATAAGGACACGGATCTTATAAAGGCAAACTCCCTGGACATGGTTGTGGACTGGCTGAGTGTCGGACTGGACCCCGCCAGAAGCACTATGTTTGTCCAGTCGGAGATAATGGAACATGCCGAATTGTTCTTGATACTCTCCATGATAACACCCCTCTCCTGGTTAGAGAGAAACCCGACCTACAAGGAGATGCAGGAAGAGCTGTCTAACAAAGATATCGGGACCTTTGGTTTTCTCGGGTATCCGGTACTCCAGGCAGCGGACATAATAATGTATAAGGCCTATGGAGTACCCGTCGGAGTGGATCAGCTTCCGCATGTGGAGCTTACTCGTGAGATAGCGAGGAGGTTCAATTTTCTGTATAAAGAAATCTTTCCCGTTCCCGAGCCTCTGTTGACGGAAGTGCCCAAGCTTCTCGGGATTGATGGAAGAAAGATGAGCAAATCATACGATAATTCCATTTATCTTCGCGACAGGGGGGATGTGTTGAGGCAGAAGGTTTCCTCCATGTTTACCGATCCGCAGAGGATGAGAAAAAACGATCCTGGGAGGCCTGAGGTGTGCAATGCCTTCGCGTTTCACCATATATATTCGCCCTCTTCAGAGGTTGACGAGATATCGGATGGGTGCAAAAAGGCCAATATCGGGTGTGTTGAATGCAAAAAGCGTCTCGCTGGGCGGATACTGGACGGTATGGCGCCGATACACGAACGGCAGGATTATTATCTGAACCACATGGAGGATGTGAGGGGCATAATAGCCGATGGCGTGCGTGGTGCCTCGAAGATTGCCCGTCAAACCATGGAACAGGTAAGGGAAGCCATAAAAATATGACAGACGCGGCTTATGAAATCAAGTTGGATGTATTTGAAGGCCCTCTTGATCTGTTGCTTTATCTGATCAAAAAAAACGAAGTCGATATATACGATATTCCAATTGCCCTCATAACGAGGCAATATATGAAATATATCGATTTGATGAAATCTCTCGACCTTGATCTTGCCGGCGAATATCTGGTCCTCGCCGCCACGTTGACCCACATCAAGTCGCGCATGCTTCTGCCAGTAAGTGAGGAAGATGAAGAGGAGGATGAAGAGGATCCGCGTGAAGAACTTGTAAAACAGCTCCTGGAGTATAAGGCATTTAAAGAGGCGGCGCTGGGCCTGGACAAGATGAACATTCTTGGCCGGGATGTATTTGGCAGAGATTATTCGTGTGACGATACAGAAAAAGATGAACAGCCTCTCATGGAAATCGGGATATTCGAGCTTGTCGAGGCCTTCCGGAGAATAAGTCGTGATGCCGGTCAGAAAGATTTGATGGAGATAGACATCGAAAAAATATCACTTTCCGACAGGATAAATGATATAGTGGACGAGCTGGAAAAAAGAGGCGAGCTTACTTTTGCTGATCTGCTTGGGGGTAAAGGCAATCGCATGAGATTGATATATACCTTTCTTGCAGTACTCGAACTTATGAAACTCAGAATAATCAAGGCATACCAGGCGGTCCCGTACGGGGCCATAAGGATATGTCTTGCGGGAAGATAGATGGACAACCTGAAGGCCATAATTGAGGCCCTTATCTTTGCTTCTGAAGCACCAATAACGGTTGCCAGAATAAAAGGAATCCTGGAGGATATTAAAGAAGATGAGATCTTGGCCGTAATCAATGATCTCGCAAGAGAATATGAAAAGAGGGGTGGAGGCATAACCCTCAGAGAAATTGCCGGAGGGTACCAGTTCAGAACAGATGAGTCCAGAGCGCCCTGGGTGCAGAAGCTGAAGAGAGAAAAGCCGTTGACCTTGAGCCCTGCCGCCATGGAGACGCTTGCGGTGGTAGCTTACAGGCAGCCCGTTATGAAATCCGAAATAGAAAAGGTCAGAGGTGTGGATGTAAGCGGCAGCCTGAAGGGATTGCTGGAGAGGAATTTTGTAAGGATGATGGGAAGAAAGAATGTGCCCGGCAGACCCATCATCTATGGAACTACCGTGAAATTTCTTGAGACGTTTGGACTCAATGCCCTTTCAGACCTGCCAACACTCAGGGAATTTAAAGAACTGGAAGGGTGATCCCGATGGAACAGCGTCTTCAGAAGATAATAGCCGGGTGTGGCATAGCATCCCGGCGCGCGTCGGAGCAGATGATGCGGGATGGCCGTGTCAGTGTGAATGGCCGGATAATAACACAGCCGGGGATGAAGGCTGATGAAACGCGCGATGAGATACGCATCGACGGAGCTCTTATATCCTCGGATGCGGTAAGCCGGGTATATCTGATGTTAAACAAACCAAGTGGATATGTCACGACCTTGAAGGATACACATGGAAGACCGATTGTTATCGATCTGTTAAGAGATGTACCTGAAAGGGTGTTTCCTGTCGGAAGGCTTGATTATGATTCGGAAGGATTGCTTCTGATGACTAATGACGGTGATTTTTCACACAGGGTGCAGCATCCGGAATTTAAGACACCGAAGACTTATCTGGTCAAAATCAAAGGAAGTGTTACGAGGAATGATCTTGAGGCCATCCGGAAGGGCGCCATGCTGGAAGACGGCAGTTTTAAACCGGTCTGGGTGTCTGTGGAAAAAAGCAACAAAAAAAGTTGCTGGGTAGAGTTGACAATTCTTGAGGGGAGAAACAGGATAATTCGGAGATTCTTCAACTCGATAGATCGCCCCGTGTTGAGACTGATAAGGACCGCCGTTGCCGATATCAGTCTCGGAGATCTTAAGACCGGAGAGTACAGGTATATGCAAAAAAAAGAGGTAAAGAGCATGATTGAATTTGCGGGAACGCGAAAAAAATAATGTTCTATCTGAAAAACAATGAAAACTGTGATGATTATCTATGAAAATTATCTTGACATTAATAACAAAATACATAATATCTGTAAACAATCCTCTGTCGAAGAGGCAGAGGGGTTTATACGTTATCTTGACAAGTTGATAGGAGGGTCTTATGAATAAATCGGAATTGATAGATACCTTGAGCAAGAAAGAGGGTCTTACTGAAAAACAGGCCGCGGATGTTGTCAATCTGATCTTTAAAGGGTTTGGCGAACAGCTCAAGCGAGGGGGCAGGATAGAAATCAGGGGATTCGGGAGTTTTGTTGTAAGGAACTACGAAGCGTACACGGGAAGAAATCCCAAGACGGGAGAGACTATACAGGTGGCTCCCAAAAAGCTTCCATTTTTCAAGGTCGGTAAAGAGCTTAAGGAAAGAGTTGATTCCGGGAAATAAACAGGACGATATCTTTATCTTTTATTAACAAATCATGGAAGTCGGACCGCAGGCTTATATTCCAGTCAAGAGGGGTGAGAGTGATACCCCTCTTTTTGATTTTGAGAGCTGAGTGTATTGTCAAAAGGTGTCGGCGTCTGCATTTCTTCTGATCATCCTCCAATTTTAATTCCCGGTAACATACGCTGGTATCTTTTATGTCCACAGGAAAATTTCATATCCATACCTTTGGCTGTCAGATGAATGTCCATGACACGGAACAGATGGCGCAGATTCTCGGTGATGCTGGATATCTTGAGACGGATGAGCCGGACATGGCCGATATTATCATACTTAACACTTGCAGCGTGCGGGAAAAGGCGGCCCAGAAGGTTTACAGTCTGCTGGGGAGGCTGAAGAGGTTGAAACAAAGAAATTCCGAGCTTATCATGGGTGTGGCAGGATGCCTTGCCCAGGAGCACGGGTCAGGATTTTTCAGAAGGGCTCCATATCTTGATTTTGTCCTTGGCACGCATAATATACACCGCCTTCCCGAGATGATAGAGTCAATTAACAATACCGGATCCCGGGTTGTGGACACATCTTTTCACAAATCGATAAGATCTCTGGGCATCCGAACCCTGCCTCCCGATGGAGACGTGAGCGCATACGTAACGATCATGCAGGGATGTAACAATTTCTGCTCCTACTGCATTGTGCCTTATGTTAGGGGAAGAGAAGAAAGCAGAGCCGGTGCAGATATTGTTGACGAGATCAGATTTCTTGCCGGTAACGGCATAAGGGAGGTGACACTCCTCGGGCAAAACGTCAATTCATACGGCAGCACTCTCTCCGGAGATACCGATTTTCCCGAATTGCTGAAGCTGGTCAGTGGCATCGAAGGGATAGACAGGATTCGCTTTACCACATCTCATCCGAAAGACCTCTCGAAGGAGCTTGCTCGTTGCTTCGCCGATCTTGACAACCTGTGTGAGCACATTCATCTGCCGGTGCAGGCCGGTTCCGATTATGTATTGAAAAGGATGAAGAGGGGATATACTGCCGTGGAGTATCTGGAAAAGATTGACATTCTAAGGAATGTATGTCCGGACATAACCATAACATCGGATATCATTGTCGGATTTCCCGGGGAGACGGACAGTGACTTTCAAAAAACTATTGACCTTATGAAGAAGGTAAGGTTTGATAATATATTCTCCTTTAAATATTCTGACAGGCATGGGACGGCATCGGAAGGGTATGCTGGAAAGGTTGAAGAAGTGGTAAAGGGTAAGAGGCTGTCTGAGCTTCAGGCGCTCCAGGAGTGTCACAGCCTTGAAAAGAACAGATCTCTTGAGGGAACTGTGAAAGATGTGCTTATAGAGGGTGTAAGTAAGATTACAGATACCGAGGTCACAGGCAGGACGAGGGGCAATAAAATAGTTAACTTTGCCGGTGACACTGGCATGACAGGTAAAACCGTTAGCGTGAGGATTGCGCAGGCCCAGATGCACTCTTTGAGAGGAGAGATGGTTTAAGGGTAAGGGGGATAGAGATGCTTATAGAAGTAAAGGTGTTTGGACTTGCAATGGATCCTATGTCAAGCACTCCCATAGTGATATTAAAGGATTTGCAGGGGAAAAAGGCTGTCCCCATCTGGATAGGCCTCTTCGAGGCAAGTGCCATAGCCACACAGATGGAGGAGATAAGTCTTGCGAGGCCGATGACGCATGACTTGATGAACGAGATGTTAAAAATTCTTGAAGTGAAGGTTCTGCAAATCGTCATTAATGACCTGAAAGAAAATACTTTTTTTGCCACTATACATATCCTGAAAGATGCTGTTCCTATTGCAATTGACGCACGGCCAAGCGACGCGATTGCCCTTGCATTAAGGGCCGGTGCGCCCATTTTTGTGGATGAGAAGATAATTGAACGGTCGACGAATGTCGATTTTGGCAAAAAAACGACGGACTTGAATAAATGCACGAAGAAAGAGTTGGAGGAATTTCTGGAGAATCTCTCTTCTGATGACTTTGGAAAATATAAGATGTAGCTCCGAATCGCCGGAGGTTCGGGGCGTGCCCGAAAGGAATGTTAGGATGGAGGAGTCCATCAGAGGTTTTGGTATTCACATTGAGGTTGAGAAAAACCTGTCTTATCATACAAGGAGAAACTATCTGTCTGATCTGGGGCAGTTTAGGGAATTTCTCCTGAAAAATGGGATTGACAGCCCCTCCGAAGTTGACCAGACAGTAATCAGGGCGTTTCTCGCGTCTCTCTATCGCATGAGGATAAAAAAGGTTACTGTGTCGAGGAAGGTGGCCAGTCTCAGGGCGTTCTTTAAATTTCTTTTTCGAGAGGGAAAGGTCAGGTATAATCCAGCTCAGATGGTACAGGCGCCGAAGCCGGACAAATATCTTCCATCATTTTTGAGCATAGACGAAATATTTTCCCTTCTCGGGGTAAAGTTCGAATCGGGTGTATCAGGGCTGCGTGACCGAGCCATAATTGAGGTCCTTTATTCAGCCGGTGTTCGCGTGAGCGAACTTACGGGCCTGAATGTGGGCGACGTCGATTTTTCGAACAGTCTGGTGAAGGTCAGGGGAAAGGGCAGGAAGGAGAGAATTGTCCCTGTTGGTGGTCCCGCATTGTCGGCGCTGAATGACTATATCGGCAGCAGACCCGAGACAGCAGGAGCTAAAGCCGGGGATTATATTGGAACGCCTCTTTTTATGAACAGGTCCGGTTCGAGATTGACTCCGAGAAGCGTAAGGAGAATTATAGACAAGTATATAGACCTCAGTGGTATCGGCAGGAAGATCAGTCCTCATACGCTCAGACACACATTTGCGACCCATCTCATGGATGCGGGCGCCGATCTGAGAGTTATACAGGAACTGCTGGGTCATGAAAGCCTTTCCACCACACAGAGATATACTTCCGTCAGTGTGACAAGATTGATGGAGGTTTACGACAGGAGCCATCCAAGGGCCGGAGGAGAACAAAAGACATGAACAAGATGAGAGGAACAACCATAGTGGCGGTAAGGCACAAGGGAAAAGTGGCTGTCGCTGGTGACGGTCAGGTGACCCTTGATACGATAGCCCTGAAGCACAATGCCAGAAAAGTCCGAAGGCTGTATCATGACAAGGTAATCGTAGGTTTCGCGGGTGCGACCGCGGACGCGTTTACCCTCTTTGACAGGTTCGATCAGAAACTGGAACAGTATGGCGGCAACCTTTTGAGGGCCGCTGTTGAACTGACCAAGGACTGGAGAACAGACAGGGTCTTGCGGCACCTTGAAGCCCTGATGATAGCAGTCAGTGACGTGGACTTTCTTATAATATCAGGTAATGGAGATGTGATAGAGTCAGATGATGAGGTCCTGGCAATCGGCTCCGGCGGCCCATATGCCCAAGCGGCGGCAAGGGCGCTTATAAAGCACTCTACACTCGACGCGAGGGAGATTGTCGAAGAGGCCATGCACATAGCCGCCGATATATGTATATTCACGAACGACAGGATAAAAATAGAGGAACTGGATGTGGCTGAGAAAGCTTAAGGTTGGGTTGAAGTACGATACCCGGCAAAGGGTTCAAGGATTCAAGTGAAAAGAAAAAAACGACCCGAAATTAAAGACTAAGGAGCAAAGAGAGAATTTATGTCATCCACGAATTTAACACCGAGAGAAACTGTGTCCCAGCTGGACAAGTATATCATAGGTCAGCATGATGCCAAGAGGGCGGTTGCCGTGGCCCTTCGGAACAGGTGGAGGCGCCAGAATGTTCCGGAAGAGCTGAAGGAAGAGATAGCACCCAAAAATATTATAATGATAGGCCCCACAGGAGTAGGGAAAACGGAGATTGCCCGCAGGCTTGCCAAACTTGATAGATCTCCCTTTCTGAAGATAGAGGCATCCAAATTTACTGAGGTGGGATATGTAGGCAGGGATGTTGAATCGATGGTAAGGGATCTTGTGGAACTGGCAATAAACATGGTCAGGTCAGAGGAACAGGAGAGTGTGAAGGCCAAGGCAATGGAGATTGCCGAGGAGAGGATACTTGACATCCTGCTTCCACTAAAGCGCAGGGATCAGGAAAAGCCGGAGATAACGGAAGCGGAAGGCACGCTTCTGGATATACCCGATGGTGATGCAGTGGTCCAGGAGGACATTCAGCACAATGAAACGCGCGAGAAACTGCGTCGTCTGCTCCGTGCTGGAAAACTTGACGATCGTACCGTGGAGATTGAAGTTTCGGACAACCCCACCGGTCCCATGATAGAGATTTTTTCCACCTCCGGTGTTGAGGACATGGGAATGAATATCAAAGAGATGTTCGGAAATATATTCCCGCAGAAGAAGAAAAGTCGAAAGGTCAAGGTTCCTGACGCTTTAAATATGCTGGCCGATGAAGAGGCCCAGAGGCTCGTTGATATGGAAAAGGTGACCAGGACGGCTGTGGAGAAGGTTGAACAATCGGGCATCATATTCCTTGACGAAATAGACAAGATCGTGGGGGGTGATTCTTCACAGGGTCCTGATGTGTCCAGGGAGGGTGTGCAGAGAGATCTCCTCCCGATTGTGGAGGGATCCAATGTGAATACCAAATATGGAATGGTAAAGACGGACCACATACTCTTTATCGCCGCCGGCGCGTTCAGCGTTTCTAAACCGTCCGATCTTATCCCTGAGCTGCAGGGAAGATTTCCCATAAGGGTGGAACTGGATTCACTTGAAAAGGAAGATTTCATAAGGATTCTGACGGAACCTCACAATGCCCTTGTGAAACAGTATGTGGAGATGATGGCCACTGAAGATATAAAACTTAAATTCCAGGCCGACGCAATAGAGGAAATCGCGGAGGTGGCGGCCCTTGTGAATGGGAAGATGGAAAATATAGGGGCCAGAAGACTTTACACGGTCATGGAGATACTTCTGGAGGAAATATCTTTTGACGCGCCGGATATCGCGGTTGCAAAGAAGAAAATAAATATTGATGCTGATTATGTCAGGGATAAATTGAAAGATGTAGTCGAAGATGAGGATCTCAGCAGGTATATCTTGTAGGAGACTTTAAAACATGCAATCGGACAATCTCAAAAAACCCATGGAAAAAGCGGATATACTCCTCGAGGTACTTCCTTACATAAGGCGGTTTTATAACAAGATCATAGTTATAAAGTATGGCGGCCATGCCATGTCGGACGATAATCTGAAAGGTATGTTTGCCATGAATGTTGTCATGATGAAGTATATTGGGATCAACCCTGTGATTGTGCATGGCGGAGGTCCTCAGATTGGAGCCTTCCTCAAGAAACTGGGTAAGGATTCAAAATTCGTCCGGGGGATGAGAGTGACGGACGAAGAGACTATGGATATAGTAGAGATGGTCCTTACAGGTAAGGTGAACAAGGAGATAGTTGGGCTGATCAACAACCATGGCGGCAGGGCGGTAGGGCTGAGCGGCAAGGACGGTAACATCATAGAAGCGGAAAAATATATCCTGAGCGCCGAAAAGGCGAAGGATACTCCACCGGAGATAATAGACATAGGAATGGTGGGCAGGGTGAGGAAGGTCAATTCCGGGCTTATCAGGTCGCTGATAGATGACGGATTTATTCCGGTTATAGCACCCACCGGCGCAGGAGACGGGGGGGAGACGTATAATATCAATGCGGATATAGTTGCGGGTGAGGTGGCGGTTGCCCTCGGGGCCGAGAAACTTGTCCTCCTGACAGATGTAGAGGGGATCCTGGACAAGAAGGGGCGGTTGATAAACTCCGTCAACAATCTTGAGGCCGATGAGCTGATCGAAGATGGCACGATAAGCGGAGGCATGTATCCCAAGGTAAAGTGCTGCATAAAGGCCCTCAGAAAAGGCGTGGGGAAAACGCACATAATTGATGGACGTCTGGATCACGCGATTCTCCTGGAGATATTTACAGACAGCGGTATAGGAACGGAAGTGGTAAAGGACTGAGTTGCAGGGGTCAGGGGTCAGGAAACTTGAAACTGGAAACGAGGAACGGATAATCCGCAACGCGAAAGATAGAGGCACTATGACAACAAAAGAGCTTATCTCTAATTCGAACAGATATATCATGGGCACCTATTCGCGCCTGCCGGTTGTTCTGGTAAGAGGAGAAGGGGTACATGTATGGGATTCTGATGGGAAGGAATACCTCGATTTCCTGGCTGGTATCGCCGTGTGCGGTCTTGGTCATGCCAATCCATCAGTATCCGGGGCAATCAGCAAACAGGCCGAAACGCTGATGCACGTATCCAATATATACCATATTGAACCACAGATCCGGCTGGCCGGCCTTCTGGTGGAGAATTCTTTTGCGGACAAGGTGTTTTTCTGTAACAGCGGGGCGGAAGCGAACGAGGCGGCCATTAAACTGGCGCGAAAATACGCCCATGAAAACATGGATGAAGGCAGATATCGTATAGTGACCATGAAAGATTCCTTCCACGGACGAACGCTTGCCACTGTCACTGCGACCGGACAGCAGAGATTTCAGAAGGGTTTTGATCCTCTGCCGGCTGGCTTCGGATATGTTCCCTTCGACGATCTTGGCACACTTGAACGGGCCGTTGCGGAAGATACTTGCGCCGTTATGGTGGAAGCTATACAGGGTGAAGGTGGTGTCAGGGTCCCGTCAGAGAATTATCTTAAAGGTGTAAGAAAGATATGTGATGACAGGGGTATTCTTCTGATTCTGGATGAAGTTCAGACAGGTATGGGGCGCACGGGTAACCTGTTCGCGTATGAGGCGAGCGGAATAAAACCCGATATCATGACTCTGGCCAAGGCCCTGGGCAATGGTTTCCCCGTTGGGGCAATGCTGGCGACCGACAGGGTGGCGACATCCTTTACGCCGGGAACCCACGCGTCAACTTTCGGTGGAAACCCTCTCGCCATGGTGGCAGGTATCGCCGTGATGGAAGAGTTGCTGCATGGAGGAGTACTGGATAACTGCAGAAAAATGGGTGCATATTTCCGCCAAAAACTCGAAGGATTGAAGGCAGACCATGGCTTTATCAGAGAAGTCAGGGGGAGGGGTCTTATGCTTGGTGTCGAGCTTTCCATGGATGGTGCGGATATAGTAAACAGATGCATGGAAAGGGGACTGCTCCTGAACTGCACTTGCGGTAATGTACTGCGATTTGTTCCTCCCCTGATTATTAAGAGAGGGGATATAGACCATGCGGTTGATATCCTCGATGAGGTGATGAGAAGCCTGTGAAGAAAGATTTGTTGACAATCCATGATCTCAATGTCGATGACTTTAGCGAGATATTCAAGAGGGCGGAAAGGCTGAAAAGTTTGCTGCAAAAAGGTGTGGCACACTCATCCCTTCAGGGGAAGACGCTGGGCATGCTGTTCGATAAATCGTCCACAAGGACGAGGCTTTCCTTTGAAGCAGGTATCCATCAACTTGGCGGGACTGGTATATTCCTGAGCAGGCGTGATGTACAGCTTGGAAGGGGAGAAACTGTCGCAGATACGGCAAGGGTAATGTCGAGATATATCGACGGTATTATGATAAGGACGTTCGAACAGGACCTGATCGAGGAATTTGCGAAATATGCCGCGATACCCGTTATCAACGGATTGACGGACCTGTTGCACCCGTGCCAGGTGTTAAGCGACCTTTTTACCATAATAGAGAAAAAGGGCGGGTATGATGGGCTGAAGGTAGCCTATATCGGCGACGGAAATAACATGACTAATTCGTGGATAAATGCCGCAGCCAGACTCCCCTTTCATCTGGCCGTTGCCTGTCCTGAAGGCTATGATCCTGATAAGTCCATATTAGAAAGAGGGATCAGAGAGTCGAAGGAAGGCATAGAGCTTTTGCGGATTCCCGCCGATGCGGCCTCCGGCGCCGACGTTATATATACGGATGTATGGGCCAGCATGGGTCAGGAAGATGAACAGGAAGAGAGGGTGATAGCATTCCGTGAATATCAGGTAGATGAAAAACTGGTCGGTTGCGCGAAGAAAGATGCCATCATTATGCACTGCCTGCCCGCGCACCGCGGGGAAGAGATAGCTGCAAGCGTGATAGACGGGCCGCATTCCGTTATTATTGATCAGGCGGAGAACCGCCTGCATGTACAGAAGGCTATTATGGAAATGCTTATGTCTGGAGGAAGATGAAAGTGAGCAAAGAAATAAAAAAGGTGGTCCTGGCATATTCCGGAGGACTTGATTCCTCCGTGATTGTCAGATGGCTGATTGAGACCTACGGGTGTGAAGTCATTACCCTTACCGGAGACGTTGGGCAGAAGCAGGAACTTGAAGGCCTGGAGGAAAAGGCGGTTGCCACGGGGGCGGTCAAGGCATATGTGGAAGACTTGAAAGAGGAGTTCGTGAGAGATTTCGTCTTTCCCGCCCTGAGGGCTAACGCGGTATATGAGGGGACGTATCTTCTCGGCACCTCTCTCGCAAGGCCGATAGTGGCCAAACGGCAGATTGAGATCGCGCACAAAGAGGGTGCGGATGCTGTCTGTCACGGAGCTACCGGTAAGGGCAACGACCAGGTGAGATTTGAGATGACCTACATGGCTCTTGATCCGGATATAAAGATCATATCGGCCTGGAAGGATGAACACTGGACCCTCAATTCAAGGGAAGCCATGATAGATTATGCTGACAAACACAACATTCCCATAAGATCAACGAAAAAAAGCCCCTATAGTGAAGACAGAAATCTTTTACATATCTCTCACGAAGGAGGAATCCTTGAAGACCTGTGGAAAGAGCCGCCTGAAGATATGTATGTGATGAGCGTTTCTCCCGAAGATGCGCCCGATCGACCTACCTATGTGGAGGTCTCTTTTGAAGAGGGAAACCCCGTGGCGATCGATGGGCAGACAATGAGCCCTGCTCAGCTTCTGGATCATATGAACACACTCGCGGGAGACAACGGTGTCGGCAGGATGGATATGGTGGAAAACCGTTTTGTGGGTATGAAATCGAGGGGAATCTATGAAACGCCGGGTGGCACGGTCCTCTGGGCTGCCCACCGCGCGATGGAAACGATCACCATGGACAGAGAGGCCATGCTCCTTAGAGATTCCATCATGCCCAAGTATGCGCAGATCATATACAACGGTTTCTGGTATTCACCCGAGCGCGAAATGATCCAGAAGATGGTGGATGAGTCGCAGAAGGATGTTACCGGGACAGTACGCCTTAAGCTCTACAAGGGAAACTGTACTCCGGTGGGTGTCAAGGCACCGGTATCGCTCTACAGTGAGGACCTGGCTACCTTTGACGAGGATGAGGTCTATAATCAGAAGGATGCCACCGGGTTTATCAGGCTCAACGCGCTCAGGCTGAAGATGCAGGCATTATTGAAGAAATAGGATTCGAGGGGTCGAGTAGGTTGGGTTGAGGTACGAAACCCAACAAAAGCCTGAATTGGAGAAGAACCAGAAATAATAAACGGGACTGACCTATGACCGGACATAAAAAACCGTGGGGAGGACGATTCACCGAACCCACTGACAAAAAAGTAGAGGAATTCACGTCCTCCCTCCACTTCGATAAAAGACTCTACCGTTATGATATTGAGGGGAGCGTGGCACATTGCCGGATGCTTGCCGCACAGGGGATTATCTCCTCCGAAGATGCCGAAAGGATAATATCCGGTCTTCAGGACATCCTGCAAAGCATGGAAAAGGGTGAATTTCCCTATTCTTCCGATCTGGAAGACATACACATGGCCATAGAAAAATCTCTGATAGATCGTATTGGAGAGGCAGGGGGAAAACTTCACACGGCAAGGAGCAGAAACGACCAGATATCCCTTGACATGAGGCTTTATCTCAGGGACGAGGTGAAATATATCATCGACCTTGTGGCGAATCTTCAGACATCTCTTGTCGATGTGGCGAAGAAGGAGATCGATACAATAGTCCCCGGTTACACACATATGCAAAAGGCGCAGCCGGTACTTCTGGCCCATTACCTTCTTGCCTATTGGGAGATGCTGGACAGGGATATGAGCCGCCTGAGAGAGTGCGTAGATAGAATAAATGTCATGCCTCTCGGTTCAGCGGCCCTCGCGGGCACAGGATTTCCTGTAAGCCGGGAATACGTGGCCGAACTGCTTGATTTTCCGAAGATCTCAGAAAACAGCATGGACGCGGTTTCAGACAGAGATTTTGTCGCGGAATTTATTTTCAATGCAAGCCTGCTGATGATGCATATGAGCCGTTTCTGTGAGGATCTTGTTATCTGGTCCGGTGAGGAGTTCGGTTTTGTCGATATATCCGATGCGTTTACCACCGGCAGCAGTATTATGCCCCAGAAAAAGAATCCCGATGTGGCTGAACTGATAAGGGGGAAGACAGGACGTGTCTATGGAGATCTGATGGCGATACTGACCATCATGAAGGGGCTCCCCATGACCTATGACCGTGATCTTCAGGAAGACAAGGAGCCTTTGTTTGACGCGGTTGACACGGTTAAGGCCTGCCTTGCCGTACTTTCGGATATGACTCGAAACCTGAAATTCAACAGGGACAGGATGATGGAGAGCGCCTCGGGAGGATTTTCCACTGCGACGGATGTGGCCGATTATCTTGTAATGAAGGGGGTTCCATTCAGAGAGGCGCACGGCATAGTGGGTCGTCTCGTGGGATACTGCGTTGAAAGACAGAAAGATATGCATGCGCTTGATATAGAGGAGATTCGCCTGTTCTGGAAGGAGGCCGAAGATGATATCTACGCGTGCATGAGTGTGGATAGTTCGGTCAGCGCGCGAAATATCACCGGTGGAACGGCAAAAGATGCGGTTTTAAGGAGAATAGAAGAGATAGAGTCCAGCAAATCAGCATAGAGGTGTGTGTTATGATGAGGAATAGTTTATGGACCGTGTTGATAGTAGCGGTATCTTTTCTGACCATATTAAGTACAGGTTGTGGAAAAAAGGCTGATCCGCGTTACCTTCATGTCAATTATCCCGAAGCGGTTTCTGACCTTGATGTGTCTATCGACAAGGATGGAGCAGTTCTGAAATGGAGCATTCCGGGAGAGCGTGGACGTGCGGAACATGTCAGGATCCTGAAGAGTGCGTTGAAAGTGAATGGAGATAATTGTCTGAATTGTCCCCGGATATATGCCATTGCGGAATACCTCCCACTTCGTGACCTGAAGTTGGATGATGAAGGGCGTTTTGTATACCTGGATCGAAACATAAGAAGCGGGTTTTCCTATTCTTACAGGGTTGTGATATGCGATTCATCCGATATGTGCGGGGATGAATCCAATACTGCCCGCATAGATATACCATGAGTCTGAGCATCGGGACCTGAACTTGTAGCCGATATATTATGAATTATTTCCATTATGTAGATAATGAGTTCTGGTGCGAGGATGTTCCGGTTGCCGAAGTGGCAAAGGCCGTGGGAACTCCTCATTACCTCTACAGCCACAGAACGCTTAAGAGGCATTTTGAGGTCTTTAACTCAGCCTTTGATGATGTCCCCCATATTGTCTGTTTTTCCGCGAAGGCCAATTCCAATGCGGCCATCCTCAAGATATTCATAAATAAAGGAAGCGGCATGGACATTGTATCCGGGGGAGAACTCTACAGGGTGCTTCAAGCTGGGGCTGATCCCCGAAAAATTGTCTATTCCGGTGTCGGAAAAAGTGAGGAAGAGATAAGATACGCTCTGGAGAGCGACATACTCATGTTCAATATCGAGTCGTCCCAGGAGCTTGAGGTAATAAACGAGTGTGCCGGAAGGATGGACAGGGTTGCGAGGATATCCCTGCGTGTGAATCCCGATGTGGATCCCATGACACATCCCCATATATCCACCGGAATGAAGGAAAATAAGTTCGGAATAGATATTGAAAGATCTATGGACGAGTACCGCCATGCCGACAACCTGGATCATATAGAGATAATAGGAGTGGATTGCCATATAGGATCACAAATAACAGAAATTTCCCCCTTTATTGAAGCGCTGGATCGTCTGAAGGACCTGATATTTTCTCTCAGAAATGAAGGTATCGGCATTAGATATTTGGATCTCGGAGGAGGCCTGGGGATTACCTATGATCAGGAGACGCCTCCCCATCCGACCGATTACGCGAAAGTCATTATTGACAGGGCGAGAGATATGGATTGCACGTTCATATTTGAACCTGGAAGGGTGATAGTCGGAAACGCGGGCGTACTGGTTTCCGAGGTGCTTTACATAAAGACCAGTGCTGACAAGAAATTTGTCATTGTTGATGCTGGGATGAATGACCTGATGAGGCCCAGCCTGTATGATTCGTATCATAAAATCCAGCCTGTTGTGCTGAAAGAGCGAGGGAATACTTTATCTGATGTGGTAGGTCCCATTTGTGAGTCGGGCGACTATCTTGCCAAAGGCCGGGCCATCCCCGATCTTGAGCGAGGGGAGCTCGTGGTTGTCATGAGTGCCGGGGCGTATGGTTATTCCATGTCGTCAAACTACAACTCGAGGCCGAGGGTTCCGGAGGTGCTTGTCAGAGGCGCGGAATTTTATGTGATAAGATCCGGAGAAACCCGGACAGACCTGATAAGAGGCGAGAGTGTGCCGGATTTCCTTCAATAGGAGGAAGGGCTAAAGGATTCAGGTGGTCGGATAACAGGTGTATTAGTTGACCGGAAAACCAAACTTTCAACAGGAGGAGAGTCAATGTTTAGAGGAGCGATAGTCGCAATTGTAACACCCTTCAAAGATGGCAGGGTGGATGAAGAGGCGCTGAGGAAGCTTATCGAGTTCCAGATAGAGTCTGGTACAGATGGAATTGTTCCCTGTGGCACCACGGGGGAGAGTGCGACACTGTCCCATGAGGAGCACGACAGGGTTATCGAGATTACCATTGATGCCGTCAATAAGAGAGTTCCTGTAATCGCGGGGACGGGTTCCAACAGCACAAGAGAGGCCATAAGGCTTACCGAACATGCGTACAAAGCAGGAGCAGATGGGACCTTGCACGTTACGCCTTATTATAACAAACCTTCGCAGGAGGGGCTTTATCAACACTACAAGGCAGTGGCGGATGCCGTTCCTGTGCCGATTATTCTCTACAATGTGCCGGGCAGAACGGGGATTAATCTCCTGCCGGAGACCGATGCAAGACTTTCAAAAATCAGTAATATCGCAGGTGTAAAGGAAGCATCGGGGGACCTGAAACAGATAAGCAGGGTTTTGGAACTCTGCGGTGACGATTTTGCCGTCCTGTCTGGAGATGACTTCACGGTTCTGCCTGTTCTTGCTGTAGGGGGCAGGGGGGTTATCTCCGTTGTATCTAATATTATTCCCGAAGATATGGCTGCTATGATAGACGCCTATGATGATGGCGATCTGGTCAAGGCTCGCGGGCTCCATCACAGGATGAGAACAGTGATGGACGCGTGTTTTCTGGAAACCAACCCTGTTCCGGTAAAGGCTGCCCTCGCAATGATGGGTAAGATAGAATATGAATTAAGGCTTCCTCTTTGCGGAATGTCGGACGCAAATTATGAACAATTAAAACAAATTATGACTGATTATGGTCTGATCTGGTGATGGTGAGCAATGTGATAAAGATAATAGTTACAGGTGCCGCCGGGCGAATGGGTGGGCGTATCATAACGCTTGTCCATGGTGATGATAGATTAAAACTTGTGGGAGCGGTGGAACAGAAGGGACATCAACTCACGGGCAGTGATGTCGGCTCGTATCTCGGACTGGGTGAAACCGGTGTAATCCTGGAAGATAACCTGAACAATTGCATCGGACGATGTGATGTTGTTATTGATTTCAGCAGCCACACAGCCTCTGTTGAACATCTCAGGATAGCTGCGGACAGTGATAAGGCAATTGTCATAGGTTCTACTGGATTGACACCGGATGAGATGGAGCAGGTGGCGGACATTTCCAGAGGGGCAAGGTGTGTCCTGGCTCCCAACATGAGCGTTGGCGTAAATGTAATGTTCAAGATGCTCAAAGACATGGCCGGGATCCTCGGCGACGGGTACGATGTGGAGATCATAGAGGCACATCACAACCAGAAGAAGGACGCGCCCAGCGGGACCGCTGTAAAAATGGCCCAGATTATAGCGCAGGCCCTTGACAGAGACGTTGACAAGGTCGGTGTATATGGACGCAGGGGTATGACAGGTCCGAGGCCGGATGCCGAGATCGGCGTGCATACCGTGAGAGCCGGTGACATAGTCGGCGAACACACTGTGATCTTCGGCGGTATGGGTGAGAGGTTGGAGTTCACTCACCGGGCACACAGCCGCGATAACTTCGCCGGAGGAGCCATCAGGGCGGCCACCTGGATAGTGGACAGGGAGAAAGGTCTTTATGATATGCAGGACGTCCTGGGTCTGCAGGACTGAGGGTAAGGATAATTGGAAGACGGGGTTATTTGTTTTCTGGGTATAGGCTCCAATATCGGGGATGCCGCGGCGAACTGTACCGCTGCTGTCAAACGCATAGCTGATGTGGATGGAGTCGGAATCTTGAGATGCTCGTCCTTATATAAGACTCAGCCGGTTGGTTTCGAGGAGCAGGACTGGTTTGTAAATGGAGCTGTCGAGATAAGAACCATGCTCGGGCCGCGTGCCCTCATGAATGCCATGCAGAGAGTGGAAAACGAAATGGGCAGAAACAGGGGGAAGAAGTGGGGGCCGAGGATAATAGATATCGATATCCTGCTCTACGGGCAGGCTGTTGTAAAAGAGGAAGGAATTGCCATTCCGCACGCAGAGCTTCACAAGAGGCGTTTTGCGCTTGTCCCGTTGAATGAAATAGCTTCCTGTGCTATACATCCCGCATTCGGAGTTTCTGTGAAGGGACTGCTTGACAGGCTTCAGGATAACAACAAAGTTGAATTGATCAGCGAGTGCATTCCCCGTTGCCTGTCTGCATGCAACGCACAGGCAGATTTGCTCCGGGGTTAGCGACCGAATATAAAATAAACATTTTCCTTAACAACAGGAGATTCTCCGCAGCTTGTTGCCGGGAGCTCCCATGCATAAACGGTGAAGACGGCCCGTTTGTTTGAGAATGATTCGTTTAGTAATTGCAGGCATTATTGTATATGTGATATATCGATTTTCTAAGTTTCTGTTCGCCCAGGTGGGGGAGATATCGAAGAATCGTCCCGGCGGACAGCCCCGATCTATTGTGGGAGAAGATCTTGTTCAGGATCCGTATTGCGGCACGTATGTGCCGATAACCAGCGCGCACAAAGCTACCGTGGATGGCAAGACCATGTACTTTTGCAGCAGGGAATGCCTTGAAAAATACAATAAAGAGAACGCCTGAGGAGATTGCATGAAATTTTTTATAGATACCGGAAATATTGATGAGATAAAAGAAGGGCTGGAACTGGGGATGGTCGATGGTGTGACCACGAATCCCTCTCTTGTGGCAAAGGAAAAGAAGGATTTTGACACAGTAGTCAGAGAGATACTGGAGATAGTGGATGGCCCTGTGAGTCTTGAAGTAATAAGTGAAGACGCTGAGGGTATGGTTGCCGAAGGAGAAAAACTGGCTAAGCTCGCTGGGAATGTTGTCGTGAAGATTCCGATGACAACCGAGGGATTGAAGGCCACGCGGATGTTGTCTGATCTTGGGATCAGTGTAAACCAGACGCTGATTTTCTCTCCGGTGCAGGCGCTTCTCGCCGCCAAGGCGGGCGCTGAATATGTCAGTCCATTCATAGGGAGGCTTGATGATATCTCTTATAATGGGATGGATCTCGTGGAACAGATACTTACTATCTTCGACAACTATGAATTCGATTGCGAGATTATTGTTGCCAGCGTCAGGCACCCGCTTCATGTCCTTGACGCGGCGCTCCTCGGGGCAGATATCGCCACGATCCCGTTTAAGGTCATAAAACAGCTCGCCCAGCATCCTCTCACAGATCTGGGTGTTGAAAGATTTCTCGCCGACTGGAATAAGGTTCCGAAAGGATAACATGATAAAGTTCCTGAAAGATGCCTTTGATAAGATGACGATATCAGAGGATAGAAGCGAGGTATTCAATCTTCCTAACTCTATCACCCTTCTCAGGCTTGCAGTTGTTCCTGTATTGTTTCTGCTGCTTCTTTCTCCAGGGAGGATCCTGAGCATGGTCATTGCCGTACTGTTTATTCTGGCCTCGATCACGGACCTCGTAGATGGCTACGTGGCGAGAAAGTACAATATAGTGACCACGATGGGGAAATTTCTGGACCCCGTGGCAGACAAGCTTATAGTGAGTACGGCAATGATCATGATGATCCCCATAGGCAGAATCCCGGCATGGATAGTTGCCATTATTATCATGAGGGATGTACTTGTTGACGGCGTGCGAAGTATCGCTTCGGCTGAAGGACTCGTAATCGAAGCAAGCAGACTGGGCAAGCAGAAAACCCTGTGCCAGATTGTCGCGGTGTCGGCGCTGTTGATACACTATGATACCGTCTTTGGTCTTAACGCGCATTCGGTAGGCATGGTTATTCTTTACCTCGCGCTCGTTTTGACATTATGGTCAGGGACAGATTATTTTATGAAGTTTTATAAGGCAAAAATCAGGAAATAGCTTGCTGGTTAACAAGTTTTCATTGACAATGCGAACTTATTTTATTAATAGGGTTCTTCAAAAATCAAGCGGGCGTAACTCAGTGGTAGAGTGCAACCTTGCCAAGGTTGACGTCGACGGTTCAAATCCGTTCGCCCGCTCCAGTTTTT
>CAZINZ010000012.1:0-52878 GCA_964540715.1 uncultured Syntrophaceae bacterium | reverse complement strand
CAAAGCGGTAACAGGGTGATTATAATCAATACCGGGATAATGCGGTTGATATATGATTCTGTTGATTTATGAAGATTTTCGTTCAATATCAAGGCCTGCGAAAAAAATAACCGCAGGTATATAGTTGATATTCCGAGGATTATTTTTTGAGCATAACGCAGAGATTGGGCGAAAAGACCATTAATAAACGGAATCATATATGCCATGGCAATTTTACTACTCATAGTTGATGCACACCTGATAAAAGATAGATGCGGTGAAAGCCGGACCTGGCCCGCAAACTGGCCGTCCACACCTTTCTTGTTTTTTCATTTTGTAACAAAAGCAAGTTCCCTGTCAAGAAATGATAGCAGTGGTGAGGGATCATGAGTAGGGGTTGGATTTTCATAACATTTTTAACGCGAAAATTACCGGTTGATAATACAATAAAGTATGCTATATAACAGCCTTATCAGTGATAACAGAGGTGGTCGACGCGTGAAGAATCGAATCCTTATCATAGAGAATGAACAGATTATTGCCATGGACATCCACAACCGACTTCTGGAAATGGGGTATGAAGTCGCCGCCATTGTCTCTTCCGGGGAAGAAGCCATCGTAAAAGCGCCGGAACTGCGCCCGGACCTGATATTGATGGACATAATTCTGGGGAAGGGTATGGACGGCATAGAGGCCGCAAACAGGATTCATGCCAAACATAACATACCGGTAATATATCTCTCATCCAACATCACAGAAAACAGGATGGAACAGATAAAAACTACGAACCCGTTTGGCTTTATCACCAAACCTTTCGAAGACAAATATCTGCGCCTCACCATAGAAATGGCCCTCTACAGGCACCAGATGGAAGAAGAGCTGAGTCGAAATGAAGAAAAGTATCGCACCATCCTGGAAAATATCGAGGAGGGGTATTTCGAGGTAGATCTCGCCGGGAATTTCACATTTTTCAATGACGCACTGTGCGGTTTGGCGGGGTTGCCAAAAAACGAACTGCTGGGAATGAACAACCTGCGATATGTCAATCCCGAAACTGCGAAGAAGATGTATGAAACATTCAACGAGGTATACCGGACTGGGAAACCGGCAATGGTAGATGACTATGAAATTATCAGGCTGGATGGAATAGAAAAATCCATCGCTCTGTCCACATCCCTTATAAAAGATTCATCCGGTAATCCCACCGGATTCCGTGGAATCGCGAGGGATGTTACAAAACGTAAGCTCGCAGAAGAGGCGATCCGCAAAAGCGAAGGAAGATACCGCGCGCTATTCGAAAACAACCCCATCGAGACCATGACAGTGGACAAGAGAGGGGTAATAACGGGGTATAATCATGAAAAGGAAATATCGGGCGACAGACTGCCCGATCCCGGAGAGGTTATGTTCAGGGATTACGCCGGAAAAAACAAGGGGTATATGTACAACGAGCTTGTGAAATGCATCGAATCAGGGGTGCCAAAAGAATTTCCTGATGAAAAATATGGCGATAAGTTTCTTTACATAAAGATATCCCCCTTCCCTGAAGGGGCAATCATAACATCCATAGATACCACTGACCGCAAAATGGCGGAGGAAAAGCTTTCTCATCAGTCTACCCACGATCCACTCACTGGGCTACCCAACAGGATATTGTTTGACGATCGTCTGTCGCTTGCACTGGTACACACGCAACGCAGCGACAAAACGCTGGCTGTAATGTTCCTCGACCTGGATAATTTCAAGAACATAAACGATTCATGGGGACACACTGTGGGAGACCAGTTATTACAGTCCGTAAGCATACGCCTCACTGATTCATTGCGAAGAAGCGATACAGTTGCCCGGATGGGTGGAGATGAATTTCTAATACTGCTGCCCGAAATAGAGACGGCGGAGGACGCGCACAAAATCGCCCTGAAAATACTTGATGCCTTTAAGAAACCTTTTCTAACAAGGACAAAGAAACTCCATATAGGCACCAGCATAGGTATTGCCGTCTACCCGGATGCCGGAACCAACGCCGGGATGCTGAAAAAGAGTGCCGATCTGGCCATGTACAGCGTAAAAGAGAAGGGCCGTAATGCCTGTAAACTGTACGAACCGGACATGGATATAAAAGTTCAAAAAAAGCGTGACTCGAAGAAATAAACCAAGCCGTTTGAAAATGATGTTGACATTGACAAAAACATCAAGAGCACACCAACGTAAAACGTCCCCCCTCCTCGCCATAGTGGTCTTACATTCCCTGACCCCACACGGCATTTCCCTAAAAACATTTCCAAAAAGATATATTGACAGTGGTATGGTTTTAAACTACTATCCCGCTTAAATTCGACTGATAAACAGTAAAGTCATCAGGTTGTCCAGCAATCTTAATATACGCTCAGGAGAAAAAAGTGAATGAAGCTTTGGCCGTAACTTCAGCAGATATTGGAAGCCATTTCCATGGAAACGTACTCAGCATGATACTGGATTCCGGACCCATGGTCCAATTTGTGCTTCTGTTGCTCCTTTTCTTTTCAGTGGTCTCCTGGGCAATTATTCTGATGAAGTACAGGTTTGTAAAAAGATCCAGAAGAGAAAATGACATGTTTCTGGACAAATACATGAAATTTAATAAATTATCTGATGTCTTCCCCGAATCGAAAAAGTTCAGGTACTCTCAGTTTGCCGAGGTATTCAGGGCGGGTTACACGGAACTTGTAAAAGTTGCCGGGATCAGAAGAGAAACCCTTTCAGATAAGGACTCAGAGGGGTCGATGGAGATGAGAGGGGTCGATAACATTGAAAGGACTCTGAACAGGGCATGTGATTCTGAAACGGCGAAGCTTGAAAGCTCTCTGGGATTTCTCGCTACCGCGGGAAGCTCGTGTCCTTTCATAGGACTTTTCGGGACTGTCTGGGGAATAATGAATGCCTTCAAGGGAATCGGGGTAAAGGGTTCCGCCACACTGGCGGTAGTCGCTCCGGGAATATCCGAGGCCCTGATAGCCACCGCTGCCGGCCTTGCAGCGGCTATACCCGCAGTTATTTTCTATAACTACTATATAAATCAGGTAAAGACCATAACGATGGAGATAGATAGTTTCTCTTCGGAATTTCTCAACATAGTTGAAAGGTATTACACAAAGAGCGCCCGCAAATGAGATATCCAAGAAATCGAAGAAACACTTCGTCACGGCCTATGTCAGATATAAATGTCACGCCACTTGTCGACGTTGTACTGGTCCTGTTGATAGTTTTTATGGTTACCGCCCCCATGTTGCAGATGGGGATAGACGTCAACTTACCCCGGGTTAAGGCCAGGACCGTGGATGTCGGTGAGGAAAAGCTCATATTGACGATAAACAACAAGGAAGAGATATTTATAAACAAGTACGAGACCACTATAACAGACCTGAAAACCAAGCTGGAAAACATCTTCTCTTCCCGGATAGACAGAGAGATATTCATGCGTGCAGATAAAACGATCCCTTACGGGTTTGTTGTTCGTGTTATGTCTGAGGTGAGGAAGGCCGGGGTCGATAAACTGGGAATGATTACAGAATCTCCGAAGGAATGATCGTGTTGATTTATAAGGATTTTCGTTCAAGATCAAGGCATGCGAAAAAAATAACCGCAGGCATATAGTTGGTATTTCGAGGATTGTTTTTTTAGCAGAACACAGAGATTGGGCGAAAAGACCATTAATCAGCAGGATCAGGAATGAGTATGACTTTTTTATCGGAAGCGAATCATGGAGACACGTTGAGTTTGGACAACATGGTCGTACTCTCTTTTCTACTCCATGCCCTTATCCTTTCAATTATATTCTTTTCCCCATCTCTGCCAAGCCCGCGATGGACATTTGGACCATCGTACACTGTAGATCTCGTGAGTTCCCCCTTAAGCTCCGTTGAGGTCAGATCTTCGGAGGCAATCTCGAGAGAAGCCGTCAGCATGAATCACAGAAATCAATCGATGGTAATGAAGAAAGAAGTTGAAAGGGGCCTGAGTGCTCCCGTCCGGAAAACGGAGATCCTCAGGAAAAGCCCGACTGGAAATGTCGATACGGCGATAGAGGGTATAAAAAAGAGGGTCGAATCGGCCACAAATGATTCCCGTCCGTCAACCGCTCGTGGTAATTCCGAGATAAATTTGAAGATGAGGGTATATTACTCAGTGGTCTGGTCCATGATAAAAGAACAATGGGCTCTGCCCAAAAGCATATTACCCGATGACAATCTTGAAGCAATCGTTGAAACAAATATCTTGAGAAATGGCACTGTGTCCAACTTGACTTTTGAAAAGAGGTCCGGAAACAGGTATTTCGATGAATCCGTAATCAAGGCGATCAAGAAGGCAGACCCCTTTCCTCCTCTCCCAGAATGGCTGGACAAACGATATATAACTCTTGGAGTAAGATTTCACTCATCTGAACTATAGGGGTCAATGGTCTGAGATCAGGGGCCAGGGACCACCCCGTAATCTCAAATGAAATCCGGTTCGAATTGTAAAAGAGACAATGCGTAAAACAACAAGCTTCCTCATTTTCTTACTGATCTTATTGTGGGGTTCCACGGCCTGCGGGAAGGTGTATATCGACATAAACTCTCCCGCATTCCAGAAGTTCCCCGTGGCAATACCGGAATTCAAAAACATAGGAAAGCCAGGGACTGAGAAGAATTATCCCGCATGGTTTGCGGATCAATTGTCCCGTACCCTGAAGATTACCGGGTTCTTCAAGTTGATCAGCAAAGACGCATTCCTCGAAAATCAGGATAATACAAATCTGACTGCCGAAGAAATCGACTTCTCAAACTGGTCCAGTATCGGTTCCGACTTCCTGATAAAGGGAGGATTCAGTTACGATGGCAGCAGGCTATCCGTTGAATTTCGCCTCTTCGATACCATTGAGGGAAAGCTTGTCACAGGCAAGAAATACTGGGGTAAACCCGATGAAAAAAAGATCATGGTTCTCAGATTTGCAGACGAAATACTGATGGCTCTCACCGGCAAGGCCGGCGTATTCGATACAAAAATAGCCTTTATCGGGAAAAAAGGCAACAGCTCTGAAGTATATACAGTAAATTTTGACGGTTCTGATCTCGATAGAATAACAGACTTTAACTCTCTCACACTCCTGCCACACTGGTCACCAGACGGATCAGAGATTTCCTTTACCTCGTATAAAAACGGAAATCCGGATTGCTACATCATCAATCCGGCAAAAAGAAAGACACGAAGGATATCCTCTTTCAGTGGGCTGAATCTACTCACGTCCTGGTCCTCTAACGGCAAACAAGCCTTGATTGTCCTCAGCAGGGATGGAAACGAAGAGATCTACATCAAGTACCTCCGTAGTGGCAAGCTTCAGCGCCTGACAAGGGCTCACGCCATAGATGTGTCTCCAGCATGGTCACCAGACGGGCAAAAAATTGCTTTCGTCTCGAACCGTTCCGGGTCTCCTCAGATATTTATCATGGATTCAGAAGGAAAAAAAACAAAAAGATTAACATTTGAGGGATACTACAACTCATCGCCATGCTGGTCACCGGACGGAACAAGAATAGCCTATGCGGGATCATCAAACGGCCAATTCCAGATATTTACCATCGGAGAAAACGGGGACAAGCTCATGCAGCTTACATTCGAAGCGGGCGGCGGAGAATCGCCTTCCTGGTCACCGGATGGAAGGTATCTGGTTTTTTCTTCGAAGAAAAACGGGCAAGGCAGGATATGTGTTATAAATTCCAATGGCTTGAGTCTGCGAGTGTTACCCGGAATAAATGGAGTAAAAACATACCAGAGTCCATCCTGGTCCCGACACCTAAATTTATATTGAATTTACAATTATTATGTGTTTAAACTACGAAAAGTCATCATAAATTTTCTGAAGGAGGAATGTCCAATGAGAAGAAATTTGATATCGGTAGTGCTGGTGTTGATATGCAGTTTCGCGCTGGTCTGCCTTGCTGGGTGTCCCAGCGGACAGGCGGTTAAGAGCGATTCCGAATTGACAACACAGGATCAACTGGCAGCAGAAGAAGCGACTGCCCTGGCAGAGGAAACAGCAAGGGAGCAGGCCTTGCTTGAAGAGTTATTAGCCGAAGCCGATTCTTTCAACAATATACATTTTGCATTTGATAAATATGATCTAAACCTCGAGTCCAGAAATGTGCTGGGACTGCTTGCCGAATGGCTGCAGGAGCACACTGACTTCAATGTAACCATCGAAGGTCACTGTGATGACAGGGGAACAATAGCATATAACCTGGCGCTGGGTGAAAGACGCGCAGATGCGGCCAAGGCATATCTCGTAAATCTTGGCGTCACAGGGGGCAAAATAGCCACCATCAGCTATGGAGAGGAACTGCCTGTAGATCCCAGAAATACTCCGGCTGCTTGGGCAAAAAACAGGAGAGATCACTTCATCGTATTCCCCCAGAAACAGTAATCGCAAAGGGGTATTCTCTTGAAGAACATAGCAATATTTTTCCTTGCCCTGGTGTTCATGTGCACCGGGTGTGTAAAACAAGAGGACCTTCTCCGTGTTGAGGAGGGCCTCGGAATAAAGATTGCCGCCCTTCAAAAAGATACCTCAGCCCTCATGGACTCTATAAAATCGACGCGAAAGCGTCAGGCAAATGTCGATGCCGATTCAATTGATTTGAGGAAGAGCGTACAGAGTTTACGCGGTGCCACAGAAAAATTGACCGTATCTGTCGTTGAATCCAAGGAACAATTGATCGATCTGCACACCGGTCTGAAAGATATCTCCAGCAGATTGACATACATTGAAAAATCCATGGGCATCACGGACATAGCCAAGTCACAGGGTTCAACAGAAAAAGGCAAAAATGAGGGGGCTGTTCCTGACCCTGCCAAAAAGGGTATATCGGCGGACAAGGAGAAGAGTTACTCAAGCGCATACAGTAAATTTAAGGAAGGAAAATACGGCGCGGCGAAAGAGGCTTTTCGGAAATTCCTGAAATCATTTCCCGACACAGAGTATTCGGATAACGCCCAATTCTGGATCGGGGAATGTGAGTATTTTGAGGGGAGATACGAAGAGGCAATCGTGGAGTACGAGGGGGTGATTCGTGACTTCCCTAAGGGGAATAAAGTTCCCAATGCCTTTCTAAAGCAGGCCTATTCTTTTCTAAATCTCGGCGATAAAGCCAGCGCCAAGCTTTTGCTTCAAAGAGTTATTAATGACTACCCCAGCACAACTCCTGCAACTGTGGCCAGAAAAAAGCTGATCGATATTAAGTAGATTTACTGCCGATTGGCGTGGTTGTTATGAACACACCAATCGGCAGTAACCTGTCAGTCTGTAATTACAGTGGTAACACCCGGTGGCGTTTGCAGGTCGAAAACCGCGGCATCTTTTTCGCGTGAGATTTCCATATCGAGATACTGTACATTTATGTTTGCCCTTTCAGGTTCATGCACCGCAATATCTATCCTTTCCGGATATGGTGTCCCGCCGATGACAATATGGTCCCTGAATGTAGCCCTGTATATAACCCTGCCATTATCGACCTCTTCAATCCTTGTTAATGTATAGTCATCGGGATTAACCCACAGTGACAGCTTCCGCTTTGCTGATCTGACATCCACACGATATAATCTTCCTTCCACATATTCTGAGAGGTCTTCGTCCAATATCTGTGGGGGTAATCCGGCAAGAATGGAAACCATGTCGCCAGGGGGAAGAGAAACCTTGAAGAACAAAAAGAGGTTTTCTCTTGTTGCTTTACCCACATAGAATTTCCCTTCACCAGGGAAGAACACCTTCAGAGATTTCTCGTTCGCAGACAGAAAAAAGTCCGCCGGGCCAAAGACCGGCAACGTTTCAACGCGAAGACAGGAAGGCATCTTGAGCAAGAGAGCTACCTTCCTTGAATATCTCCCTTCCGAAGACTTTATCGTGAGTTTCGCAGTGGCCTTTATTATCTCACCACTGGCCGGCACTGCGATCTTTCCAAGGACATCATATGGGAGGTCCACCGGGGCTTTAGTTGACTCCGGAATTTTCACAGAGATACACCCGGAGAGCATAAAGAAAATAAAACAGGCTAAAATAATATAGTTTTTATTCACTTGGTATCCGTATGTATTTAATCTTTTTCTTAAGTTTTTCGTTACCGGGATTAAGGCCCAGTGCTCGTTCGTATACATTTAGCGCCTCTTTCTTGCGACCATCCATTTCGTAGGCATCGCCAAGGTGACCGGCAATTACAGGGTCCTCGGGGAGAAGTTCCCAGGCCCTTTTCAGATACTTTATCGCCAGTTTCACCTTGTTCTGCTTAAAGTAAACCCAGCCAAGGCTATCCATAATATAGCCTTTGTCCGGTTTCAAACTAAGGGCGCGTTGAACCAGCTTTTCGGCTTCATCAAGCCTGATACCCCTATCCGCATAACTGTAACCAATGAAATTTATTGCATCAGCATTATACGGGTCAAGTTTGAGTACTGTCTCCATTTCTTCTATACTTTCCCGATACTCGTGTCTCCTGCCATATAGCATGCCCAGACTGTAATGCAACCCGATATCCTGTGGTAAAAGTGTCAGGCCTTTTGTTAAGATATCCTCCGCGTCCTTAAACCGGCCTGCTTCCTCATAGACAGCGGCCAGAAATCTGTATAACTCAATATCTTTATTCTTCTTTTCTATCTCTACCCTGATTAATTTTATCGCCGCGCTGGTGTTGCCTTCATCTTTAAGGATAAATCCCATCCTGATGCGGGCGGCTGTGTACAGAGTCGATTTCTCAGGTATGGTTTCGAGTTCCTTCATTGCATCTGCGTATTGTTCTTTCTCTTCGTACACAGTAGCAAGAAAATAGATGGCCCGGTAATGATCTGGACGTAATTCAAGCACAGTAAGGAATTCCCCAATAGCCCTGTTTCCCTGTTTTTCTCCGAAAAGATATGCAAGCCCCAGTGAGAAATGCACATCAACAAGAGAGTTGTCCATTTTCAGTATCTTCTCAAATTCTTCAGCGGCCGCATCATATCTCTTTAATCTCATGAGGGTGTTCCCCATCTCAAATCTTATCTCGCTGTTGGACGGATTAGCCCTGAGAAAATCGCTGTAAAGCTCCAACTCCTTGTCATTTTTATTCTGAGACCTGTACACAACCCCCAGGCCCATCAATGCCGGTCTGAACGCAGGCTTTATTTCCAGGGTTTCTTGGAACCAGATCTCAGCCTCATCATAATTCATCATCGCGGCATATACCTTGGCAAGATAGTAACAACCCATCAGATTGCGCGAATCAATCTTCATAAGGTTGCCAAGCACATCTATCGCTTTGTCATAATTTCTGTTTTGATGGTAGAGCCGGCTGAGAAAGAGATACGCTTCCAGATTTTCAGGATCTATCTCAATGACCTTGTTGTATTCTCTTAGGGCATCATCGTATTTACCGAGGTTGCCGTAGAGGCTGCCCAGGAGGATATGAGAATCAATATGTTCAGGGTTACTTGTAACAGACTTCTCCAGGAGCCTGACCGCCGCATCGACCTCACCCTTTTTTATGTAAAGCGCGGCCAGTTCACTCAGGAGACAGGCGGATTCCGGGTCAAACCACAGGGCTTTCTCATACTCTTCGACGGCCTTGTCAATCTCACCATCGAGCATAAAAAGTACGCCGCAGGAGTAGTGATAGTATCCATTGATTAAAGGACCACCTGCTCTGCCCTGCCTACTGGTTTCTCCGTGCTGAAATGGTGCACATGCCGTGATAAGAGAAAAGAGAATGGCAATAACAATAATGGAAGTGTTCGTGATAACGTTTACAGTTTTCATATCTAATTTTGATTCAACCGGAAAAAATCCTTCTAACTCTCATTGGACCAGATCGGATAATGGCACAAGGTGTATCCCCTTATCACGAAATATGGGCAGAGCCTGCCTGATTGCCTGAATTGTACTTTTATGTGGATGTCCAATGATTACGATCGTTTTCCAGCTATTCTTTCTCTTCGCAATACGAATTAATATATCAAGCGCCTCGTCAAAATCACAATCGTTATCAAGGAAAATATCTCTTCCAACGTGCCGCAATCCTATTTTCTTCGCAATTTGTATCCCCTTTGAATTACTCGTTGTCAAGCTGTCCAGAAAAAAAAGTCCTTTTTGCTTCAGTTGACTCAGAACTATTTCTACCTTCTCCTCATCTTCCATAAATTTAGAACCCATATGGTTATTGACACCCGATATATGGGGAACGTCCATGATATTTTCTTCCAGCTGATCTATTATTTCATCTCTATCCATCCGCAGAAGAAGCGCCCCACTGCCTGGATGTCTAGCTGGATAGCCATCCGGTTCCATGGGCAGGTGCAGAATTACCTCCCTTCCCGCCATGTTCGCCTTCCGGGAAACCTCTACAGAATGAGCAAGGTGAGGAAGAATGGAGATCGTTATGGGTGCATCCGTGTTAAGAATTTCATCCAGAATCTGTAAATCATATCCCATATCGTCGATAACTATGGCAACCCTGTTCCCCTCATCGGCACCGCTGCTTGCCTTGACCTGCGGCTTTCCGCGATCACGTCTCTCCAGGTTGTCTGCAACCTTTACGTTTTCCTCCGGCGGGATAAACATCGTTGCGGTATCGGTGCAAGTCAGGCGATACAACGAATATCCCGCGACTATCACAGCGGCAAACAGGAGCAGTATGAATATCCATCTTCCGAAAGATATTCTCTTCGAATGTGAACCCCTTTTCTTCGATTTTTTCTTTGAATATTTTATCTTTTTTTTCACCCTTATATCGCACAGACACCCGATAACCCGCGCTTACGCAAAAACGGCTCTATTAGTCGACTTCTCATGTTTTCATATCTTCTTGAAGATATTCCAGCTTTTCAACAGATCTATCGCGCTTTTCAGCTGATTGTCCTTCCTGAAATCGTCCATCTCTTTATCGGCCTTGTCGTCTCCTCCCTGCTCTTTTTCACCCTCAATATGCCCCTTCAGATCCTTCTCCCTGAGCTCTTTGCGTTTGCCTTCAACGGCAACAACGGGTTTTGCATATTCAACAACAACGTCAGGCATAATACCTCTGGCCTGAATGGATTCCCCATCCGGGGTATAATATCTTGCGATTGTCAGCTTGAGTGCTGAGCCATCCTTCATCGGGACAATAGTCTGTACTGATCCCTTCCCAAAGGTCCGGGTGCCAAGGAGTATTGCTCTTTTGTTGTCACGAAGCGCGCCTGATACAATCTCCGCGGCGCTGGCGGTTCCACCGTTGATCAGAATAACCATTGGGCATTCCGGTTCATTACCATCATCCCTGGCCTCATATACACTCTCGCTGCCTCTTGTTCTTCCTCTCGATGATACAATTGTCCCTGATTTGAGCAATGCATCCGACACCTTCACTGACTGACCCAGCAACCCCCCGGGATTATTCCTCAAGTCCAGGACCATCCCTTTTAGAGGTACATCTCCGGCGGTTATCTCCTCAATAGCCTTATCAAGTTCATCCGCAGTTGTTTCCTGAAAATTCGAAATTCTGATGTAACCGATATCCCCGGAATATGTCTTCTGCTTTACACTTTTAATTTCTATAATATCCCTTACGATATCATAATCAATGGGGTTCTTTTCGTCATCGCGAACGATTGTTATGGTTACCTTTGTTCCCTTCTTACCACGAAGACGGTGTACCGCGTCCATTATGCTGAAATCTTTTGTCGTCTTACCGTCTATACTGATTATCTTGTCACCCGCCTTAACACCGGCAATAAATGCCGGTTTATCCTCTATAGGCGATACAACGGTGACCATATCATCCTGCATAGTGATAACAATGCCCAAACCGCTAAAGGCCCCTTTTGTATCAACCTTCAGATCATGATACTGTTCGGCAGTCATAAAAGCGCTGTGTGGATCCAGAGATTTTATCATTCCATTTATGGCACCATGAATAACATTTTTTGGATCAACCTCCTCAACATAGTTCTCCTCCACCAGCTTAAGCACTTCATTGAACAGCTTAAGATTTTTGTAGGTTTCACTGTCCGTCGCAAGGGCGGCATTGTAGCCGGCTAATGAGATTAATACAGCGAAGGCCAGGAGCGCTGACAGGAAAAGACCTCTCTTTTTATTATTGAAATTCATCTTTATCTAAACCTCCAATGTATTATAGACGAAATTAGAACCCTCAGATCAGCAGCTTTTGTGCCACTTCTTTTGCTGCCGGAAATATTTCAAGATTACTTACAAAGCCTCCCCGCGTACGACATTCCGCAACGGTTTTCACACCACCTGGTGCATCACTGTACAGGGCGCATATACCGGCGGCTAATCGCAGGTCACCTTTTTCGCACCCATTTGGTACCAGCACCGTGGGTCCGGGGAAATCTCTGACCATGATTACAATGTCCCGATCTAATGACATCATGTCGATAACCTCATTCTCAACCTTTTTCCGACCCGCAATTATCTTTGTTTTATCATTCAGACGTAAGTGTCTTCCAACCTTGAGGAATTCCAGATCCCTGATTTCCAGATCACTACAGTGCGCAAAGAGATCTCTCAATCTCCGTGCAAATCCAGGATCTGTAAGAAGACATCCGCCAGCCGGTGTGGCATATTCGGTTATTCGGTACCTGTCGGCCATCTCCATCTGGCGCTTTCTACCCCTTCCCTGAATGTCCAGCATCCTGGGCCTGTCAAGCTTCCCTTCCCTTTCAGGTTTCGTCTCCGGCAAAAGTCTGGCGCTCAATGGACGAACAATAAAGTCCTGATAGCCTGACCTCTTTGCAACAACATGGAGAGACTGTTTTCCCTGAGACATGGGGCGCTGTCCCATCACTTCTCCCGTAATAATAAAGTCGGCCCCTTGCGCTTCCATCATCTCACCGGCCTTCCTGAGCATCATTATGTGGCAGTCAATGCATGGGTTCATATTCCTTCCATATCCATACCTCGGCGCCCTGAGCATAACAAGGTGGTCACTCGTAATATCCGCCACAGTCAGGGGAATGTCTATCTTGTTGCATGCATCTACTGCACTCTGGACGCTAAAAAAAGGGGTTTCGAAGGCAATGCCTTCAACCTCAACCCCCTGTTCCTGTATAACCTTCACGGCGAGTATGCTGTCAAGACCGCCTGAGACCAGTGCTATCGCTCTTATTTTCAATACCTTACCAGTGTCACTTTCCATTCTTTATTAAGCAATTCATATATGCCATTGTCGATATCATAATCTACGAGATAGAATATCTCGTCATTCCTCATCTGCAAGGCGGGAAAGGATATATCCCCGCATTCTTTTTCGTTATGTCCGGAAAGGTGAAACTTAAAATTGCCATTGCAAAATGGGATTTTCATGACACGCATAATATCCTCAAGAATCTCTTTTCTATCCTCCATCTTCGATATGAAGATAACCTTGTCGCCTTTTTTCTGCAGGATATTCATTACCTCATCAGGAAAACTGCTTGAGGTGATAATTATGCGTCCTCCATCAGTATTCAACAACAGATCCGCCTTCACGGACAATGTGAGTCCCTCTCCGATGAAAATATCAACCCCTGAATCTTTCACCGGAGAATATCCCAGCATATCAAGCAGCGATTCAGCCAGCTCGATGCCGCTGCCGGATTCCAGAAAATGCATGGGACAGGGCTGATATCCCTTCTCGTCAGCTGCCATGCCGAGACCATCCATTACCTCAATTATCTCAAGTCCATTTCTCCCGGCATAAGCCCTTACAGGAAGCGGCACCAGCTGAGAAGATTTGCTGATAAAATTTATCGCGAAACTTCCGATTCTAGTTCCCTTGAACCGCGGTTTTTTTGACGCGAGAAATTCAACAAATACCTTTACTGCTGGAATATTACCAATCTCTTCGTACCGGTTGACTTTTTCGATCTCATATACTCCGGAGGTATTTATTATCCGCTCAAGCATATGGGATATCTCTTCCCCTTTTTGCGCACTAATCACATAATAGTTTTCCCACGTTGCTTCTATAACCTTTTTCAGGTCCTCGGGGATCCGGTTCGACAGGTCAAGCAGGATTATGTTACCATTTTCTATCTCTACCACAGGAACCCTGGAACAATCGATCTTCACTTCACTGGAAGGAGGCACCGGGATACAGTAGTTCCCGTCTGATATTATCTCGCCATACATCATGTTAATAATATGATGTATTACAGGCAGCATCTTGTGTCGGGGTATGGTGACATCTTTGTATTCAGGTATGGGTGCGGATACATCTCCACTTCCAGTCGGGAGAAGTGTATCACCGGGAGATGTACCCGGAAACATAATGATCTGTCCGGGATATATCATATCGAAGTTTTGAATCTTCGGATTGATACGCTTTACAATTTCCAATACCTTGTAGGTCTCCTCATAAGAGTTGCCAAATCCATGGATAATGCCAGAGATAGTGTCGCCCCTCTTCACGACATATTTCAGGATAACCTTTCTCTTTTGTTTCTCAGCCAACACATTCGAGGATGAACGCACCGCGTCGGCAGTTTCTGGAGGTCTCTTTCGGGGAAGGAGTAATTTCTGCCCGGGATATATAACATTCAAATCCTTCAGTTGAGGGTTAAAATATTTCACAAGCTCCAGTATCCTGTGCCACTCTTTCTTTGAGACCTCATATTTCTTTTTGATTATCTTAAACAGACAGTCATTTTTCTTGACCATATAGACGTCTGCCTGATGCCTTGAAACGCCAACCCTGTTGAGTGAGATATAGGCCGTGTCTTCTTTCGAGAGCGCAATGAGTGGATCAGTCAGCACAAAAACAGATATGATTACAAGAAAACAACTGAATAAGCCCCATCTGGTCATTAAAGTTTCCTCCAAGTAAGATAGGTTTTATATATACATAACGAGTTATTGTCAAATGTTGTGTATGGCCCCAATCCACCACCTGATTTTATGAATTCCTTTATTACTAAGGTTTTGCAGCAGTTTTGCCTGCACCTGAGCAACTGCAAATAAAACATTATAAACCCAGGCTTCACAAGGGTTCACCGATTTTGACGGCGAATCAGGTTATCCAGATTATCTTTAAAACCGGAACTGTTAATTTGACACTCTCCAGAACTTCATATAAACAGATGTTCTGTTATATTCGCCACAACAGATTTTCCAATACTCAATAATATGGAGTCGACAATGCATGGAATAAAATTTGGTCGTCTTACCTTCATAGAGGGACAGATGGGAGGAAGATACCCTTTTTGTAACTCTCTGTTAATTGATGACAGAGAAAAGGTAGTTATAGATCCCAGTTCTGATGAAAAACTGTTGAAGAAATTTGACATGGAAAAAGGGATTGATATCATTATGAATTCGCATTATCATGAAGATCACACCTCCTTCAATTACCTCTTTCCTGAAGCAAAGCTTTATGTGCCGAGGGATGATGCTCCCTGTTTCAGGTCCCTTGAGACACTTCTCGATTTCTATGGTCTTCCGGAAACTAAGATGAAAGACACGTGGCGTAATCTCCTCGTGAACCATTTTAACTTCAGGGAACGGATACCGGACCTCGAATTCAAAGATGGAGATCTTCTTAACTTCGGCGACACAACCGTTGAGGTAGTCCATACACCCGGCCACACGATAGGACACTCAAGTTTCTTCTTTCCAGATGAGGAGGCGCTCTTTCTGGGAGACCTGGATTTGACCGCATTTGGTCCATGGTATGGTGACAGGGTCTCCGACATTGACCAGACCATAGATTCCCTTCACAAATTATTGATGATCCCCGCGAAAATATTCATTACTTCTCACGAGGCTGGTATAATTGAGGGAGACATTACGGAACTGGCAGAGAAATATCTCGCAATAATCAATCAGAGAGAAGACACTTTGTTGAATTTTCTTGAGAAATCAAGATCATTGGATGAAATCGTCAATCAATGGATTATCTACAGGAAACCGAGGGAACCGAAGGATTTTTTTGAATTCGGCGAACGGGGGATGATTAAGAAACATCTCGACCGCCTGACAAAGAATGGAATTGTAAGCATTGAAAATGACAGATATTATCTGTTATAACCACTGTTGCAACTAAGGCTCAAATGATATATGGTCAGTTACTGTAAATAGCCCCCGAAAGAAGGAGGGAATTTAACATGCTTGATCCTGAGTTGTTGAAGGAATTTCAAAAGAAGGTTGAAAAGAAGATAAGAGAAAACGAGATATCCGTGGTCCAGTACTGGCACGAGCGGCTCGGCAGATTAGTGTCCATGAAACCTGACGGTATCGCATCCCTCCAGCTGGAGATAAAAAAGATATACGATATGATGGAGAACAGGATCAAGACACTTAAAAAGGATTGATATGAAAGACATAGCAAATTTTCTGTTCGAAACAGGAATGCTGCAAAAGACACCGAGGTCCGGCTTTCAGTTTCTGGGTTCAGGATGCGAATCAGTTGCGGAGCATACACTTCGAACAATCTTTATCGGCTATGCCCTGTGTAAACTGGATCCCGAGGTGGATGAATCAAGGGTTATGAAATTGTGCCTGATTCACGATCTTCCGGAAACGAGAACAGGCGACATGAACTACGTCAATAAAAAATATGTAGATGTGGATGAAAATAAAGCGGTTAATGAGCTTGCTAAAACCCTCTTCTTTGGAGAAGAGCTCAGATGCGCCATAAATGAATTCAACGAAAAAAAAACCAGAGAGTCCATTATGGCACACGACGCCGATCAGCTGGCGTTGATCCTTCAGCTTAAGGAATATGGCGATCTTGGCAACAAGTACAGCAAAGAA
Organism: uncultured Syntrophaceae bacterium; assembly: GCA_964540715.1. Classification (GTDB taxonomy): domain Bacteria; phylum Desulfobacterota; class Syntrophia; order Syntrophales; family UBA2210; genus UBA2210. Next base: position 36,134 of record CAZINZ010000012.1, on the reverse strand, counting down.
TGGATAGACTTCGCCGTAAAAAGACTCTGCACAGACACCGCGAAAACGCTGGCAACAGCCATAACCGAAACCGATTCATCCGAGTGGTGGTTCAAGGATAAAAGTGACTGGTGGGTAAATGCAGGCAACAAATAGTTAAGGACTGTCTTATGAAGAACAAACCATTTATATGCTTGATTCTTTTATCAATGATAATTTCCATGATATTTCTTTCAGGTTGCGCCACCAGCCGCCAGGACAGAGAACGGGCATCCTCACACGTCAACATGGGCGCCGCCTATCTTAAATCGGGCCAGTTTTCCCCTGCCCTGAGGGAATTCCTTGCTGCGCAAGGTCTTTCCCCGGATGATCCCGAAATACGCTACTACACAGGTCTTTCGTATTATGGGATCGGCATGAAAGAAGAGGCAAAAAGAGAATTCCTCAAGGCCATATCAATAAAACCGGATTATTCGGAGGCGCACAACTATATGGGAACCATATATCTCGAAGAGGGGTTTTATGACAAGGCAATAGAAGAATTTGACCTCGCCCTTTCCAATCTGTTCTATGAAACCCCGGCCATAGCACTGAACAACATCGGCTGGGCATACTACAAGAAAAAAGATTGCAAATCAGCGCTTACAAAGTACGAAACAGCTCTCAAGAGAGAGCCGGATACGATCATACTTCCACTCATCCAGAAAAACATGGGGATTGCGTATCTTGCTGATCACTCCGTCAACAAGGCAATATACCATCTGAAAAAGGCAATCGATATGGCTCCCGGTATGATTGAATCACGATACTGGCTGGGAATATGCTATTTCGAGTGGGGAAACATGGAAAAGGCAGTTGAAGAGTTGCGAGCCGTAATCGCGGCCAACCCGGAATCAGCACTCGGTTTAAAGGCAAGGGAGAAGCTGGACTATATTTCACCCTAAATCCGAGCCCGGCCAAAATTCCAAATGCGAAACATCTCGTGAACCGTCGCATCCAAAAGTATTGTTTAGCATCAACCTAATCCGGCTAAAATATCAACCATTTGGAACGGTTAATCCACTCCCGGTTTTCTTGCCTTGACAACGGCTGAATTTTACCTTAGATTTGGCCCACTTTTCAACAGAGGGATAGACTTATTATGGGATCCAAAAGAAAAACCAAATTCAGACAGATAAAGGCAAAGCAAAAAAAGAAGAATACCAGGACATTTTATCTCTTGTTAATCACCATGATTGGCGTGGGTTTTCTTGTTTTCTTTTTTCTCTCACTGTTCGATTATATATATCCACCAGCTGACGGCAAGAGAGTTTCTGTGGCCAAGCAGGAAAAGCATGAAGTGAAGCTGTATTTTTCTGATCTCAACGAACGATTCCTTATCCCTGAAAACCGGCACATCGCAAAGATGAAATCACCTGCCGACAATGTCAGGGAACTGGTAGTTACTCTCATTGGCGGACCCAACACCGATCTGATTGCGACATTCCCGAAGGATACAGATCTCAGAAAAGTCAACGTGAAGAATGGAATAGCCTATATAGATTTCGGAAAAAATCTGATTGACCTTCATCCCGGAGGAAGCGCCAGTGAGATGATGACCATATATTCACTGACCAATACAATCACCACTAATGTGCCGTCCGTCAAGAAGGTCAAACTACTTGTAGATGGCAAAGACCTGGAAACGATAAAAGGTCACATAGACACTATCAACCCGTTCGAGCTAAACCGGGAATTAATAGTAGGAAATCGTCCCTGACGACACGATATTATGGCTGCCTCAAGACTCTCAAAAATTCGTAATATTGGAATAGTTGCCCACATCGACGCAGGAAAGACAACTGTAACGGAGAGGATTCTCTATTACACCGGCAAGACCTACAAGCTGGGCGAAGTACATGACGGTGAGGCGGTTATGGACTGGATGGCTCAGGAGCAGGAAAGAGGAATAACCATTACCTCTGCGGTCACTACCTGCCATTGGAAAGATAATGAAATACATATAATTGATACCCCTGGACATGTAGACTTCACCATAGAGGTTGAACGATCTCTTAGGGTTCTGGATGGGGTCCTGGCTGTATTCTGCGCTGTCGGAGGAGTCGAACCTCAATCGGAAGCAGTATGGCGACAGGCGGATAAATATGGCGTTCCCAAGATTGCATTCATCAACAAGATGGACAGGGTGGGTGCGGATTATTACGGGACGATAAATATAATGGGAGAAAGATTCAATTCCATCCCCCTTCCGATTCAGATACCCTATATTAAGAATGAAACATTCCTTGGAGTGATTGATCTCATCGGGCAGAAACTGATCACCTGGGATGAGGACAGCCTTGGTCTGTCGTATGACACTTCTGACATTCCCTCCGATATCCTGACCGAGGCAGGACAATACCGCGAGAAACTGATAGAAACACTCGCCGAAATCGACGACGTCATCGCTGAGAAATATCTCGAAGGGAGCATCATTACTGAAGGAGAGATTATTAAATCGATCAGAAATGCCGCCATTTCGCTTAGGGTGGTTCCTGTAATGTGCGGCACTGCCCTGCGAAACAAGGGGGTCCAGCTAATACTGGATTCCATTACCAATTTCCTGCCATCACCCGAGGACCTTCCCCCCGTCAAAGGCATCAATCCTGAAACCAATACTGTTGAAACGCGTCGAAGCAATACAAAAGACCCGCTCTCTGCCCTCGCATTTAAGGTAATGCTGGACGAAGGAAGAAAAATTACTTATATCAGAGTCTATTCCGGCAAAATCAAGACCGGGGAAGACATATATAACGCTAACAATAAGAAAAAAGAAAAGGTCTCCAGGCTTCTCAAAATGCACTCAAATAAGAGAGAACGCGTCAGCGAGGCTTGCGCCGGAGATATAATTGCAGCTATAGGCCTCAAGAATACCTCCACAGGGGATACCATCTGCGATGAATCCGATCCAATAATACTCGAATCGATTGAATTCTACGAACCTGTAATCAGCCAGGCAATCGAAGCCCGGACCCCGGGTGATCAGGAAAAGCTCTCATCCGCTCTCGAAAAACTGGCAAGTGAAGACCCCACACTTAAGATCAAATATGATGACGAAACGGCCCAGACTATAATCTCCGGAATGGGAGAGCTTCATCTTGAGATCATTATCGACAGGCTCATAAGAGAATTTAACACCAATGTCAACATCGGCAAACCCAAGGTTGTCTACAGAGAAACTATTGAAGATACAACCGATATCGAAGAGATATTCGACAGGAAGCTTGGTGACGCGAAACACTTCGGTCACGTTAACCTGCATCTGGAACCCAACGAACGTGGAGGCGGACTGATATTGATTAATGAGGTCAGCGATGAAGTGATTCCCTGTGAGTTTCACCCCGTAATGGAAGAAAGCATCAGAGATGCCGCCCTGAGCGGCGTTGTGGCAGGTTACCCTGTTGTAGATGTTATCGTAAAAATTACCGGTGGATCCTTCAAAGAGTCTGATTCGACTGAACTGGGTTACAGGATAGCCGCATCAACAGCCTTCTTAAACGGGTGCTCATGCGCAAAACCTGTTTTGCTTGAGCCCATAGTCACTGTGGATATAATAACACCGGGTGAATTCATGGGCGAAGTCATCGGAAATATCAACTCGAGAAAGGGGGAAGTGAAATGCATAAACCATAAAGATCACGTCAGTGAAATAAAGGCCCGCGTTCCCCTGAATCAGATGTTCGGATATTCAACTGACCTGCGCTCCGTCACACAGGGAAGGGGAACCTTTTCAATGCAGTTCCTGAAATATGATAATTCATAAATTATTTTCCTGATAAATGGTTTTCCTTTATGAGTCCTGATTTTTTTTACTCCACCGAGCGCATCCTCGGATGCTTTTACCGTATAGGCACCCTGATCACATCTCCGCTCAGTTATGACGATGTCCTTCAGAAGATTTTAGATGAAGCGGTGGACACAATGGGGTTTCACAGAGGGGTAATATGTCTGCTGGATGAAGAAAAGGGAGATCTGGTCACAAAGGTCGTCAAAAATTACAATCCCGTGGAAGCGCAGAGGGCATTCTCCGGGAACCTGAACATGAATAGGCACGACTGTCTCGCAACTAAGGTTGCGAGATCAGGCACCCATATCGTCCTTGAGGACTCTGAAACAGATCCCCGGATTACACCAACGGATCGTAAAATCACAAGCTTCTATGAAGGAGGGAGCGGTTTTTACTCTGCCTTTTGCGGCCCGCTAAAGATACAAGACGATGTCATCGGTATAATCGCAATGTGGTACGAAAAGAAGACCACATTTCCCCCGGAAGTGATAAGCACCCTTCTGACCTTCGCAAATCATATAAGCGTAATAATCCACAATCTAAGGCTGTTTGAAGATAACAACAAAAAAATTCAGCGCCTGTTAATATTACAGGAGGCAGTATCCAGGCTAAATTCAAGCTATGTACTGGATGAGATACACAAGACCGTTATAAACTTCGCCCTCAAAATAGGAAACGCGGACAGGGCGCTGCTCTGCTTCATGGATACAATAAAAGGCCGATGCCTGATAAGCACAGGGAATGATGTATTTCTGGATGAAGAAAATATTTATCATCCCAGGATAGCGCAAAGCATCATAAAAAAGGCCCTCGATTCCGAAACTATCGTTTTTCAATCTCGACTCCAGGAACAGGGCGCAACTCCCATATTCGATGGCTTTCCTTCTGAAATAGCTATCCCTTTGATGATACAGAATAAATTTAAAGGCATACTCTATCTTGGAAAAAAACAGGGGGATTACTCAAAGGGTCAGAGAAGCATCCTTGATATACTCAACATCAACGCCGCTGTTTCATACGATAGCGCAATCATACATTCTCAGCTTTCCATTGAGGCAAAATCTCTGAAAACAGAAGTTGAAGTTCTCAAGGAAAAAGAAAACAAGTTGCTGGGTTTCCATGATATCATAGGAAATTCCAAAAAGATGCTGGATATATTTCAGATGATAAACGATGTGGCCAGACATGACACGAGCGTACTGATACAGGGTGAGAGCGGTACTGGAAAAGAATTGATTGCCAGGGCGGTACACAGACAGAGCACCAGAAAATCAAAACGCTTTGTGGAGGTAAATTGCGCGGCGATACCAGGGACTCTGCTGGAAAGTGAACTCTTCGGCTACGAGGCCGGAGCTTTCACCGATGCCAGGAAGAGAAAGATAGGGCTCATTGAATACGCAAGTGGAGGAACGTTTCTCCTGGATGAAATTGGTGAAATGAATTCCTCCATACAGGCAAAGTTTCTCAGGATGCTCGAAGACAAGCACATCCGACGGCTTGGTGGCACAGAAAATATCCCCTTCGATGTCCGATTTATATTTTCCACAAACAGAGACCTGAACCATATGGTAAGTGAAGGCACATTCCGCGAAGATCTTTTCTACAGAATAAGCGTCGTCCCGATTATCATACCGCCCCTGAGAGATAGAATCGAAGATATAGCGCCACTCGCATATCACTACCTTGGAGAGTTCAATACAAAACTGAACAAGAACGTAAGAGGCTTTACAACCGATGCGGAGAAAATTCTTAAAAAATACCACTGGCCTGGAAATGTACGAGAACTGAAGAATATTATCGAAAGGGTCATGATACTTCAAAGTATAGGAACCCTTATCACATCTGATAATATTCCCTCGGAGATCAGGGTTGCGGCACCCCATGCACCGGGATTGCGTACCGGCGAACCTTCCTCACCTGATTTACTTTGCCAGGCAGACTACAGAAGTACGATAGATGAACTGACAAACAAGATCAAACAGGAGATCCTTGGAAAAGCGCTTGAGGCCAGCCGCGGCAATAAGGCGGCCGCCGCAAGACAGCTCGGCATTTCACGCTATACCCTCATACGTGAACTCAGGAAGATGGAAAACAACAATCCTTCAGATACCCCCACTTAATAGTGCGATATCCGAACTATACGTTCAGTATCTGCACGTTTCGTATGGTTTTATATCCCCCGGTGGACGAGATATTGTGCGAGAATGGCACGCTTTCTCGTGGATTATTAATCCAAATAGCTACACAATCCCCCTAATCAATACTACGCAGGCCTCATTCCCTCAAACCAATCCCACAACCAGCTTAATTCTTTAGGTAATTTAAGTATCTAATTTTTATTGTCCTGCATTATTCTGGCACTCTTTTTGCATTAACAGTTGGCAAGATCTTTAAATTGTCATGAATGGATAATTAGAGCCGCATGCATCATAAAACGAAGAAAAATGGCCCTGCTATCAATCTGGAATCTGAGAATGACCGGCATGAGGAATCTATAATTTCAACGTCGCCGGACAAGAAGAACGCGGATTCTACAGGCGAAAGACCGATGGATGCTGCCTTGAGCGAAGAATTTTTCCTCTCTGATTTCCCTGATGAATAGAGTTTTTGCCGGTGAGTGGTTTTATTCCCTCCTTTCCGCTCACCGGCCCCCCCCCCCCCCCCCATTTTTTTGAATCTGAGAGGACTGCTGTCTCTCAGTTTATATATCGGGTGGCCGAACGTCCTCAAAAGACTTTTGCCACCCGCACCACTTTTATCTATAAATCAAACTGTACTGCTTCACCGTCAGACTTTAAACCTGAAGTACACTATATCTCCATCAAGGATTACATAATTTCTTCCCTCTATACGAACAAGCCCCTTCTCTCTTGCGGCGGAAATGCTCCCCACTGTCACAAAATCTTCATAATTAAGAGCCTCTGCTCTTATAAACCCTCTTTCCATATCAGTATGTATCTTTCCGGCAGCCTGAGACGCCTTTGTGCCAGAAGGTATTGTCCAGGCGCGAAGCTCTTCTCCAGCCGCAGTATAGAAGGTAATCAGGCCCAGCAGGCCATAACCTTCCCTGGTCAGCTTCTCAAGCCCTGATTCATTCAGACCAAGATCGTCAAGGAATTCCCGTCTGTCGTCCTCAGGCAGAACCGCAACCTCCGCCTCAATATCACCACAAATAATAATGGCCTTTGATCCGTCCGATTTTGCAATCTTTTCAACTGATTTTGTGTATCCCCCTCTCTCCCTCAGCTCAGATTCACTGACATTGGCAACATACAAAACTTTCTTCGCCGTAATAAGATTGAGCTCTTTCAGGATTGTTTCCTCTTCGGAACTCAGCTCGACATTTCTTAAAGGTATATTCTTACCGAGCATTGCGCGTATCGTGTGATAAAGATCCAGCTCACCATGACGCGACCTGCTTCCACCTCTGGCAGATTTCTCCATCTTGTCAATTCTCTTTTCAACGGTCTCAAGATCTGCCAGGATCAACTCTACATTGACGACCTCAATGCCATCGGCAGGAGCCACAGCACCATGGACATGCGCAACATCAGGATCGTCGAAACAACGAACGATATGGACAATCGCATCAACATCCCGTATATTTCCGAGAAATCTGTTCCCAAGACCCTCCCCCCTGCTCGCACCTTTCACCAGGCCGGCAATATCCACAAACTCTATAGTGGTAAATGTAAACTTTGGGGGATTTAGGATTTTTGCTATATTTTCAAGCCTTGGATCAGGAACAGGGACAATGCCGATGTTGGGATCAATAGTACAGAACGGATAGTTCGCAACATCGGCAGCCGCAGCGGTGAGGGCGTTAAAGATGGTGGATTTGCCGACATTGGGAAGACCTATAATGCCACATCTGAAGCCCATTTTATTTTCCTTTCTTCAGGAGGCTGAAAGAGGGTCACCATAATCAATGGGATGTGAGAGACTTTTGTATTTTCTTTCTCTATGCCTGTCAAGCCATAAAAAAAAGGGGGTGGAAAAAACCACCCCCTTTGTCATTAACAATGCTTACTTATCTATACACCTTAACCACCATAAATCATCTTGTAGCCAACTATTATCGCAGGAGCTGTAACTAGAGACACAACCGACATCAACTTGATCAGGATGTTCATTGACGGACCTGATGTATCCTTGAAGGGATCACCGACGGTGTCGCCGATAACGCTGGCTTTGTGCGCATCTGAACCCTTGCCGCCGAAATGGCCCTGCTCTATATATTTCTTCGCATTGTCCCATGCTCCACCGGCATTGGCCATCAGTAGACCAAGGATCACACCGGTAAGCGTTGCACCCGCAAGAAATCCTCCAAGTGCCTGCGGGCCAATCAACACACCCACCAGTATTGGCGCGAGTATGGCCGAGACACCGGGCAGAATCATCCTCTTCAGGGCTGCCGTTGTGGCAATATCAACACACTTGTTAGTGTCCGGGGGTGTCGTCCCTTCCATAATTCCAGGGATCTCCCTGAACTGCCTTCTGATCTCATTGATCATTTCAAAGGCGGCTTCACCAACGGCGGTCATCGTAAGGGCAGCCAGTAGACAGGGAATCAATCCGCCAAGAAATACACCCGTAATAACGTGGGCTTCTGTCAGATCGAGTGCAAAATTCTCAAAACCGGGAAAGGATTTTACAGTGGCAGTATAGGCCGCAAACATGGCCAGGGCAGTGAGGGCAGCTGAACCGATGGCAAAGCCCTTGCCGATAGCGGCGGTGGTGTTACCAACTGCATCGAGACCGTCTGTAATTTCCCTAACTTCGGCTGGCATGTGTGCCTGCTCCGCGATACCGCCCGCATTATCAGCAATCGGACCGTAGCTGTCGACGGACATGGTCATGCCCACCGTACCCAGCATGCCGACACCTGCAATAGCAATACCGTAGATACCGCAGGTTATATAGGACAGCCAGATAGCAATAGCGATGAAGAATACCGGAGCCACCACGCTCTCGAGACCAACGGCAAAACCATTGATAATGATTGTCGCTGCACCGGTCTGAGACGACTCGGCTATCCTGACAACGGGTCCACGTGCAGTATAATATTCCGTGACGGCGCCGATCAGCATACCGGCAACAATACCAAGGAGCACAGCCCAGAAAGGTCCGAGGGGACCGATCATCCCCAGACTGGCGAGATATTCGGCTGACATCCCCGCAGTAGTGCTCTTGACCACAAAATATGAGGCGATGAGAAAGAGAATTCCCGCAATATAAAGTGAATTGCTCAGCGCCGACTGTGGTTTCATATTCTTGAGAAAATTAAACAGACCGATTCCAATAACAGAGGCAAAGAGTCCGACAATGATAAACAGCATCGGAAGCATCATCCATTTCATTGCCATTCCCTCAACACCAAGACCCATAGTAGCCCCGATTGCGATGGCGGCAATGACAGAACCGCAATATGATTCATAAAGATCTGCTCCCATACCGGCGATATCACCTACGTTATCTCCAACGTTATCGGCGATAACACCCGGGTTTCTCGGATCGTCTTCGGGGATGCCCGCCTCAATCTTCCCAACCAGGTCGGATCCAACATCAGCCGTCTTGGTGAAGATACCTCCACCGACACGGGCAAAGAGAGCTATCGAAGAAGCGCCCATGGCGAAACCGTTTATGACTACGGGCTCTGTCCCGGCGAAGAGCAAAAAGAATATACCAAGTCCCAGCAAACCGAGGGACGCAACGGAAAGGCCCATAACCGAACCACCGAAGAATGCTACCGTTAATGCCCTGCCCTGACCATGGGTCCTGGCCGCCTCAGCGGTTCTCGCATTGGAGAGAGTGGCCGCCTGCATACCAAAGATTCCGGCCAGCAAAGAACCGATAGCCCCCGCCAGAAAAGCTACGGATGACATTTTGTTATCCAGGGCAAAGAAGAGTATAATGAATACCACAACAACAAAGATCGCTATGATCTTGTATTCCCTCTTCAAAAAGACCATCGCTCCGGCATGTATCCTTTCCATGATTTCCACCATGACTTTATCACCCGGGGAAAAGGTCATTACATACTTATAAATTACGAACGCCAGCACCAGTCCGATGATGGCCCACAACCACGAATAGTTAATCAAAAATTCCATAGTACAGCTTATACCTCCTCGCTTAAGTTTTTTGTGATTCTCACATTAAATGTGTTCATAGCCGCGTTAACACCGGAGGAAACAACTTTAATCACCGCGTCGCATGCCCTCTCAATCGAACGAGGCAACATCAGCATTTCATTCCCTGAAAACCGATTAAGAACATAACTATCTGCCATCTCACCAGCGACCGGTCTGCCTATACCAAACCGAATCCTGACAAATTCCAGCCCTCGGAGATGATTAACAATGGAAATCAGGCCATTGTGACCTGCAGTGCCACCATCTACCTTTATACGGATATCTCCAGTCGAAATATCCATATCATCATGAACAATTATTATATCTTCGGCACCTAACCTGAAATAATCAGCAAGTTTTCCTACCGCAACACCGCTGAGGTTCATAAAGGTTTGAGGCTTTGCCAATATTATCGGATCGGCATGAATCGAACCCCTGCCGATATATGAGCCGAATTTCTCACGATTAATCTTAATACCTTCTGACCGTGCCAAGGCATCCAGGACCAGAAACCCTATATTATGCCTGCTGTAAGCGTATCTGACACCGGGATTCCCGAGCCCCGCTATAAGTTTCACATGTCCCTCTGTTGGAGAACCACTATCATTCAGACTGCTCTTCTTCACCCTCCGATGTGGAGGCTGCATCTGCCGCCGCTTCTTCTTCGCCGGTCTCTTCTTCTATCAGACTTACCCTCGTAGACCCCACCGACACAATAGCCACATCATCATGATCAAGGGTCTGTACCGCATCTGTTGTGGCAACATCTTTGATCTTGATGGAATCACCTATTTCAAGAGCGCTGACATCAACCTCAAGAGATTCGGGAAGGTCAGCAGGAAGCCCGGATATTTTTATTGACCTCTTCAGCTGTTGAAGTTCGCCACCTGCTTCTACCCCGGCAGCGTTACCGGAAAGGACGATGGGAACATCCACCGCGAGAGTTCTATCCATTCTGATTTCATAAAAATCTACATGGACCGGTTTTCTGTTTACCGTATCAAGTTGCATATCTTTGATGATGGACAGTTTTTCAACCTTGGCCCCGTCGACGGTTTCAATTGCCAGCCTTACAAAAATCGACTCTCTTCTTTCCCCGACCAAGGCCTTGATCAGTTCGGAAGTATTCACTTTAACGGCCATAGACTCAGTCTCATAACCATAGAATATCGCGGGGACGTGACCATCCGTACGCAACCTCCTTGATTTACCTTTTCCGAGTCCTTCTCGTACCTGAGCATTTAGTGCAATCGTTTTCATTCACAACTCCTAAATAAAAAGTGAGCTTATAGATTCGTTGTAATAAATCCTTTTGATCGATTCGCTCAAAACTCCTGCTATTGAAAGGATTGTTATTTTTTCGCAAGACTTCGCCTTCTGATTAGCAGGGATTGTGTCAGCGACAATAACCTCTTTTATAATGGAAGATTCAAGTCTTTCTATCGCAGGACCCGAGAGCACAGCATGGGTACAGCAGATAGAAACATCTATTGCTCCTTCATTTTTTATGGCATCAGCAGCCTGGACCGCTGTACCTGCAGTATCAATCATATCATCAAGAATGATCGCGCTTTTACCTTTCACTTCACCGATAACATTCATCACCTGTGATTCATTGGGGGTGTCTCTCCGTTTGTCTATTATCGCCAGCGCAGCCCCCAATCTCTTTGCAAAGGCCCTTGCCCTTACAACCCCCCCCGTATCAGGGGAGATAATAACAAGGTCCGTAGTATTATAATAGCGATTTACATAGTCAAGAAGGATTGGGGTTGCATAGAGATTGTCGACTGGAATATTGAAAAATCCCTGTATCTGACCGGCATGAAGGTCGACAGATATAACGCGATTCGCACCGGCCGCAGTAAGCAGATCCGCTACCAGTTTCGCTGTGATGGGTGCTCTTGGAGAGGCCTTTCTGTCCTGCCTGGCATAACCATAGTAAGGCATAACAGCGGTTATCCTGTCGGCCGACGCCCTCTTTAAGGCATCTATCATAATGAGAAGCTCCATCAGATTGTTGTTGACCGGCGTGGAAGTGGACTGCACAATAAAAACATCCATTCCCCTCACATTTTCATCGACTTCAACCCTCGTTTCGCCGTCACTGAAGGTTGAAACATTGGCCTCACCGAGAGATATCCCCAGGTTTCTACAGATGTCCGACGCAAGAACCCGGCTGGAATTACCCGAAAATATCCTCATCCTTTCTAACATCTATGTCCTTCTTTCCTGTAAGCTGGCTGGGGCGGGAGGATTCGAACCTCCGGATGCAGGAACCAAAGTCCTGTGTCTTACCGCTTGACGACGCCCCACTATATTGAACATGCCCTGAATACCGATCCGATTCGAGCTTCCTTCATGCCACACTCGGCCCTTTCAGCATCTGCTTCGTTCCGGAAAATACCGAAAACCGTAGGACCACTCCCCGACATTAAAGAACCCAAGGCCCCGTTTACCATCAAGAGCCTCTTAATATCCGACAGCACAGGGTACAACGGCAGGGTTACCCTCTCTAAATCGTTTGAAAGCCATTCTGCAACATGGGACATCATTACAAAACGTGGAATACTATATTTAATTGGACCTTTTGTCAATCCCAATCTCACTTTTTCATATATATCCCTGGTTGAAACTTCAAAGCCTGGATTAACCAATATAAACCATAGCTTGGGAATATCATTTACTGGTTTCAGGCGATCGCCTATGCCGGAAGCCAGGGCGGTTTTTCCAAAAACAAAAAAAGGGACATCCGCTCCAAGTTTTGCACCCATTCGCATAAGCTCATCTGTGCTGCGCTTCATTCCAGTCATCTCGTTAAGGACAACAAGGGTTGTGGCGGCATTCGAGCTTCCCCCCCCCAGTCCGGCCGCTATAGGAATCCTTTTGTGTATCGTAATTTCTACGCCAGAATTACAGGAAACATCAGACAGAATAGTCTCAGCCGCCCGGAAGGCTATATTGTTATTATTCTCCGGAGCCAGTCCTCCCGGACATGCCACTTTTACTTCATTGCCTTTGAGATCAAAACTCATCTCATCGCAAAGGTTTATTTTTTGCATGAGACTGATGATATCGTGGTAACCATCGCCTCTTTTTCTTAAGACCCTGAGAAAGAGATTCACTTTTGCCGGAGACTGCCTGATAATCACAATTTCTCCGATTCTTTCACATACCTCATCCTCGATTCAGACAGTACGCCATCTAATAATTCTTTCTCGCTGTTATCAAGATTCCCCTCTGTCTTTTCCTTCAACATGCCCAGGATATCTATCGTCTGCTTAGCCGCTTGAAGATTTTTCTCCTGCTTTTTAGACACAGGGTCTACTAGCTCTCCCAGGTTAAAAATTACAGAAGTATAAAGCGAAAGTATGAAGTTATGGAAATTTATCTCGGGCAACTGGTAATTCTTTTCTTCCTCTGTTTCTTCACTTTGTTTGACATCTTCTTCCTCAATGTCGGGTTTCCGTTCAGGCTCTTTCTCATCGTTCGCTTTTGGCGCTTCTGAACGAGTCTCACCACCTTCATCAAATAATCGTTTGTCTTTTACAACAAAACCCTTGTCGTCATCGTTGTCGGCCATGTTATCCTCCAAAAAATCAATGTTTGTATTTCTTCGCCGTGGACAATAATCGATGCGCTTGTAAAAAGTCCAGTAAGACCAAAAAGCCCCGGGTGAAACTGCACCGATTACCAGACGGCCTGCTTTCCAGTAAGGAACGATCCTGATTTAATGCATACATTCGAGCCGAACCCGGTCAAGGCAAGCATTCCCGATATGTCGGGGGTTATATGGCTGTCACATCCCGGGCCTATAACCTGGAATCCTTGCTAAGGAGCGCCTCGCCATCTTCATTGATATCAACCACTATATTATCACCCTCAACAAGATCACCCTCCAGTATCTTTGTGGCCATATTGTCCGTTATAATCCTCTGTAGCGCTCTTTTCAAGGGTCTCGCGCCATATATGGGGCTGTATCCTTCTTCGGATATATATTCCCTGGCCCTGTCCGTCAATTCAAGGTGGATCTTCCTTTCCTGGAGCCTCTTTTGTATCAATTCAATCTGAATGTAGATTATTTTACTGATATCATCTATGGTAAGTGCCCTGAAGTTAATTATATCATCAACCCTGTTTAAAAACTCAGGCCTGAAGGTCGCCCTGAGCGCCTCCATGGTCTTTCGGCGCCTTTCTTCCTCCCCGAGCGACAGATCATGCATCCACTGACTGCCTATATTAGAGGTCATGATAATTATCGTGTTCTTAAAATCAACCGTTCGACCCTGGCCATCTGTCAACCTCCCGTCATCCAGGATCTGCAGGAGAATATTGAATACATCCTGATGTGCCTTTTCTATCTCGTCAAACAGCAATACAGCGTATGGTCTTCTTCTCACCGCCTCTGTGAGATATCCGCCCTCATCATATCCTACATAACCCGGAGGAGCACCGATCAATCTGGAAACAGAGTGCTTTTCCATAAATTCAGACATATCGACCCTGATCATTGCCCGCTCACTATCAAACATAAAGTCCGAAAGGGCCTTGGCCAGTTCGGTCTTTCCGACTCCCGTAGGCCCCATAAAGATAAACGATCCTATAGGCCTGTCGGGATCCTGCAGGCCGGAACGGGCTCTTCTCAGGGCATTGGAGATATTATGAATAGCCTCATCCTGACCGACAACTCTCTGCTTTAACCGATCTTCCATGTGGATTAGCTTCTCCACATCGCTTTCCATCATCCGGGCCATGGGAATGCCTGTCCAGCTTGCGATAACGGCGGCCACATCATCCTCGTCAACCTCTTCTTTCAGTGTCTTTTTGTCTTTCTGAAGGTCTTCAAGCTTCGCGGTTTTATCCTTCAAATCATTATCCAATGTTACCAGTGTACCGTAGCGAATTTCTGCCGCCTTTGCCAGGTCACCTTCTCTCTGGGCATTCTGTTCCGACGTCTTGTATCCTTCGATTTTTTCTTTTATTAACTGGATTTCTCCGATGACCTCCTTTTCAGCTGACCAGTGACCCTTCATTTCATCCCTGGATTTTTTCAGTTGTTCCAGCTCTTTTTCTATACCATCAGATCTCTTTTTCGATGTCTTGTCGGTTTCTTTTTTCAGAGATTCTCTTTCAATTTCAAGCTGCATGATCTTTCTCTCCACCACATCTATCTCAGATGGGAGACTGTCGAGCTCTATTCTGAGCCGGGAGGCCGATTCGTCTATCAGGTCCACAGCCTTATCGGGAAGGAACCGATCGCTTATATAGCGGTTTGAAAGTGTAGCGGCAGCAATAATTGCTGAATCCTTGATCCTCACCCCGTGGTGTACCTCATACCGCTCTTTCAGACCCCTGAGTATCGCAATGGTATCTTCTACCGTGGGCTCTCCCACAATGATCGGCTGAAACCTTCTCTCAAGCGCGGCGTCTTTTTCGATATATTTTCGGTATTCATTCAGCGTTGTAGCCCCTATACAGTGCAGTTCACCCCTTGCAAGGGCAG
This sequence comes from uncultured Syntrophaceae bacterium, assembly GCA_964540715.1. Lineage (GTDB taxonomy): Bacteria > Desulfobacterota > Syntrophia > Syntrophales > UBA2210 > UBA2210. The sequence goes on along the minus strand of CAZINZ010000012.1, from coordinate 20,695 downwards.
GTTTCAGCATGTTCGAGGCATCCACAGAACCTTCGGCGGCGCCCGCTCCGACCATTGTATGAAGTTCGTCAATAAACAGAATTATCTCTCCACTGGCTTCTGTTACTTCCTTAAGCACAGCCTTCAGGCGATCCTCAAACTCACCCCTGTATTTGGCTCCGGCCACGAGGGAGCCAACATCAAGACAAACAACCCTCTTTCTTTTAAGGTTATCGGGAACATCGCCGTTGACTATACGCTGGGCAAGCCCCTCAGCAATCGCCGTCTTACCCACACCCGGTTCACCGATAAGTACCGGGTTATTCTTTGTCCTTCGTGACAGTACCTGCATTATTCTTCGTATCTCATCATCCCTGCCTATCACAGGATCAAACTTCCCCTGCAACGCCAGTTCATTAAAATCACTGGAGAAACGTTTGAGGGCCTGGTATTTGTCCTCCGGATTTGGATCGGTAATCCTCTGATTCCCCCTTATATTCACCAGAGCCTGAAGAATATTATCACTGGTCACACCATGATTCTGAAGTATCCCTCCGGCGGGTCCTGTCTTGTCATCAGCAATCGCGAACAGAACATGCTCGGTGCTGACATATTCATCCCCCAGCCTTGCTGCCTCTGTCAGTGCATTATTCAGCACATCATTCATCCGGGGCGTCAGATAACTCTGACCTGCACCGGAGACCTTTGGAAGTCTCTCCAGAACATCCTCAATCTCACCGGCAAGCCGGTTGTGATCAACACCAACCTTTTTCAATATCTCTGACACAGCCCCCTCGGGCTGCCTGATAAGGGCCAGAAGTATATGCTCAACATCAACTCCCTGATGGCCGCTGCCGGTTGCCAGTCCTTCGGCATCCTGAAAGGCCTCCTGGAGTTTTAATGTAAATTTATCAAATCTCATAATTGCTACTCCATACTCTTCTCAATATCGACAAAGATCTTTCCTTTCTTGAAGATTCGTACCGTGCCTGTTGACTCCGAAATGGCAATCGCAATCGCGCCGGTGACACTTGTGATGCCTGCCGCAGCTATATGCCTGCTGCCCAGTCCCTGGGGAAAATCCTTACCTTCCAGGGCGGCGCTGAGATGTCTTCCCGCCGTCATAAGGACACCGTCCCCCCTCACCACAAATGCGCCATCGAGAGCTGAAAATTCCTTGATGGTGTCTCTCAGATTGCGGTCCAGGATGTTTTTTTCCTCATCCCTGTATCCAACGAACGGATTGATAATCATCTGTCTGGACAGCCCGAGCACCTTCTCATGATCACCAAGGACAAAGATAGTGCCTATCGGACGTCCCTCCCTCCCCTGGGCGGCAAGCTCCAATGCAATATTCAATACCGTCTCGAATACCTCGGGATGGATATCTTCAAAGACATCCGGCACATCTTCTGATATAAGGATCTCAAACTCCCTGCCCACATCAATAACAAATATGCTGTCTATATATCCGAATTTAGGAATACCTGTAAGGCATACCAGTTTATCACCCTTCTTGAAGAGTCCGGTGGCAAGCCCCTTCGTTATGACAATCTTTATCTGGCTCAGACGCGTAACGTTCACGTTGGGAATATTGATAACACTATGGAAGAATTCCGCATTATACGGCATATTGTCACTCTCTCTCGTTATCAAAATAGTGTCGAAGCAGGCTTTATAGTTGTCCTGCGCAAGCAGATCCTGAGCAACTTCACCATACAGCAGGATTGCCTTTGCTTTTATTTCCTCTGCAAACGTGCATGCAAATCTCATAATCGATTGATTGCCAAAACTCATAGAGAACTCCTTTCTGCCACCTTTTTCCTAAGATAAACATAAATCCGCATAATGTCAATACATGAGAAACAAACAAGCCACTGAAAAGTCTTGACTATTGAGCGAAAAACGGTTATGGGTCACGGTTATAAAATCATACTCGAGGAATCAAAAGTGAATCTGCCCACAGTAACCGATTCGGTAGACATATATATGGCGGAGATAGCCCGCTTCCCCATCCTGAAACCTGAGGAAGAATTCAAGCTGGCGGTGAGGTTTGTAAAGCATAACGACATGCAGGCGGCCGAAAAACTGGTCACTGCTAATCTGCGGTTTGTGGTCAAGATCGCCCACGAATACAAGAATTACGGCGCAAAGCTCATAGATCTGATACAGGAGGGGAATATCGGACTTATGCATGCCGTCAAAAAATTCGATCCCTACAAGGGATACAGACTCATATCCTACGCAGTATGGTGGATAAGGGCATACATGCAGAACTTCGTCATAAAGTCATGGAGCATCGTCAAGATAGGCACCACCCAGGCACAGAGAAAACTGTTCTTTAAGCTGAATCAGGCAAAAAAGAAATTGCAAGCCATGTCGCAAAAAAGCCCGGAATTCAAAGAGATCGCGGACATGCTCAATGTTAAGGAGACTGAAATAGCAGAAATGGATCTCCGTCTCAATAACCGGGATGTTTCATTGAATGCCGCTATAGATGATGAGGGAGAATCGACCTATATTGATCATCTCGTATACAAGGGCAAAAGCCAGGAAGATGCCCTTGTAAAGAAAGAAGAGATGGCCCTGGTAAAGAAAAATATAGCGGGGGCCCTGGAAAAACTCAACGAGAGAGAAGGCTACATAATAAGAAACAGGATAATGGCGGATGATCCCGAAACCCTTCAGGAGATTGGCAACAGATTTCATGTAACAAGGGAACGCGCGCGACAGATCGAGAAAGATGCCCTGAAAAAACTCAGGGTGGCGATACCCTACCTTACTGATGACCCCAAGCTCATAACAAATTAAAAAAACAAAAAGAAAACGTGACTGTCGAGAGCCAAATATCTAAGGAATCAAGAATAAATAAGTTATACAGATTGCGCCGTAATTTTGTTTGTTTTCAAGGCGTGTTGAAGCAGGCATAACGAGTTATGAAAGCTTTAACACAACACAGCAAACAGGCAAAAGGGCAAGCAAGGTATATGAGTTATTTCTTCTTGCTGACTAATACTCGTCGTGGACATACGCAAGATTTTCAAAACATGTATATTCCTTCAAAAAGGTCATATTGGCCACACCGGTAGGACCGTTTCTCTGCTTTCCAATAATTATCTCCGCCTTGCCCTTTTCCGGATTGTCTTCCGATTTATTATACACCTCATCCCTGTATATGAACATTATCACATCGGCATCCTGCTCAATAGCCCCTGATTCCCTCAGGTCGGCAAGCTGTGGACGCTTATCCGTCCTCGATTCAACCTGCCGGTTCAGCTGCGACAGGGCAACGACCGGAATATTCAATTCCTTAGCCAGCGCCTTTAGCGACCGGCTTATCTCGGATATTTCCTGTTCCCTCGGCACAGAAGAATTTCTCCCCCTCATCAGTTGAAGATAATCGAGAACAATCAGATCAAGCCCCGATTCCGCCTTCAATCTCCTCGCCTTTGCCTTTATCTCAAGAACGGAAATGGCGGGTGTGTCATCAATAAAGATGGGACTCTCAGAAAGTCTGCCTGCGGCAGCGGTCAATTTCGGCCAGTCCACATCCCCGATAAATCCCCTCCTCATGCGCTGTGAATCCACTTTTCCATCTGAAGAAAGCATACGTAGCGCGAGTTGTTCTTTTGACATTTCAAGGGAAAAGATAGCAACCGACACATTATCCTCAATCGCCACATGCTGTGCGATGTTTATGGCAAAGGCCGTTTTTCCCATACTGGGGCGTCCCGCCACAATTATTAGATCGGAATTCTGGAGTCCGGAGGTAATTTCGTCAATCTTTTGAAATCCCGTTGAAATACCAGTGATAAGAGTCTTTTTCTCGTAGAGTTTTTCTATATTTTTGAAAGCATCTTTAACTATCTCTTTTATTGGAAAAAAGGCGGGCTTTATTTTATTTTCCGATATCTCGAACACTGCGTGTTCCGCTTCATCAAGAACAGTGTCTATGTCGGAACCGGCATCATAACTCTTATTTAAAATATCGGTCGCGGCACCTATCAATCCGCGCAATATGGATTTTTCCTTAACTATTTTCGAGTAGTAGGCTATATTTGCCGCAGAGGGAACACCATCGACAAGAGAGGTCAGATATACGTCACCACCCACACCTTCAAGATGTCCATTATCACGCAAAATGCTGCTCAGGGTAATCAGGTCGCTTGGTTCATTCTTTTCATACAGTACAAGGATTGCCGAAAATATCTTTCTATGCGCCTCGCTGTAGAAATCATCCATTCCCAATATTTCCAGAACATTATTCAGGGCATTATTATCCAGCAGTATGCCGCCAAGGATTGACTGCTCAGCATCCAGGTTTTGCGGAGGCACTTTGTGGAGCGAATAATCTACATCTCTCATTCTATACCTCTCCGGCAACGACAACTTTGATATCGGTAGATATTCCGGAATGCAATTTTATCCTTACGGAAAACTCCCCGAGGCTTTTAATAGGCTCCTCAAGAAGGATGTTTCTTTTATCAATCTCTATCCCCTGCTCACGCAAGGCATCGCCGATATCCTTTGTGGAAACAGAGCCGAACAATTTCTTCTGCTGACCCACTTTTCTGGATATATTGCAGGTTACACCCCCAAGCCGCTCGGCCATGGACTGCGCGTTTTCTTTCTCCCTTGTGGTCCTTCTCGCAGCGGTTTCCATTTCGCTCTTCAGCACATTCATATTCTTGCTACTTGCAATTGTACCCAAACCTCTGGGAATCAGGAAGTTTCTGGCATAGCCGTTGGAAACGTTTACCAGATCTCCTGCCCTCCCCACAGATTCAACATCCTTTTTTAAAATAATTTTCATAAATACTCCTCCAGTCCGGGGCCCTGTATCTTCGACGTTGTGAATTTGTTGACACCACTATCGGGCATTTAAAGACAAACATTCAGTCCGATTTCCTGCTCGCTTTTCTGAAATCGGCCCAGGTATCAATCAAACCCAGACCTGTCACAATAAAAAGCAGAAGCTGCTGAGCAAAAATCAGTACATACCCGAGTGCCCTGAAAATCACAGGTACATTTTTTCTCTCAAAAAAGAAAGCTACTATCGCCAGGCCCTGCAACATATATACAAAAAGGAGAACAATCAAAATGTTCACTCCCAGGATGCGAAACACCTGTGATGGAATGAGGATAAAGACACCAGCGATTACGACAAGCCAGACCGTTTTATCCGGGGTCTTCCAGAGGGTAAGATCACCGAAGTCAGGATACCACATCCCCTTCTTTCCGAACAACCATTTCCCCCCCAGGATATTCAGCCAGGTGAAAAATGCAGTGCCCGCAAGAATAAAGGCGGGAAACAGACCCATAAGAAGACGCGCTATATGGCCTTCGTTTTCCTTAAGTGTTTCGATGTGTTGAATGGAAATACCCGCGCGGGAATACAATTCGATATTCTCATGTACCATCGTGGATATATGGGCCCCGACAATGTCCCACGGTGCTTGGACGGAACCCAGGCTTAGATAAAAAAGGATGACAAGGATTAGTATCAGGAGTACGCTCACAGAGCAGATAACTGTTTTTTCTACAGTGTAATCTTTCCTCAACACCTCCGAAAGAACAGGTCCCATGGAACCTAATACGAAAAAATACCAGAAGACCGCCTGAAAACCCAGCGCTCGCAATATGGTCATTGCAATCAAGAGGGACAGGGCCAAAACAAGGACACCGGGCAGCCTGCCAAGCCTGGAATAGTAATACAGCATCGGTATCGGAACAATCACCGCCCCAAATACTGCAAGCACAGAAATGGTGGCTACGGTAACGAAAACAGTGGTGATGACCGCAACAGCTATGAAAAAGTCTTTATAGGCAGCACTCCCACCCGGCAGACTGTACATACTCCACCCGTTTGCCTGAACATGCAAAGATATCTGCCTGACCGGCAGACATCTCAAAATTTATTTAAAGATAAACGTAAATGAAATTAATTGTCAGCAGTTACATAGGGTAAAAGCGCCAGCGTCCTGGCTCTTTTTATCGCCATTGCCAATGCCCTCTGGTGTCTGGCGCAGGTTCCGGTAATTCTTCTCGGCATGATTTTGCCTCTCTCAGTTAAGAACCCCCTAAGGGTACCCGGGTTTTTATAGTCTATATTTATATTTGAATCTACACAAAACCTGCAAACCTTCCTTTTGTGAAAAAACTTGGTCCTCGGATTTCTTGTGCGATTAGGTGTTGAACGATTATTCGCCGGATATGCCATTTCTTATTCCTCCTCCGCCCCTTCTTTGTCTGTCACAAGAGGTGAAGCCTCGTGCGCGACATCGTCATCACCGTTTTCAGAATCCTTGTCATCTGGCTCTTCAGGTGACTCGGCTCCTTCAGCAGCGGTTTCGGAAACAGCTTCTTCCCTTTTCAGATCCTCTTTTGCCTGCTCTTCTGTTTTGAGTTCTTCTTCTCTTTTCAGATCCTCTTTTGCCTGCTCTTCTGTTTTGAGTTCTTCTTCCCTTTTCAGATCCTCTTTTCTCTGCTCTTCTATTTTGAGTTCTTCTTCCTTCTTCAGGGCGTCCGCAATCTCTGTCTCAATCTCTTCCATGTTAACCTTATCACTCAGCTTTACCGTCTGAAACCTTATCACATTGTCATCAATCTTGAAGTTTCTTTCCACTTCGGTGACAACGGTATACCGGGCAACAAAGTCGATCCTTATATAAACACCCTCTCGCCTCTTCTCAATGAGATAGGCCAGTCTCCGCTTGCCCCAGTTCTCAGCCTTGACGACCGTGCCATCCAAGCTCTTAATAATTCCGGAATAACGGTCGATCTGATTGCTCATTTCGTCCGACTGCAAGTCGGCCTTCATAATGAATATCGTTTCGTACCTTCTCAACATACATCCTCCTCGCGGCTCTATAGCCCGAACACAGGATCCGGGCAAGGAGTCCTCTTTTGTATTCAGTTTCCATCCTGCTGAAAAATCCATTTATGAATGGACGCTGTTTGGGAAAAATCTCGCATTTATTATAATATACTCCCACAGAAATCAAGCTATTTTTCTCATAGCACCGAGGAGGAGAGCACTTCGCACAATTGATTTTCAGGCGCCCTGACAGGAAGCGGGATTTCTTGTTTCAGATCTCAGGTTGCGGAAACCCTGGTTTATGCGCGGCTATTTTTTACCGGAATAATTTATCATAATGTAACATGGTGTCTGCAGGCCTTCCTTACTTTCACTATAAAACAAGGGGTTTGGCATCATAAACAAAAACCCTCAGGAACCCTCATATTTCTTGAAAATCACAATAAAATAATGTATGGTGCTGGCGGTGTTCTGGGAGGGTATTCCCTTTTGTTATTTAAAAAGATCACATGTCGGTAATTATGATGCAATACTAAACGGTTGAGGTAAAAAAACAGCCCAGGGACAGATTATATACAAAAACGAGGGGTTGTTACAAGTATATAAAGGAGTGCGAAATGGATCAAAAAATTTCTTTAACCATTGACGGCAGAAAATTGGAGGCATCTCCGAAACAGACAATTCTCGAAGTAGCAAGAGAAAACGGCATACACATCCCCACCCTCTGCTACTACAAGGGAACCACCAACGTGGGGGCCTGCAGGGTGTGTGTTGTGGAAGTGGAGAATGCCCGGTCGCTGGTGGCATCATGCTGCATGCCGGTCAGCCAGGGAATGGTTGTCATGACCGACACGGAGAGGGTGATAAACGCCAGGAAACTGGTGGTAGAACTTCTCTGGTCGTCCGGAGATCATAACTGTCTCCAATGCGAAAAGAACGGGGATTGCGAACTTCAGGACCTCGTGTACGAACTGGGGATTGAGAAACCCAGCTTTGAGATTGCCCCCCCGGCATACGCGATAGAAGACACCAACTCCATGATACAGAGGGACCTCAACAAGTGTATCCTCTGCGGCAGATGCGTCCGTGTCTGCAATGAGATACAGGTACATGAGGTCCTCGACTTCTCGATGCGCGGCTCACATGCCAAGGTTGGTCCCGCCTTCGATGCAGACTATATAGATTCCGAGTGTGTATTCTGCGGCGCATGTGTGGACGCCTGCCCCGTTGGCGCCCTGACATTCAAACAGGCTCGATTCAAGGGACGCCCGTGGGAGATTGAAAAGGTGCGCACCACGTGCCCTTATTGCGGCGTGGGGTGCCAGATGGACCTTAATATCAACGAGGGAAAGGTCGTCAAGGTCACGACAAACAGGGATTATGGGACACCCAACCAGGGGATGCTCTGCTCGAAGGGCCGGTTCGGGATGAACTTCATAGACAATCCTGATCGTCTAAAAACGCCCCTTATCCGAAAGGATGGGGAGCTGCAAGAGGCGAGTTGGGAAGAGGCATACAGCTATATCGCGGAAAAATTTGCCTCCATAAAAGAGAAAAACGGCTCTGACAGCATCGCGGGGCTCTCCTCGGCACGCTGTACCAACGAGGAAAACTATCTCTTCCAGAAATTCATGAGAGCGGTGATCGGGACAAACAATGTTGATCACTGCGCCCGTCTCTGACACTCCGTCACGGTAGCCGGTCTGGCTGCCACATTCGGATCAGGGGCAATGACGAATTCGATAGAGGAGATAGAGTTTACAGACGCGATCCTCGCCATAGGAACGAACACGACGGAAAATCACCCGGTGATCGGATCGGGTGTGAAGAGGGCCGTCCGCCGGCACGGCGCAAAGCTGATTGTGATCGACCCCCGGAAGATCGGCCTCGTGGATTACGCCGATATCTGGCTGCGCCCTACACCCGGCACGAATGTGGCCGTTCTCAATGGTCTGATGAACGTGATCATTGAGGAGGACCTCTACGCCACCGAATATGTCGCAGGGCGCACCGAAGGCTTTGAGGCAATGAAGGCGGCCGTTGCGAAATATACACCTGACCATGTCGAAAAAATTACAGGGGTACCGGGTGACGATCTGAGAACCGCCGCACGCCTGTACGCAGCGGCTAAAAGCGCTTCCATCCTGTATGCAATGGGAATCACTCAGCATTCCCACGGTACTGACAATGTAAAATCCTGCGCAAATCTGGCAATGCTGTGCGGTAATGTCGGCATTGAGGGGGGTGGTGTCAATCCCCTCAGGGGTCAGAATAACGTCCAGGGCGCCTGCGACATGGGCGCGCTCCCCAATGTCTTCCCAGCGTATCAACAGGTTGCCAATGATGAGGCACGGGGAAAGTTCGAAAAGGCATGGGACGTTTCACTCCCTGTAAAACCGGGGCTGACCATTATGGAAATCATGGATGCGGCTCATGATGGAGACATCAAAGGCCTCTACATCATGGGAGAAAACCCGATGATTTCAGACCCTGATCTCACTCACGTTGAGGAATCTCTTAGAAACCTCGACATTCTTGTTGTACAGGATATCTTCCTGAATGAAACAGGGAGACTTGCCGATGTGGTGTTGCCCTCCGCCTGTTTTGCCGAGAAAGATGGTACTTTTTCAAACACGGAAAGAAGGGTCCAGCGCATACGAAAGGCCGTTGAGGCACCCGGCGAGGCAAAGGCCGACTGGGAGATCATCTCCGAACTGGCGACAAAGATGGGCTACGCGATGGGCTATGCCTCCGCTGAAGAGATCATGAATGAGATCAACACCGTTACCCCCAGCTACGCGGGCATCACGTATGGACGCATAGAGGAGGGGGGGCTCCAGTGGCCCTGCCCCAATGTAGAGCATCCGGGGACAAAATACCTGCACAAAGATAAGTTCTCCAGGGGTCTGGGGCTCTTTTCCGCGATCGAGTACCGGCCGTCGGAGGAAGTGCCGGATAAAGAGTACCCGTTCTTCCTCACCACCGGGCGCGTCCTCTATCACTTCCATACGGCAACCATGACCCGGAGAAGCGAGGGCCTCGTTGAGAGATATCCGGAGAGCCTGGCGGAGATCAATCCCAAAGATGCGGAAAAACTGGGAATCAAAGACGGAGATTTCATAACCGTCACTTCGCGGCGTGGCAGTCTTCAAGTAAAGGCCAGCGTGGTCGAGACCCCACCCAAAGGTACAATCTTCATGAATTTCCATTTCAGTGAGGCCGCTGTGAATCTTCTGACCAACCCCGCGTTAGATCCTGTAGGGAAAATTCCTGAATACAAGGTCTGCGCGGTAAAGGTGGAAGCGGCCTGATTAAAAACATACATGGCCCAAAGGGGGCCACATTAAATTCTATTAAAATATAAAGGAGGTACTGATTTTATGGCTTTTAACCCCCCTGCAAAAGTGGTTGCACTCGTTGGCAATGCGGGAGTTGGCAAAGCGAAACTTTCCATCTTTAACCTGCTTCTCCGGGGCTTTATGGCAGGCGCCTATATCGCCATCGGTGGAGCGCTCTGCACTATGTGCGTAACGGGCGTGGCAGCACATCTGGGTCCGGGAATCGCCAAGCTCATCGGCGGCGCCGTATTCCCGGTAGGTTTGATCGCTATTGTCCTGACCGGAATGGAACTCTTTACCGGTGACTGTATGGTCGTCCCCATGGCCGCGATGATGAAGAAGATCACCTGGGCCGCAGTAATGAGAAACTGGGTCTGGGTCTACATAGGAAACCTCGTAGGTTCGCTTGCTTATGCGTACCTTATGGCGGTCGGCCCGTTTGTAAGCGGTCAGGCTGACGGCAATATGGCAGTCAACGCCTTTGGAATGACGGCGGTCGGTATCGCAGCTGGAAAGATCCTGGGATACAAGGCCGTTGGGGCCGCGGGTCTTTGGTCCTGTTTCATGAAGGCCATTGGCTGTAACTTTCTGGTTAACATCGCCATCCTCCTCGCCATTACGGCAGACGACGTGATCGGCAAATTCTTCGGAGTCTGGTTCCCCATCATGGCGTTCGTAGCGTCCGGCTTCGAACATTGCGTGGCCAATATGTACTTTCTTCCTACTGGAAAGTTCCTCATGGACTGGTATCCGGCCGTAGTGGCAAAAAAGGGCGGCATGCTGCTTGCCAACGGAGGGATCAGCTGGTCTGACATATGGCTCTGGAATCTTATCCCTGTTACGATAGGGAATATATTCGGCGGTTTTCTATTCATCGGGGTCGCGTACTTCCTGATGTTCAGAAAGGACCTGCCGACAGATTAGAAGGAATACGATAAAATGTCAGCATTAGCCTGGGTGGCATTCGCTATATGTGCGGTGGCTGTGGCCTTGCACTATACCTCGACGGGAGATTCGCGATTTCTGCTGTATGCCGTTCCCGGGCTGATTATGTTGCTGGTCATTCCCATGACTCTGGCGTGGATGAGTCGCAGGAGTTTCACGCAGGCAAACGAGCAGTTCAGCACAAAGGCACGCACCTGCAAAATCGGGAAGATAGACCAGAACATGATCGGGGATGTTGTCAGGATATCGGGCGAAGTTCAGAAGGTAAGTTTCAAATGGCTGAACAGGCCTCACTTTCATATCAATGACGAAACGGAAGGTATACGGGTAATCATGTTCACCGCACCCTCAAACAGAATAGTTGTGGGAAACAGGGTTGAGGCGGTTGGAATTGTAATGAAACACCTGTTGACAAGAAACAGGCTCATCATATCAGCCGTAAGCGTTAAAAGGATTGAAGATTAAGGAGAACATTATGGATTCAAGAGAAGCAAGATTCACGTTTGGATTTCTTCTGTTAGGAATAACTCCCATCCTGGCTACCTGTGGAGGTGCGGGGTTGGGAATGGTCGTGTTTGCTGCAGGGCTATTGATTGCAACCTTCTCAGCATTTGCCTGAGATAAGAGGCATTCCTGCACGATTACAAAGGGGGATTAAAGATAGATTGTCATCTTTAATCCCCCTTTTCCATATTGCCCTTCCGCGTCCCTGTGTTATAAAGAAGATATCCAGCCGTCCACCATACAGTCAGCACACAGGCGCATTGTCTTCATGCCTGCGATATGCCGATATCGTCCAGGTCAAACAATCCGATAAGTTCGTACTTGAAAAGAAAGTTGTTAGAATTGTTTGTCCCGTACACAGAGGATAATGGGATCGCATCATCAAGATTTTCTGCTTGATTTTCAGGGATAATCGCTATAGCGTCAAAAAAGATCACAAAGGAGGTCGCAATGGACACATCGGCAGCGCATAAAACGCAATTCCCGATCAAGGAACCGGGCAATCTCTCTCCAAGGATCGAATGGCTCAGGAATTATTATTTCATGGGACTGGAGCGCCCGTGGAATAATGAGTTTACCTCTTGGGGGACGGGAGAGCCCTGGGACGTACAGTACGATGAAACAACATTTTATATAGTCCCTGAGACCTACGCATTTTTCAATACACTCAGGGCTTCATTCATCCAGACAGCCCAGCCGGTCGAACTGCATGAAGGGTTCTGGTCGTGGAGTCTCCCTGAGAGAAAGGCGTGGTTTATAAAGGAGGTAATGGTAAACCATCTGCCGCAGGAAATGCTCCCGGGAGATCTCATCGCAGGGGCCCGCTTCAACATTCAGGCATCCAAGTGCTGGACAAAGGAAGAGACCGCTCAGAGGGACAAGCTCATGTACGGCAGGAACGGAGCCCGCGCAAAACTGAAGTGGTTTTACAACAGTGGATACGGAAACGCCGGGGCCACGAGCGGACATATTATACCCGGATACGAGAAGGCATTGCGCATCGGGTGGAAGGGAATACACGCCAACCTGCAGGCGGCATTTGATGCGCTTACCCGGAAAGAGCAGAAAACAAAAAAAGGCGCACAGATAAGGGCCATGATGACGGCCGCAACCATGCCCCGTGAACTGGCGGCAAAATATGCCTCCCTGTGCAGGGATATGGCAGAAAAGGAAGACGCCCCCGAAAGAAAAACCGAACTTTACAGTATGGCCGAAAATCTGGACAGGGTTCCATGGGAGCCCGCAACAACCTTCTGGGAGGCAATCCAGGCCCTGTGGCTGACCCATATGCTGGTCATGAGCGATGAGAACTACCCCGGACCGGGAGTATCTTTCGGAAGAATGGATCAGTATCTTCTTCCATACTGGGAACGCTCCCTCTCTTCCGGTATGGACAGAGAATTCGGAAAGGAAATCCTGAAATGTTTCTGGGTGCATGCCAACTACGCCTACGACGCCATGATACGCCTGGGCAGCAACCAGGGCATCACGGCCGGATACGGCCAGCTGCTCAACATATCGGGCATGGGGAAAGATGGCCAGGATATGACCAATGACCTTACCTACGCCATCCTTGAGGTCATAGACGAAATGAGCCCCATACTGGAGCCTAAACCCAACATCAGGCTCCACAGAAACAGTCCCGAACAGCTTCTGGACAAGACAGTCGACATGATCTCCACCAGCCAGGGTTCTCCCTTCCTGCTTAACTTCGACGAAAGGTCCATGGCCGGAATGATGCGTGAAGCGAAAAGAGCGGGGTGTGAAGAACTTATAAATAAAGATAACGTCCACGATTACGCGTCCGTCGGATGTCTCGAAAATACCATGGTGGGAAATGACCGTTCCGGGACGGTTGACAACAATCTCAATCTCCTGAAGGCGGTTGAGCTGGCCCTGACGGGCGGAAGTGACCTGATTCCCGCAGTGGATCCCATCACAGGCAAACATGAAAAAATCAGGCAGGACGGTCCCGTCACCGGAGATCCCGCCACATTCAAGTCATGGGACGAGTTCTGGAAGGCCTACAGCAGACAGACTGCCTATATCGTAGGCAAATGCGTGGACCTGTATGAAGCGACAGAATCCGTCAGGGCCAGATACTGCCCTACTCCATACCTCTCCTGCCTCGTGAAAGGGTGCGCCAGGAATGGACTTGATGTTACAGAGGGAGGCGCAGATCTGAATTTTACTACCCTGGAGGGCGTTACCTTCGCCACCACCGTGGATTCTCTGCTTGCCATAAAGTATCTTGTTTTTGATAAAAAAGAATGCTCCATGGAGGAGCTTGTTCTGGCGCTCAGAGATAACTGGACAGGGCATGAAATGCTCCAGGCCAAGGCAAAGAACAGGGCACCCAAGTACGGAAGGGATGACAACACGGCCGATGATTTGGGGATGAAGGTCATGGATCTATGGACCGACGAGACATGGAAGCACAAGACATCCTCTACAAACAGGCAGTTCAGACCCGGAATGTTGAGCTGGAACTACTGGATAGGATCCGGTTACGTCATGGCGGCAAGCGCGGACGGAAGACCGAAAGGACAGTTTCTGTCCAACGCCATCTGCCCGTCGAATGGCGCGGATACAAACGGGCCCACTGCCAACATTAATTCCGTGGGAAAGGTACTCGGCGGGAAAACAAGCAGCGATAATGGAGACTGGGGTGAATATCTAAACAGTCTTCCAAACGGTTCAAGCCACACCATTACCCTTAACCCCTCACTTCTGCGCGACCCGGATCACAGGGAAAAATTCAAGGCGTTTCTGCGCGGCTACACGGAAAATGGGGGCACATCACTGCAGATAAACATGCTGGATGCCGATATGTTGAAAGACGCACAGGACCATCCGGAAGATTATCGTACACTGCTGGTAAGGATAACAGGGTATAATGCGTATTTCACCACCATAGGCAGAGAACTCCAGGATGAGATCATTGCCCGTGAAAGTCACGGATGTTACTGACATGAAAGTCCTTTAAAACAGATATGGCAAAAAATAACTCATCCTCCGCAGCCACGATATTGGAAATCCAGAGATTGTCCACCGAGGACGGTCCGGGCATAAGAACCACCATATTCTTCAAAGGCTGCCCGCTCAGGTGCACCTGGTGTCAGAACCCGGAAAGCATATCGATAATGCCTCAACTGCAGTGGACAGAAACAGCCTGCATCGGCTGCGGCACATGTATCAGTGTCTGTCCGGAAAATGCCCTCTCGTCCGGGCCCGAAGGGATCATAATCGACAGACACCTCTGCACGTCCTGTGGAATATGCAGCGAGGAATGTCCATCGGCAGCGATGAAAATGCTTGGGAAGGCATGGGGACTGGAAGAACTGGTCGCCGAAGCGGTAAAGGATAGGGTATACTTTGAAAAGTCAGGCGGAGGGATCACCCTCTCCGGGGGTGAACCGACCATGCAAGCGGACTTCGCGACCCTCCTCTTCAGAAGGCTAAAGAAGGAGGGTATCCATACGGCGCTCGACACCTCCGGACAGTGCACACAGGATGTTCTCATTGCACTCCTGCCGCATGTTGACATGGTGCTGTATGATATCAAGGAAATTGACCCGGACAGGCACAGGGAATTTACCGGTGTTTCCAATGAAAAGATATTAGACAACCTGATCTATCTGTGCCAGTACATGGAGACACATGAAAACCCGGCGGACCTGTGGATACGAACCCCTATTGTCCCGGGTGCCACCGCGTACGAAGAAAACATAAGGGAGATAGGCCGTTTCATAGCATCCAGACTGGGCAATTCCGTAAGCCGATGGGACCTGTGCTCCTTCAACAACCTCTGCAGCAGCAAATACAAAAGCCTTGATATGGACTGGCCCTTCAAAGACAGCCCTCTCATGACCAGGGAATACATGGAAACCCTCGCCGCCTGCGCCGCGGGTTCGGGAGTAGACCCGGACATCGTGCACTGGAGCGGACCGACAAAAATGGAGGTGGGGAATAAATGAAGTCATTCCAAAAGTGAGTGGTTGGGTCTTCATGGCCACGGACTTCGGATTTATTCAAATATTGTAAGAAGCTACAAAAAATGATTGGCTGTCAATAGATCCTCCGAGAGGTGCTGGAAATGAAAATAAAAGTGGTAATGGAAAATGGGGAAGACGGTTATTTTGTGGCACGCTGTGCATCCTTAAAAAGTTGCTGGAGTCAGGGGAAAACAGAAAAAGAAGCTCTAAAGAATATTCGAGAAGCTATAGAGTTGTATTTAGAACCAGACGAAGATCTTGTGGAAAACAAGAACTACAAAGTTTATGAAGTAGCAATATAAAACTTCCATTATTATCAGGACTGGAGGTATTGGCAGCGTTAAGGCGAATGGGATTCAAGGAGATTTACAGGAAAGAAAATCATATAAAAATGAAACATCCTGATGGCAGAAAGATAGTCTTTCCATACCATGAGGAAGTGGATAGATATACTTTAAAAGGTGCTCTGAAGGACGCAGACATTGATATTAAAGAGTTTTTAAAGCAAAGCAAGGAGGCACGTCTTAACTCTTGACAGAAGACCATCCGCAATCAAGTCCCCTCCCCATGTTGTTTGTCAAGAATGAAGACGTGACCCATCAAAAATCGAGATCAAAAAGATAATTGCGAGGCGGATGAAATCTCATGAACAGAGAGACCGAGCAAAATAAATCCGTCCCCTTTTCCCTTTTTCTATTATGATATATTATTGGGGAAAGTAAGTTAGTAAGTTCAGACAACGGTTATAAAGAATAGCTACTATAAGAGAATAAATCACTATTTTTGGAGGTTTCTGAATTTACGCATTATCACAGCTAAAGCATTCATTTTTGCATCAGCTTGATAATAATGGTGGCCCTTTGCCCCCCTTATTTTATCTTTAATCTGCGGTGGCTTACGGCAGTATACTCTAATGTGATCGCCTTCAATGGCATCACCTGGTTTTCTAAAAGTGCTTGAAACGTCTTTATGGCGGTTTTCAACCAATTTTCCCTGACTCCTCAAGTGCTTGGCAAACGCTAATAACTATTTGTGGCTCAATACAAAGTTCTTCAATTAGTTCATCATAATCGATTTCTCTGCCGTCATTATCCAAAAAATATTTTTCAATCTCTTCTTCGGCTTGTTGCACAGGAATATTCCTGACAGTTATACAGTTGGAACCAGTGGAATCAATGAGACTGTGCTCAGATAACAAATGCTCCTCGAGTTTTGTCCTAAGCTCATTTACTTCTTTTTTGAGCTTTTCCATTTCGCGGTCATAAACCAAAATGGGAGCTCTGGCTGTCAGACTTTGCCAGTTTTCAAATCTTTTCATCTCCTTTCCAGTAAGGAGATTTGTCCCATAACTTTTTTCCAAAAACCAATCAGTAGCACCGCTATCTGCAACAGGGCCATAGGCATCTAAATCACTTTTCACGCTTAGTAGCCTCCTTATTTCTTGTATTAATAAAATCAATCTGTTCGTTTAGCCAATCTCTAAATTTACTCGCAGTTTCGACGTCCATAGAAATTGAAGCCTGAACCAGCCTTACTACGTCACCACCTAACTCCAGAGCAGATCCTTCGCTCACTTCTCCTTTTTCATTAATTTTGTTCGTTGCTTTCTTGGGGATTGGGTGTCTTTCAGAATAAAAATGAATATATAGTTCATTTCTCGGCGTAACTCCACCATAAAGGCCGTTGACATATAAGTCTCGAAGGTCTTCAGGACATTCGTATTTGAATGTTAACTCTTTAGGGAAATCTGACATGATTAACCTCCATTAATCACCTTTTCAGCTCGTCTGCCAATAGACTATTATTTTCATAGCAGACTTTTGGTAATCTTTCACACTTTTTTCCAATGGCCAATTAACAAATTCAGCAAGTTCAGATTATTTATCGGTCAAATCTTTTTATGTCTTAAGGTTTTTTTGCTTCCGTAAATTCATGTCAAGAGAACAACAATCTCGGCTACTAAGAAAAAACATGCCATTTAAGGTCAGTGGGTTGTTAAGACTTCAATAACCAAAATATTTCGCTATCCAGAAAACTATCTCTTTGTTTTGGTGAGGTCAAGCTATAATGTTGACCTACAGAGAGGGAATGTTAGATAAATATTGTCCCCCAGTTGTCCCCCGGCGTATTTTTTGTCAGCTTAAAGTATTGTTATTAAAAATGATTATTTCTCGGTATCTGGGTTCGATTCCCATGCACTTCCGCCATTTTATTTGCAAGATTCAGAAAAATAGTGACAGCGACTATTTTTTTAGTGATTACATGCAGAAGTTGACTACTTTTTCTTCACCCTTGATTTTACCGACTTCAGGAAGGAAACATGTTCCCAGCATTAATGCTACTTCTCTGTTTGAGATCCAAGAGCCGAACACACCTCTTTGTAAAGGTTACTTGCCTCTTGATATATGGCCGCGTTTTCCATTCTACTGTCCGCTTTATTGTTGAACATTGTTTCCAGGACACTTTTGCTTGCATCAAACTCACCAGCAATTTTGTAAAGAAGGGCCAACCCGTAATAAGCATTGGGTATATTCTCTGCATTGATGGCCTTCTTAAACAAAACCTCTGCCTTCTGGAATTCACCTTTTTCGATCATTAAAGTAGCATAATTGCAGGCCAGCATTGCATCGTCCGGATGATGCTCCAGGCACATGTCATAATAAAAAGCCGCCACGTCCAAGTTGTTTTCGTTCCGAGCATATATGTTTCCAAGTGAGATTGCCGCCCAGTGATCTGTCGGATCGAGTTGCAGGCACTCCTGGAAAATCTTCTTGGCTTTCTCAATGTCGTTCAGTTCCAGATATAATTTTGCCATGTTACGACGGGCATCCATGTTCTCAGGTATCACGGCAAGGACTTTCTTAAAAAGTTTTAGTGCCTTTACCTTTTCACCCTTCCGTGCTTCCTTAACACCCTTATGCAAATCCCGCATTGCTTCTCTATGTTTCTCGGGCGTTGCATCCCGGAATTCTATGTGAACTATTTCCCCGATTATGCTGATGTCCATAACGCTGGAGATTACGCCATATATCTTTCGAATTCGAGCTATCACATCCTTTCCAGAGGAAGATGATGGAGCAAACCGTTTGCCGGGTGCAATCATGATATCTTTAAGGGGGATGGAAATTTTCATAGGGTCTCCTCGCGAACTTTCATCTATATTATATAAGGATAATCAATCACTGATAGAATAGAAAGTATAAATTATTGCTTCGGTATTATTTGGGGGAATGTATAGGAAGAAAATGTTTTTCATCTTGATCAGACCATCTACCCTGTATGTCCATACCCCGGAGGGACATCCTCAAATCCACGCCATTTAAACCAGTCTGATATATTAACGAAAGCTGCCCATTTGTCGATCATCATATTGTCGCCTTCGTGGCTGTCTTCATAATCCTTTTCGGTTATCGAAGCAAGCTCCTTACCTTTGTTGAGATAACTGGTGGCACTGTATTCCTTTATAAAATTCTGGCCGACATGAAAACCGAGAATTCTGAAAAAAGCATAATTCATCACATTAGCGGCGAACAAGATTGTGCTGGGTGTCGTCCTGTTAACCGTCTCAGTAAGACCCGCCACAGACTCGGAATGTTGTTTCTTTAGCGATTCCAACTGAAGAGACCTCAAGGTAGGAAATTGATCATAAATCCACTTCTCAATCATGATATCAGGCGGCAAATTGGTTACTTGCCGGATTAGCCCATCGTACCAGAGATTGATGATATGGGCTATTTGATCCTCAGAGAGGCTATCGGTCAGCGCCATTATCTCTTTTTCTATTGCCTTGAGGGCGTTGTATTTTATCTGCTGATCACTGTAGGGCATCAGTCTTTGATTCTCCGGACACTTGAAAATCCTGAAAAGATGTCCACATTCGTGGACAATCAGATGATTGATGATCTCATCATGTTTCTTTTTGTAATAAATGAGGTGAGATGGCATATTTTTTCGGGCCATCTGAAGCGCAGCATAAGACGTCAGGTTTTCTTTTTGAATGAATTCGATCCCCTTGCCAGTTACGTTTTTAACTTCTTCAAGAACGTCGGGAACGGGGTCAATGAATTGTATATCCATGAGGTCTTTCCTTGCTGAATAGTCCCAGGGCCTGCTTGTATTCCTCAGATAGATCCAAGCCGATGTCCTGCTCCGGGTCAATCATCTCGAAGCCCACGTACATGTAGCTGACGAGTTGCACCCCCGAGAAAGAACCGTCCATGGAATCGAGCGTATATTTTTTATCGGGGTTATTTATGTCCAGCCCTTGTCTGCCCCTCGCGCCGATTTCGAAGGTAACTTGTCTGACCTGTTCGGTTGTTTTATCCTGGAAGAATTGCAGCGCCGCAAGGCAGTAAAACATAGCGTCTGGCCTGAACCCTTTTTCCTTCAGGGTGATTTCAGCAATCTCTCTCCTGAAGTCTTTTGCCATGCCAGCGATCTTGGTCGATTCATCCAAGGAGATGGCTACCTTGAAATATTGATCGGCTTGATCGGTTTTCCCAGAGTGAAGATAGCTGTAGCCGAGGCCGTATGCTGTCTGCTGGTCGTCCGAGTTGATCGAGAATGATTTCTCAAGGCATTGGATGGCCTTTTCGTAATCATTTTCCTTGCCGTACAGACCTCCTAAATTTCTGAGAGCGTATGGATTCGACGGTTCTATCTCAAGTGCTCTGAGAAAATGATCCTTGGCCTTCTCATCATTAGCAAGCCTTGCATAAGCAAACCCAAGCGCCACATGCGCATTTGCGTAGTGAGGATAATATCTGATGCATTCGGAAAGGGTTTCCACGGCTTTTTCAGGTTTATCCAATTCAGTATAACACATTCCCAGATTGTACAGGATGTCCTGATTCCCCGGATCTTTCTGGATAAGTTCCTTAAGCAGATCCTTTGCGCCGTCAAATTTGTTAGCCCTGATCAGCATCAGCGCATAGTTTATGTCCTTCATTGTTATCCTTTGAACTTGATTTGATAAAACATTTTACCTTCAATGCGACAGGTAATACCATTTTATTTCAAATATTTCCAATTCGTAATATAGATGGAAATGGCAACGGAAAAATGACCCACTCCTTGGTTAGAAAAAAGTGTTTCCATGCCTTTTAAAATTTGATCGG
>CAZINZ010000011.1:0-53510 GCA_964540715.1 uncultured Syntrophaceae bacterium | reverse complement strand
AAGCGGACAATTCATTTGCTACAAAACCGGACAGTTCTATTTGTTGACAACAGAATGAATATCGAATAATAGATTTTTCCCCCGGCATCGCCCCGATTGGCAACGTAACATATCTCTTTCAGGCGGGATTTCAGAATGCAGATTACCTTATGTTCAAGAGTGAAATCATACCTACGGTACTTACAACTGACGTGAACGGAACAGTTTCCCG
Organism: uncultured Syntrophaceae bacterium; assembly: GCA_964540715.1. Classification (GTDB taxonomy): domain Bacteria; phylum Desulfobacterota; class Syntrophia; order Syntrophales; family UBA2210; genus UBA2210. Next base: position 53,299 of record CAZINZ010000011.1, on the reverse strand, counting down.
TGTGGATAATTCGGGGGACATCTATGATATTTAATTTTTCAAAATTGTTTGCAGGCCTATATTTGCAAGGTGTAATAATAACAGCAAGTTCGCCCAACCAGGCACGCACCAGGCTGCCAACAGCGCGACGGTTCTTGAAATGTACTGCCCCGGAAAACAAAAAGGTCAGGTACTCAATCTTGCCGGATTAAACACGGACGATATTGATCTTTTTGAGATCAACGAGGCCTTTGCTTCTCAGGCTCTCTACTCCTGCAAAGAACTGTGACTTACCGAAAGATACTGGGCAGGCGATAACAACCCGAATGGCGGCGCAATCGCGATTGGTCACCCCCTGGGATGCACCGGTGCGAAGCTGAGCACTCAGCTGCTGTATGTGATGAAGAGACGGAAGCTGAAACGAGGTATCGTCTCCATGTGTATCGGCGGTGGTATGGGGGCCGCCGGTATCTACGAGATGCTGTAAAAATTCTCTCATAGGGAATTGAGAAAAAGCCATGGTAGAGATGCCATGGCTTTTTTTACGAAGAGGTAGTACCTTTTTCTGCCAGGAGGTTATTACAAAAAGACTCGATGCCTCTCTTTGCGTATTCGGTACCGAGCGTGAAATGGCTAACCGGCTTGCCGAACCGGAGCAGGCTTACCAGTCTGAAAAAAGGCATGAGACCTAATTCATGGTAGGCGCTTGATAGGTAGACGTGTGCGACTGTCTCTGCTCCGAGGCATTTCACTAAACGTTCCATCGGCTTTTCTATGAGCGCTATCTCAAAAGCCCTCAACGGAGCGCCGCCGAATGTTGCAAAGGATCCCACCTTCTTTTCCCGAATGCCGCTCACCGTCCGTAAATATCTTGCCACAGGATATGATATCTGTGCCCACTTTGGTCCCCCGACGCAGATACGATCAAATTCCGATACATCGGGAAATTGCAAAGGCTGAATATTTTCCTCTACCTGATGGTATGTCCTTATGTGGTGTTCCCTCCACCACCTGCTTAGCAGTGTACATCCAATCGACGGATAACGCGGCCAGTCCTTTGCCATTTCTGAAAACCGTGAGGAGAAAAGAGCGGGCTTGATTATCTCAAATTCTATTTCGTGACCTCTTTCACGAAATTCATCCGCGATGGCAATGGCCATCTTTTCGGTACAGCCTGTACGTGAAAAATAGGATATCAGGATCCGCATGGTTTACCTCCTTCAGTCGGTGGAACATCACTCATTTCGATATACAATCGTAATACCACAGAATATTGAATTTTCAAAAAGATATATAGGTTTCGGATTAAAGATGGCTTAATACTCTTGAATGAACAAAAAATTGCACAACCAAACGTTCCACCGGACTCGCTGAAGCTCGCCGGTGAACTAAATGTTGGTTTCAAAGCTGGTTTCAAAGCTTGACATTCGGTCCGATTATGGTACCATTTACGGACTGGAGGAAAATTAAAATGAATATTACAAATGATATCAAGCCGGTAACTTATTTAAAGTCACGCGCGGCCGACTTGCTTAATCAAATTAATGAAACTCATCGACCCGTTATAATAACCCAAAACGGTGAGCCCAGGGCAATATTACAAGATCCTAGAAGCTATGAAAATATGCGCAACGCTATCGGTATCTTAAAGCTTATCTCTGAAGGTGAAGCTGATGTCAGAGAGGGACGAGTTAAATCACAGGAAGATGTTTTTAATGATATTGAGAATGGATTGAAGGCAAATCATAAATGAACAAGAAATATCAAGTTGCATGGGCAGAAATAGCGCAACATGATTTAAAACAAATCATTGATTATATCACCATTGATAGTCCAGGCAATGCTTCACGAATCCTTCAAAAAATCAAACAAAAGGTATCAGCGCTCTATACCATGCCGGATCGTGGTCGAATAGTACCTGAATTAAAAGAACAAGGGATACACACTTACCGAGAATTCATTGTCGCCCCTTGGCGAGTTATTTACAGAATATCAGATACGACCGTTTTTGTTTTAACAGTTATCGATTCGAGACGAAATGTCGAAGATATTTTACTTGATAGATTCACCAAATAAATTGAGATGCCAACATAGCGTTTCATATGACCGGGCGATAAAATGCCCGCCCGGCCTGGAGGCACTATATGATAATATCAACACCATATGACATGGTTCTTGCGGCCGACAGCTAATCACTGCGCCTGACTGGTGTTCCGCTACGCTACACACCAAGGAAGTTTTTGGAATCCCAAAGGATTCCGGAATTTTGCAAAGGTTGATTTTAACAGATATTTCATCTAAACTGATGCCATATTTTTGGGGTCCACTATAGACCATGTTGACCCGGTTGACCCAGATAATCCAGATGAGACTGAAACTTCTGAAAAGGAAAAATAGGGGAAGTTCCGGGGACATCCATCACCCGGGGGCTATGACTTTCGTTCGGCAATAAATCTCGCTATCATTCTCAGGGGTTTGGCCTTTTCATCAAAACGACTTATGTCCGACAGCGCTTTCTCCACAAGTCTCCGCATTCTTTCTTTGGATTCCTCAAGGCCGATCAGTGCAGGGTAGGTCGCTTTTTTGCTTCCCTTATCACTGCCAGTGTTTTTTCCCAGGATGTCTCTGCTGCTTTCAATGTCAAGTATATCGTCGGCTATCTGAAAGGCCAGTCCCGTCTTTCTTCCATATTCCGAGAGAGCTTTCAAATCTTCTTCGTCGGCGCCAGCTGCTATTGCGCCGGAACGAATAGAGACGGTTATCAGCGCCTCTGTTTTATGGGTGTGGATGTAATTCACTTGTTCCATCTCCACTTCCTTGCCCTCCGCCCTGAGATCAGCGACCTGCCCGCCAATCATGCCCCGGAATCCCGTAGCTGTCGAGATCGCGTGAATTATTGACAGGGCCTTTTCATGTGATACCCCCGGGATTTTTCCGGACAGAAGACAAAAGGCCTCTGTGAGAAGGGCATCTCCCGCGAGGACTGCCACGCCTTCACCGAACACCTTATGGTTCGAAGGTTTTCCTCTCCTGTAGTCATCATTGTCCATCGATGGCAGATCATCATGTATCAGGGAATAGGTGTGGATCATCTCGATGGAGCACGCAACTGGCAGGACTGTTTGTGCGCTGCCTCCGACCGCTTCGGCGGAAGCCATGCACAATACGGGCCTTAGTCTCTTTCCGCCGGCAAAAAGAGTGTATCTCATGGATTGGATGATTTCAGGAGAGTATCCAGCCATTTTCGGCAGGTATTTCTCAAGGAATCTGTCAACGATCGCCTTTTTTTTCTCAAGATATTCTTCAAGCAACATTTTCCGGCTTCCCATCATCATTCTCGTCAAATGCGCTGACATTAAGTTTGCCTTTCTCTCTGAGAAGAAGGTTGACTTTTCTATCAGCTTCATCCAGTTTGTCCGTGCAAAAATGGGAGAGTTTGATTCCCTCCTCGAATGCTTTTAATGATTCATCGAGGGACATATTTCCTTCTTCCATCTTCTTTACAATTTCTTCCAGTTTTTCCAGGGCTTTTTCAAATTTTTTCTCTGCCATTTTTTTGCTCCTGTAAAATAGTGGTTACACGTGCCTTGAAACTTCCCGATGAAACCTTCACATCGACGCTATCGTCCACCGCGAGCACAGCCACATCTCTGACGATGGTTCTGTCAGGTAATCTTACGATACCAAAGCCTCGCTTCAACACTGACAGGGGACTCAGGTTATCTAATATGGATATATCTCTGTGAAGCATACCTTTGAGATTGTCCATGTATAACCGGGTTCGCGCGTTCAGGTCGTTTGTGGTACCTTCAACTCTGCGACGTAAATCGCAAATTATTGTGCCGGGAGTCAGGCGCATTAGCATCCTGCTTGCTGGTGAAAGGTTGTTCGCTCGCATTTCAAGGATGCGCCGCATCCCTCCCGACAGCCTAAGATAGTGGTCATCCAGGCCAATGCGCAGGTCTGAGATTCGTCCCCTTGGGTCACGCAGACTTTTTACTACAAAACCCAGTCTGTTTTCCAGCCCACGCAGAAACACATCACGGGCATTTATCAATCGTGATTTCAATCTTCGGCTTATCTCGATCAAGTCCCTCCTGTCCGGCACGACCAGCTCAGCGGCGGCAGAGGGGGTTGGCGCTCTGAGATCGGCCACAAAATCGGCAATGGTGAAGTCAATCTCATGGCCGACAGCCGATATGACCGGGGTATCCGAGGAGTAGATTGCCCGCGCGACCCTTTCATCGTTGAAACAGAACAGATCCTCAAGCGATCCCCCTCCTCTGGTAACTATAATTACATCCACACCAATTGAGTTCAGATCCGCTATGGCATCGCATATCTCCATAGGTGCCTCTGTTCCCTGGACGGCTGCAGGGGCAATGAGGATATCAACGGATGAAAATCGCCTTCCTGTGATATTCAATATGTCTCTGATGGCCGCGCCTGAAGGGGAGGTGACTATGCCGATTTTCCCCGGAAGGAAGGGGATATCCTTTTTGTGAGAAGGATCGAACAGGCCTTCCTCATCCAGGCGTTCCTTGAGCTGCTCAAAGGCCATCTGAAGGGCTCCAAGACCCTTCGGTTCAGCGGCATCAATGATGAGCTGGTACTCGCCTCTTGCGGGGTAGACATTCAGTCTTCCTCTGCAAACTATCTTCATCCCGTCTTCAAGATCAAAGCCTATCCTGCCCGCCGTGCTTTTGAAAGCAACCACTCTTATCTGGCTGCCCTCATCCTTGAGGGTGGAATATACATGACCTGAGGCTGGACGGCGAAGATTGGAAATTTCGCCCGTGACCCATACAGTATCAAAACCGGATTCCAGAAAGTGTTTTATGGCCCCGGTCAGTTCTGTGACAGTGAGTGCATTTTTCATTAAAATTCAAAGTAAACCATTTGAGATTTTTGGAAAACCGTTTCTCCTGGATCTCTATACATCGAGCTTATACAAACTATTTTGTTGACATCATCTCGATCTTGTTGTCAAGTGGCGCACTGAAAGGAGATAAGGATCCCATGGGTACTAATATTATCAATACCAGCAAGGCGCCCCGCCCGGTGGGTCCATATTCACAGGCAGTCAAAGCCAATGGCTGGCTGTACATATCCGGGCAGATTCCAATTGACTCGGAAACCGGAGAATCTGTGGATGGGCCATTTGAACTACAGGCACGCGTGGTGTTGAACAATCTCAAAGAGATACTGGAGGCAGGCGGATCAGGGCTTGACCGTGTTGTAAAGGTCATGATTTTCCTGACAGACATGAAATGCTTTGCGCAGCTTAACGATATATACGCGGAGTATTTTGGAGAGTCCTGTCCGGCCAGGGCTTGCGTTGAGGTAAATTGTCTGCCAAAAGATGCCCCGTTAGAGATCGAAGCAGTTGCAATCTGCGACTAAACCGGTTAACGCAAAAAAGAGGATGCGGTATCTCTTGATATTTTCACTTGAAGCATGGGCTTCTACTTGATTCCTCCCTTTATTTCCCTCCTCCGCGATGTCCCGCGTATCTTCTTTAACACGTTATCTTCAATCTGGCGGGCTCGCCTTAGCTTATCACTCATTTCCCCCCCATCTTCCTGGATGTTCGCTCCCGGATCAGACTTTTCGCTGATCCCGAAACGCATCCTCAAGACCTTTTCTTCTCTCGATGTCAGGGTGGACAGTATCTTTCTGGTCTGCTGCGCGAGATCCATGCTCATGGTGGCTTCGGAGGGGGACATGATCTTTTTGTCCTCTATAAAATCCCCGAGAGAGCTGTCTTCTTCCTCGCCTATCGGGGTCTCGAGAGATATCGGCTCCTTGGCAATCTTCAACACCCTTCGCACTTTATCGAGTGGAAATTCCATTTTCTCCGCAACCTCAGCCGGGGTGGGTTCTTTGCCGAGTTCCTGAACCAGATATCGCGAAGTCCTGATAAGTTTGTTGATGGTTTCAATCATATGAACAGGGATTCTTATCGTCCGGGCCTGATCCGCTATGGCCCTCGTGATGGCCTGTCGTATCCACCATGTTGCGTAGGTGGAAAATTTATATCCTCTCTGGTATTCAAACTTTTCGACAGCCTTCATCAACCCTATATTTCCTTCCTGAATAAGGTCGAGGAATTGTAATCCTCTGTTTGTGTATTTTTTGGCAATACTGACGACCAATCTGAGATTCGCCTTTATCAATTTTCTTTTTGCAAGGTCTGCTTCCATCTCCCCTTCTTTTATTGAAGTGAACACCGGTTTCAGGGCTTCCTTGGAAGTTCCGATTTTTCCTGTTATCCTCTTACGATTGTTGCGCGCCTGTCTGATTATTCTTTCGTAATCAATCAATTTTTCGACGGGGATACCGTACTCTTTGGAGGCCTGATTCTCTTCGCCATTTCTCATTCGGGAAAAAATATTATCCAGAGTGTTGAGTGACATTTCTGCCTGTTTAGTACATGTTGTAATTTGTTTTTCACCTTTGTTAAGTTCTGCTATGGCGGTCTTAAGTTCCTGAACCATGGCATTTATATGTTTCTTATTGAAATTTATCTCTTTACATAGGTTTATGATCTTACTGAGATTCCTTTCAAGTTCCTGATGTATCTTTTCTTTTTCAGAATCATCCAACCCGTTTTTTCTTAACTCTGACTTCAGCATGGAATTGCGTGCATCCAGCTGCCCCACCCTGGCGGTTAGTTTCCCTACGCTTTCCCGATATACATCCTCTTCAGTAAACCCGTTTTCATCTTCAAGGTTATCTACTACTGTTTTTACCTTTATCTCGTCATTTCTAAGCTTGTCCCCTATATCCACAACTTTCTTTATAAAGATCGGGAGACCAAAAATGGCTTCCATGATCCTTTTCTCTCCCTTTTCAATCATCTTTGCTATCTCTACTTCTTGCTCGCGACTAAGCAAAGATTCCAGACCCATTTCTCTCAGATACAGTTTTACGGGATCTCCGGTCTTTCCCAGCGCAGACATGGGTAGAGGTGGTATTTCATCTTTAGCCTTTTCCGGTCCCTCGCCGGTCTCACTGTCGGGAGTATCGATAATCTTTCCATTCTTATCGACATCGACTATTTTGATATTGTTTTCGTGCAGGAAGATCAGAATATCGTCTATCTGTTCTGAGAATATAATCTCGGATGGCAGTGTATTATTTATGTCATCATAAGTAAGAAATCCATTTTCTTTGCCCAGCGCAATAAGTTTGTTTACCTCATCCGACTTGATTGTTCTTTTCATTATTGAATAGTCCCCTCTCTTCCTTTAACAATCGGTCTCTCTCTCGCAGGAGGCTGTCACTCAAATCTCTGTCGTCTGTGTCCCGTGCCCTGATCATCTCCCGCTTCAGTATCTTGCGACGGCCTTTGTACCATTTGTTTCGTATTTGTCTGACATTATCATCAAAAACCCTGTCTGCTACCTTTTCATCGAAGATGGGGCGCTCCATCATCAATTTCAAGAGTCTTTCCTTCACAGGGCCATCTTCCAGATTGCCTGCGAGACCGCTGATGTCATCCACTCCCCCGATTATTGTGTTCCCCAGTTCCCTCAATGTTTCTGAAGCGAAACAATCCAATATGTCATCACGGACTACCACGGGGATTTTTTCGGGATATTCCATCATCATATAGATGAGATTCAATTCGACCATGTCAACTTCACCGGCACTCCTTTCAGGAGGCGCGGTACTGGATGGGGCTTTGCGGTTAGCGGATGCCTTTCTTACTCTGTCCTTCAAAAGTTTCTGGTCGATGCCAAGTTTTTCAGACACCCTTTTGATGAACAGGTTTTGTTCAACCCGGTCACTTATAGTGCTTATGAAGGACACTGAATCCCTGCTGATATCCAGGTTGTCTTCAAGTGTATCACTGCTCCCGACCATTTTTTGTATATAGTAGTCCACCATCATCGGGGAATGGGCTATAGTATCCTCAAGGCACTCCGGGCCGAATTTCTTGACATAGTCATCGGGGTCATATCCTTCGGGGAGAACAACCACCCTGGCATGCATATTCTCCTCGAGGAAAAGTTTCAGGCTGCGCTCTACGGCAAGTCTTCCCGCTTCATCGGGGTCAAAGATGACCGCAACATTCCGCGTGAATCGCCTGATCAGTTCGACCTGCTCCCTGGTCAGAGCGGTGCCAAGCGTTGCCACTACATTGTCAACCCCGGCATCCCGGAGTGAGATAAGGTCAACGTATCCCTCCACAATTATAGCGTAATCCTTGTCGCGGATACTGTCTTTTGTCCTGTACATTCCATACAGGACCCGCCCCTTTGTATATACAGGGGACTCAGGCGAGTTGAGGTATTTGGGTGTATTGTCACCGAGAGCCCGTCCGCCGAAAGCCACAACCCTGCCGCTCAAATCTTCAATCGGGAAAATCAATCTCCCGCGAAACCGGTCATAGAAACCGCCATTATCTTTTGATATAATGAGGCCGGTTTTTTCGACAAGTCCGAGGGGGACCTTTCTGTCTTCAAAATAGTTGACAAGCCGGCTCCATCCCTCTGGGGAATAACCCAGGTGGAAGTCTTTACTTATAGTAGGCCCCATCTTTCGTTTGTCAAGATAATCGCGAGCTATCAGGCCATTTTCAGAAGTAAGTTGCCCGGAAAACCAGTCTGCTGCCATCGCGTTTATCTTGTTCAGTTTTTCCTTCTCGCTTGCTACTACCTTTTCCGCACCGGTCATTTTTCTGACTGGTATCTCTACGCCTGCTTTGCGGGCGAGATATCTTGCCGATTCGGCAAAACTCGAGTCGTTGATTTTCATCAGAAAGGCAATGACATCCCCGCCTTCTCCGCAACCAAAGCAGTAGAATATCTGTTTTTCCGGATTAACGCTGAATGAAGGTGTTTTCTCCTTGTGAAAAGGACAGAGACCGACAAAATTTCTGCCGGCCTTTTTCAGGGTAACATGCTCGGAAATAAGGTCAACGATATTTACCCTGCTCTTTATCTCGCCTACCTTTTCCTGAGGTATATATCCCTTCAATTTATTCCTACCTCGTATGGACAAAAGCGTGATTTTGTAGATTTATGAGGAGTTTTGTTCAAAATCAAGGCATGCGAAAAAATAACCACGGCCATATAGTTGATATTCCGGGCGATTATTTCTTGAACAGCACTCTTAGATTGGGCGAAAAGGTCATTACTCAACAAAATCCGCGCTGCTCAAGACAATCGCGCTTTAACCGTCTCGCCCGCAGCTTTTCCATCGGCCTTTCCGGTTATCCTGGGCATAAGAAACTTCATAACATTGCCCATATCCCTTATGCTTGTCGCGCCGGTTTCATCTATGGCATTCTCAATCTCGGCTTTTACCTCTGCTTCCGACATCTGCTCCGGCATGAATCCCTGGATTACCTCAATTTCCTTCTCCTCTTTTGTCGCAAGTTCCAGTCTTCCGCCATTTCTGAATTGCTCAACGGAGTCCTTTCTCTGTTTTATCATAGAGGATAGCACCTGCAGGATTTCTTTTTCACCAAACTGATCCTTTAAATCTATCTCCTTGTTATGCAAAGCCGATTTGACCATGCGAAGCGCAGACAGCTTCTCCTTGTCTTTGTCTTTGGCCGCCTTGGTCATTTCGCTTGATATCCTGTCCATTACTTCCATTTCAGATACACCCTTCTTCCTGAAAACCTTTTGTCGGGTTTCGTAAGTTCTCGTCTGTTACGTCAGGGGTTTTTCGACCACACACAGGTTATCATTTTCCCTCTGTGACCTGCCCGCCGAACCTGCGTGTCACCCCATGTCGTCGCTCAATTTTCTGCCCCCAATAATATGGACATGGAGGTGAAAGACGACCTGGCCGCCATCTTCATTACAGTTGACGACTGTCCTGAAACCTGTTTTGTCAATTCCCTTAATCCTTGCTATCTCCTGGACCGCTGAAATCATGCCGTCCATCACGCCGTCCGATACATCCATAAGCGTTGCCACATGCGCCCTTGGCACAGCTACAACATGAACAGGGGCCACCGGATTGACGTCATCAAATGCCAGAATATCTTCAGACTCGTAAACAATGTTCGCGGGTATTTCTCCCATTGCAATCTTGCAGAATATACAATCCTTCATCCGACAATCCCTTTAATCGAACGTAGAAGCCCCGGCAATGGCATCTTCCAGCTTTAATGCCCCTGTGTAGAGGGCCTTTCCTGTAATTACACCCATTATTCCAGAATTTGCCACGTCAAGCAGTCTTTCAATGTCATGGATATCCGCAACGCCGCCGGAGGCAATTACCGGTATATCCACAGACTCAGCAAGTAGCTTAGTGGATTCAATATTTACACCCGATTCCATGCCGTCCCGCCGGATATCGGTATATATGATGGATTCCAATCCGCATTTTTCATAGCTTGACGCAATCTCAACGGGAGACAAACTGGTGCTCTCAGTCCATCCCTCAACCGCTACATTGCCGTCACGCGCGTCAATGGCAAGGATAACCTGTCCTCCATAATTAGTGCACGCATCGAGAACAAATCTTCTATCCTTCAGGGCAACTGTTCCGAGAATGACATAATTGATGCCCATATTTATATAATTATCAACGGTCTCCATATTTCTTATCCCGCCACCTACCTGCAGTTCCACATCAACCGCCCCGGCAAGCTCCCTGATAACCTCCATGTTTCCGGGGAATCCATCGCGAGAACCGTCAAGATCAACTACATGAATACGAGTTGCCCCCTTTTCCTGCCATTTTGAGGCGACATCCGCGGGATGATCTGAATAAACGGTGGATATGTCAAAATCACCCTGAAGAAGGCGGACGCATTTGCCGTCCTTCAAGTCTACGGCAGGTATTATGAGCAATTATGAATCTCCTTTCAGGCCCGGGAAGTTATTTAAGATCTCATTGACTCCCTCTCGTGACAACTCTTTAGCTGTAAGCCATTTCCCTCCGCCTTTTACAAAGGGTAAGATATCAAAAAGATTTTCCATCAATGAACTCTGAGTCTTGTCAAATATGCCTTTCCATAAGGATACGCCATCGCTCACCCTGATAAGATGCACGCAGAAGGCCACCGAAGCCGGGCTTTCCACTGAATAATCAAAACCGTCCCTCTCCTTATAGTAAAAGAGGTATCCTGCGAGAATCCCGTCCGCCCCGATCTCTTTTCCGACCTCTGTCAATGCCTCAAGGGGGGTGGCTCCGGACCAGTCGGCAGAGACCCGCTTATAAACACCATCCACATAATCGGACGGGATCAGGGTATATTGTTTGGAAGATTCAATCCTTTTTATCAGAAAATCTTCTATAGTTTTCTCCGGGGTTCCCGTAAAGTTGCAGGCCCTGAAAGATGTTCCACATACAGGACACCTGGCGACGCTGATGCCGGGGTCAACGGAAGTCAACGCCTGGAATGGAAAAACAGCAATCTTATTTAAACTGGAGATCGCTTTTTTGTGAGGGATCTTTGATCCCCCGGTTTTTGCAGAGACACATCCGGTAAGCAACGCTATGGATATTGCCCCACAGAGAAGAATCCGAAAAAAATAAAAAGGAAGGTGTCTTTCCATAATCAATGTCTCCTTTCATTCCCCTAAGATAGAGGGGTGCTAAATACTTCCCTTCGTTGACAGCACACCATTGATCCTGCCATCCATACAAACTGCATCTCTAAGGGCACGGGCAAATGCTTTGAAGACTGCTTCCGCTATGTGGTGAGGATTCTTACCATATATGACATTTACGTGCAAGGTTATTCCCCCGTGATCCGAAAAAGACTTAAAAAACTCCTCAAGGAGGAGGGGGTCAAAATCCCTTATCTTCCCGCCGCCGAAATCGGCCCGGAATACCAGGGAAGGTCTTCCTGAAATATCAATGCAGACATGACACAGGGTTTCGTCCATGGGCACAAAGGAGCTGCCGTAGCGACTTACCCCGTTTTTGTCTCCGAGCGCCTCCTTAACCGCTTCTCCGAGACATATCCCTGTATCTTCCACGAGGTGATGATAATCTACATCCGTGTCTCCACTGCATTTCACTTCCAGATCAATAAATCCGTGCTTCGCAAACAGGTCGAGCATATGATCAAAAAATGGTATCGTAGTGGATATATTGCCTGTTCCCGCTCCATCGAGATTTATCTCAACAGATATATCGGTCTCTGTGGTTTTTCTGACTACTTTTTTCTTCCTTGCCATAATGTCAGGCCTCCTTTTACAATACCTTATTAAGAGGATATTCTATTATGCCTTCAGCCCCGGCTTCCCGGAGAAGAGGTATCAGTTCTCTTACGATACTTCGATCTACAACTGCTTCGACAGCGAACCAGTTTTCGTCAGACAGTCCTGAAGTGGTGGGCGCCTTGAGAGATGGGAGCAACAGGACGACTCCTCCAAGATTTTCCCTGGCAACATTCATCTTAAGTCCGACCTTGCCCATGGCCATAAGCGATCCTCCGAGGAGAATGCTTATCTGCTCGATCTTTTTCCTCTTCCATGGATCATCCCATGCCTTTCTGTTGGCGATCAGCTGGGTGTTTGTCTTCATAAACTCATGAACGATTCTTAATTTGTTGGCCTTCAGAGTGCTTCCTGTTTCCGTAACCTCTACTATAGCGTCAACAAGGCCCTCGACCACCTTGGCCTCTGTGGCGCCCCAGGAAAATTCCAGATGAGCATCTATGCCGTTCTCCTTAAGATAATTACGAGTAACATTAACCAGTTCTGTGGATATTCTTTTTCCGGAAATGTCTTCCAGAGTCTTTATCGGAGAATCATCTCTTACAACAAGCACCCACCGGGCCTGTCGTGCGGATGCTTTTGAATAAACGAGATCCTGAACCACAACAACATCAGACTCGTTTTCCAGGATCCAGTCTTTTCCGGTAAGGCCAAGATCGAGGGTCCCATCGTCTATATACCGGGACATCTCCTGAGCTCTTACAAGGGCGCAGGAAATGTCTTCATCATCAATATCGGGGAAATAGCTTCTTGAATCATAGGTTATGGACCATCCGGCCCTTTTGAAAAGCTCAATCGTGTTGGATTCAAGACTCCCTTTTGGTATCCCCAGTTTCAATTTTTTCATTTTTTATAAACCTTCTCCGGATCGAAAATTCTCTCACCAATTATGTGCATTTCTCCATCTGACACTCTTCTGTAAAAACAGGATTTGTAGCCTTTATGACATGCAGCTCCACCCATTTGATCTACCTTCAGAATGACTGTGTCAAGATCGCAGTCAACAAGAATTTCCTTGACAATTTGAACATTGCCTGATGTCTCACCCTTGACCCAAAGAGTACTTCTTGATCTGCTCCAGTAAGTTGCCCTGCCTGTTTCAAGTGTCTTCAGCCATGCTTCTTTGTTCATATAGGCCAGCATCAGGACATCGTTTGTTTCATAGTCCTGAGCCACAGCAGGAACGAGCCCGTTCCCCTTCTCAAAATCAAGTTCCACCACTGCATCCTTTCCCCGATTCTTGACGAAATCAGGAATCAATTTCACGCTACCTATTCAATCTAGAATTTCACAATCTAATTCAATACTTCATTTTAGGCAAGCTCTTTTTCTCCATTTTGAACTTGCCTGGGATTCATTTTTATGTTAGCAGAATAACATGAGAATCAGCTAACTTTATTGAGGGAGGTTGTAGAGTTATGAAGGTATTGATAGGTGGTGCAATAGCGGCGGTCCTGGGACTTTTCGGCCTGGCAATTTGGTGGGAAGAGTTTTTTGAGTTGCTTGCGGGTGGAATCCCGATTTTTCTTTTGCTGGGTGGGGCACTTGCCATATATGTCGGTTACGACGAGATGAAGGACCAGTTGGAATCGAAGGATGAGGATAGGGCGAGTTCCGGAGATCTGGATGCTGCCAAGGAAGAGCTGCAAAAGGCAAAGGCTGAGGCGGAAAAATACAAGGCGGAGCTCGATAAAACAAAGTTCGCGGATAAAACTGAAGCTGGAAAAGCAAAGGACACGAAGAAGAAATAATATAATTGTCTAAGTCAGCAAAACTGCCCGGTACGAAATGTTTGACCTGAGTAATCACTCAAAGTCGAAGGTGTTAATGCTGAGGGCAGGCATCTTGTGTTGGGGCAGGAGCCCGGTTTTGCTGTGGTGCTGTGAGCCGGGTTGTCCTGAGCCTCTCTCTTCCCGGCTGGGGCGTAAATAACATTTGACAGACCGGATAAAATCAATTAGTCTGCGGTTTCATCAAAAAATGAGGTTTTTGTACCGGGCGAACATAATGAAGAATAAAACTCCAAATTTCCTGCCAACCATGTTCTTTCACGAGAACTACATCTATTAATGCCTGCTTCTTGCCCATGACATGGGGGGAAAGCAGGCCATCAAGATTCGTATTTTTCCGTAATATCTTAACAATTTAAACCAGACAGTGTTTGTCCTCATACGGTGAGCAGTGTATGAGGACGGTTATTATTTAAAAGGGGGTTACCATGAAGAAGAGTCTTCTGATATTTTTGATGATAGGAATGGCGGCATTATTAGTGACAACAGGTTGCCAAAAAAAAGAAAAAACAACAGAACTTACATACAGTATATTCTTTCCGCCCACCCACAGCCAGTGCAAGGCTGCCGTATCATGGGCCGAGGAGATAGAGAAGCGATCCGACGGAAGAATAAAAATCACCATCTTTCCGGGAGGAACCCTGACGAAGGCAAATCAGTGTTACGACGGTGTTGTAAAAGGGATATCGGATATAGGAATGTCCTGTTTCGCTTACACGCGGGGCCGCTTTCCGATAATGGCAGCGGTTGACCTTCCTCATGGATATCCTGACGGCAGCGTGGCAACCCGCGTGGCGACCGAATTCTATAAAAAGATGTCACCAAGCGAATTGAATGACGTAAAGGTTCTCTATATACATGGGCATGGTCCGGGATTGCTGCACACAAAGAAACCGGTCAGAACACTGGAAGATATAAAGGGAATGAAGATACGATCGACGGGGCTCAGTGCCCAGATTGTGAAGACACTCGGCGGAGCGGCTGTCGCGATGCCGCAGGGCGACACGTACGAGGCCCTGCAAAAGGGTGTAGTTGAAGGTACCTTTACACCTATAGAGACTCTCAAGGGATGGAGACAGGCGGAGGTTGTCGACTACACAACTGAATGCACAGGTGTCGGTTATACCACTGCCATGTTCGCAGTGATGAATCCTGAAAAGTGGGACGCTCTGCCGAAAGATCTCAAAAAAATATTTGAAGAGGTGAGCGAGGAGTGGGTTGGAGTGCATGGAGAAGCCTGGGACAGAGGTGATGATGAAGGGCGCGCATACACCTTAAGCCAGGGCAACGAGATCATTGCCCTCTCAGAAGAGGAAAACAAGAGATGGGCGGAGGCGGTAAACCCGGTGGTTGAAGATTACATAAGCGCCACCGAAGAAAAAGGATTGCCGGGGAAGAAAGCCGTGGCGCAGGTAAAAGAACTCATCACCAAATACAGCAAGTAAAGGATCGGAAATCGGGGAACGGAGATCGGAGATTAAACTCCGAACCCCGAAACTCGAAACTTGAAAGCATATGTTAAGGTTGAAAAAACAACTCGACAATCTCAGTAACGCATTCAACTGGCTTGCGGCGGGCGCCATCCTGATCATGATGGCGCTCACGTGCGCCGATGTGGTGTTGCGTCTTTTCCGTCATCCCATTCCCGGAACGTATGAAATTGTGGGTCTTATGGGAACGGTCGGTGTTTCCTTTGCCCTGGCTTATACCACGGCGAAAAAAGGACATATCATGGTGGAGTTTTTGACCAACATGATGCCGAAGAAGACTCAATGTATTGTTGCCGCAGCCAGCGAATTTTTCAGTGCTTTACTGTTCGGCATAATAGCGTGGCAAAGCACCTTATATGCCCTGGACCTGATACATACCAGTGAAGTTTCCCTTACCGTTGAGATACCCGTATATCCCTTCGTTCTCAGTATAGCGATCGGCTGTTTTCTTACAGGTCTCGTTCTTGCGACGGATTTCTACACATCATTGAAGAGGATCATAACGTGAGCCCAACTTTAACCGGCCTTATCGGTATTGCCGCTCTTTTTATACTGATATTCCTGAGGATACCCGTCGGGTTCGTCATGGCGGGGGTGGGTTTTTTAGGCTTTGGTTATATTGTTTCTTTCGACGCGTCCATGAACATGATCGCGAAAGATCTCTTTTCCGTTTTTGGATCTTACAGTCTTACCGTAATACCCCTTTTTGTGCTGATGGGGCAGCTTGCGTATCATTCCGGAATAAGCAAGAGACTCTTTAACGCGGCCTATAAATTTATCGGTCATTGGCCCGGGGGGCTTGCCATTGCAACTGTAGGGGCATGCGCGGCTTTTGCCGCCATTTGTGGTTCCACAAATGCGACAGCTGCAACCATGGGTGCGGCAACACTCCCGGAAATGAAAAGATACAACTATAAACCGGAGCTTGCCACCGGAGTAGTCGCCGCAGGCGGAAGCCTGGGCATTCTGATCCCCCCGAGTGTCATATTTATTGTCTATGGGATACTTACAGAGCAATCCATAGGCAGACTCTTTATGGCAGGTCTGTTGCCCGGTCTTATTCTTGTACTCCTTTTCATTCTTGCCATTGTCATATGGACACGTATGCGGCCGGAACTGGGACCGAAAGGGCCAAAAGTCCCTCTCAGAGAAAAGCTGGCATCGCTTTCAGGACTTATTGAAACCCTGCTCCTGTTTGTACTGATAATGGGTGGTTTATTCTGGGGGTTTTTCACTCCCACGGAGGCCGGAGCAATAGGTGCTTTCGGTACACTTCTTCTGGGGCTTGCAGGCCGTAATCTCACCATGAAAGGATTTATCGCATCTCTTGCTGAAACGACAAGGATATCCTGCATGATCCTCGTAATCGTCGCAGGGGCCACTATATTTGGGCATTTTCTCGCGGTAAGCAGAATTCCCTTCGACATCGCGAGAGGAGTATCGGAAATACAATTGCCACGGTATGCCGTCATGCTGATTATTATCATGGTGTATCTGATTGGGGGATGCATCATAGATTCTCTGGCCCTTATCATGCTGACGATACCCATTTTTTACCCGGTTGTGCTGTTGCTGGGCTATGATCCGATATGGTTTGGTGTAATAATAGTACTGGTAACACAGATCGGCGTAATCACTCCACCTGTAGGGATAAATGTCTATGTGGTTAGCGGTGTTGCCCGAGACGTACCCCTTGATGTTATCTTCAAGGGAGTGCTCCCTTTTCTGGCAGCGTTGATAGCAGGCACGCTTCTCCTCATCGCATTCCCTCAGATTCCCCTTTTACTTCCGGGTCTGATGGGGTAAAGGCTCAAGGGGTTCGAGGATTCAAAAAGAAGCTGAAGGTCCGGCAAAGGGTATTCGAAATGACCAAATTGCAGAGAAGAATCTGTCTTTATCTCACCCCTCTTCTAATATGTTTTTTCATCCAGGGATGCTGCTTCTTCCCAAAAGGCAAAGAACACAAGAGAGTGGTTCGCAAGATGCTTGTAACTGCCTACGATGCGGGCCCGGAATCATGCGGGTGGGAGAGGAAATACTGGTGCATTGGCCCTCCGGTTTACGCGTATGGACCACTCAAAGGCAAGCGCAAAAAGGTTGGTATTACCGGCGATGGAACAGAGGCAAAACATGGGACCATCGCGGCAGATACCAGGTTGTATCCCTTCGGCACCAAGATGTATGTGCCGGGTTATGGCTGGGGCGAGGTGCATGATACCGGAAGCGCAATAAAGGGAAATCACATAGACGTATTCTTTTCCGACCGTGATGATGCCCTTGAATGGGGGAGAAAATATCTGAAGGTGGTTGTCCTACTGCCGAGGTGACTCGGACCTTTTTCTTCTGAACATCTCCAAAATAAGCAACACTGCCCCGACCGATATGGCCGAATCAGCTACATTGAAGGCGGGCCAGTGCCAGGACGCTATGTAAAAGTCAAGGAAGTCTACAACACTTCCGAATCGTATCCTGTCCAGTAAATTCCCCACGGCTCCACCGAGTATCAGCGCAAGGGCAAATGTAAGGAGCCTCCCGGCCGACTTATTTTTCGCAAGAAACCACAGGATCATCACGATAGCCGCTGCCGACATGACTATCAGAAACAGCGACCGAAACACGGGGGCAGCGTTCGCAAGGAAACCAAAGGCGGCTCCCGGATTTCGTATGTAAGTGATGTTGAAAAAGCCGTCGATCACCGGATACGAGGCATAAAGAGACATCACGGAACTCACATACATCTTGGAGATCTGATCCAGGCCCACAACGAGCAGCAGTGTGATTAAGAAGATACCATGTTTTTTACTCAAAACCTGTCCTCCTTACAGATTCTTCACGCACCTTGCGCATATAGTCGGATGATCGGCATTCTCACCGACCGTCTCGCTGTAATTCCAGCACCGGTCACACTTCATTCCGCGGGCCTTGGAAACTTCTATCTTGAGCCCTTCAAATTCTGTACTCTCGTAAGGATCGGAAACCTGGTCCGCCGGAACAAGATTCACCTGGGACACGATAAGAAGAGATTTCATTGTGTCGAGATATTCACCGAGAAATGCCTGCAGTTTCTCCGGGGCATGAACATTCACACAACTGTCAAGGGAGTGGCCCACCACCTTTTTCTGCCGGGCTATCTCTATGGCCTTTGACATTTCTCCCTTGGCGGCGATAAGAGTCTCCCACTTTTTGCCGAGCTCTTCATCAAAATATTGAGATTCGACCTCCGGGAACTGCGTCATATGAATGCTTTCCTCTTTGCCGTTATAATCCGGCATACTCGACCATATTTCCTCAGAGGTGAAGACAAGCACCGGCGCAAGGAGCCTTGTCATGGCGTTAAGGATTATATACATCGCGCTCTGGGCGGATCGTCTTTCTTTTGCCCCGGCTTTTGAGGTATAAAGCCTGTCTTTCAGGACATCGAGATAGAGGGCGCTGAGATCGACACTGCAGAAATTGTACAGGGTGTAGTAAACAGCATGGAACTGATAGCTCTCATATGCGTTGCGCACCCGCCGGATGATTTCCTGAAGGCGGTGGAGAGCCCACCTGTCTATCTCCTCCATATCTTCCACGGAAACCATATCCTTCACGCAATCAAAATCATACAGGTTGCCCAGTATATATCTGCTCGTATTGCGAATTCTTCTGTATGCCTCGACGAGACGCTTCAGTATCTCTTCGGATATCCTGATGTCAACGGTGTAGTCCTCGGCGGCAACCCACAGACGCAGTATCTCAGCCCCATATTGATCAACCATTTTCTGGGGATCTATAAAGTTGCCCAGCGACTTGGACATCTTCTTGCCATCTCCATCAACCACAAAGCCGTGGGTAAGCACATTCTTGTAGGGCGCTCTGCCCCGGGTTCCGACCGATTCCAGGAGGGTGGAATGGAACCACCCTCTGTGCTGGTCACTTCCCTCGAGATACATGTCACAGGGCGATTGGAGGTTATCTCTCTTTTCAAGCACCGCCGCGTGGCTCACCCCGGAATCAAACCAGACGTCAAGGATATTGGTCTCTTTCTTGAAATTTGTCCCACCGCAACTCGGGCACGCCACGTCATCGGGAAGGAGGTCGGCCGCGTCTCTCTCGAACCATATATCGGCTCCATGCTCCCTGACAAGGGCGACAACATGATCCAGAACCTTTTTCATGGTCAGATATTCACCGCAATCTTTGCAGTAAAATACCGTAATGGGTACTCCCCACGAGCGCTGCCGCGATATGCACCAGTCAGGCCGGTTTTCAATCATGCCGTAAATACGATCGCGTCCCCATGAAGGAAACCAGTTGACACTGTCTATGGCCGCAAGCGCCTTTTTGCGCAGACCATTTTTCTCCATTGAAATAAACCACTGCTCTGTTGATCTGAAGATAATGGGATTCTTGCACCTCCAGCAGTGTGGATACTGGTGCTCTATATCCATGGTTCCGAGAAGGGCTCCCACTTCTCTCAACTTTTCATTCACCGCGTCGTTCGCGTCAAATACAAACTGGCCGGCAAAAAAATCCACATCGGGAGTAAACCTGCCGTCATCATCCACCGGCGCGTAGACATCCAGCCCATATTCAAGACCTATCTCATAGTCTTCCTGTCCA
This sequence comes from uncultured Syntrophaceae bacterium, assembly GCA_964540715.1. Lineage (GTDB taxonomy): Bacteria > Desulfobacterota > Syntrophia > Syntrophales > UBA2210 > UBA2210. Next base: position 33,244 of record CAZINZ010000011.1, on the reverse strand, counting down.
TGGCCGGGAGCGATATGAACACATCCCGTTCCGGCATCCAGGGTTACAAAGGGCGCAAGTATCAGTACGCTTTCACGTTCGATAAATGGATGCTGGCATTTTAATCCCTCTAAAGCGCTGCCCTTAAACTCATCGAGAACCTCATATTCTTTTTCTCTGAAGCCAAATGCATCGAGGCAGTAGTCCAGCAGTTCCTTCGCGAAGATCAGCACCTCTCCCTCAACCTTGACCGCCACATAGTCAAAATCTTCATGCAGGGCGATGGCGAGATTGGCGGGGATCGTCCAGGGCGTGGTCGTCCAGATGACCACACTGATCTTTTCACCGGAAAGTCCGGGAAGTACGCCGGAGATATCAGATGTCACAGGAAATTTGACATAAATGGAAGGTGTCATATGGTCGGCATATTCCACCTCTGCTTCCGCGAGGGCCGTCTTACAAGAGGCACACCAGTAGACCGGTTTTTTCCCCTTGTAAACATCCCCACTCAGGAGAAGCTTTCCGAACTCTTCAATCGTTGTCGCTTCATAATCGTAATCCATTGTCACGTATGGATTATCCCATTCGCCAAACACGCCAAACCGCTTGAACTGTTTTCTCTGAATGTCAAGATACCTGTCGGCGTAAGTGCGGCAGAGCTTTCTCTTCTCCGCCTGCGTTATTGCATCCTTTTTCTCGCCCAGTTCCTGATCCACCTGATGCTCGATGGGAAGGCCGTGGCAGTCCCATCCCGGAACATATACACAGTCAAAACCCACCATATTTTTCGATTTTATGACTATGTCCTTGATTATCTTGTTAAGCGCCGTTCCGAGATGGATATCCCCATTCGCATAGGGGGGGCCATCATGAAGAATGTAGCTTTCCCGGCCCTTTGATACCATCCTTATTTTTTCATAGACATCCATCTCTTTCCATTTTTCAAGCATCTCCGGTTCCTTTCGGGCCAGATTTGCCTTCATTGAAAAGCTGGTCTTTGGCAGGTTCAGTGTGTCTTTATAATCCATTTCCATCTCCTGAGAATATGTACTGAAATTTATTAGCCTGCCCTAATAACACAATCTGCCGTAAACAGGCAACTCTTTAACTTGGCCCATATTAATCTGTTTCTGTTCTTCTTGAAAACGATGATCAGGGATTATTTTTGAAACGGTGTGTATCAGAAGCTGTATTTGATTTCACAAAACAGGCGGTCATTGTTGCCAATATTGCTGTATCTTGCAAGATTGCCGGATTGATAGAGGACCACCCCGCCTGATATTTTAACGGAGTCAGTTATATCGTATTCTGTGGAAAAATGTTGCAGAGCCCCGTCCTGGCCGGTCACGCCGAAGGTGGAGGTCAGGATGGTCAGGGTGAGGGTGTCATTCAGGAAATCTCTGGTCAGTCTTGCCGCCCACTGGAATTCGTCCTCCTTGGCGTAATCAGGAGGAAGTTTTAATGCCTCATCAAAATCGTTAATCTGTCTGTCCGCGACCTCGATGCTGAGTGTGGTATCTTTAAAGCCGGAATATTCAACGCCGGCCAGAACATCTGTTCTCGAATAGTCTTTGCCGGGCGAATTAAAGAACTCAAAACCGTCTATATAAGCGACCTCCGACTTTAAAAGCCAGTTACCAAGCGCCTGGTTGAAGGCGGCACCAAACATCTTCAGGCGCGAGTGTTTCCATTCGGTTTGTTGGGGTGCTGCGGATACAAGCCGTGTATGGGGCATGTCGTTATAAAAGTCGGCCCAGTAAAATGCAATATCCCATCCGCTGAAAATCCCATTGAGGGCAGCCGCGTACTCGGTGTTTTTAAAATTGGAGGCTGGTTTATCCTCATGGGGCGGTGGTATCGATAAAGGATAAAAATCGCTGCCATATTCCGGATTCTTGTTGAATCGAATTTCATGAATCGCAATACCGGTCAGACTCCAGTCACCAGTATAATAGTCGAGCCGGGTCATTGTGACGGGAAGCCGCAGGTCTTCAATATCAGCTATCCCGGGTAGTCGCATGTCAAGCGGGTTGAGTATGTCTGTAACGCGTATGTTGTCAGATTTTCCCCACACAACAATCTGGCGGCCTATTTTAATATCGAAGTTTTTTGTCAGACTACCCTGGACATATGTTTCACCAAGCTCAAGCTCTTTTTCGTAATTATCCAGCACATCATCGGTGAATTCATCACGGCCCCTGATTGCGTACGCAAAATCGTATGTCCCCTTACCGCTTATGCGAGCCTGCCATGCACTGGAAAGTTTGGCGTTTAATTCAAGACTGAGTTTTGTGCACAGGCGCGACAGACCTCGCCAGTCGGTTCCATTCCCTTCAGGTTTATCATGGGCGAAGTTGTAAGAAGCGCCGAGTTTGAGGTTGCCGTTCAAACTGAAAGCAGATGGTTTAACTTCCTCGGATGGTAACCCGTGAGCGGTCTGTTGGGTGTCATCATCAAAGCCGCCGATAATTTCATCGAGTGATTCATTTTCGGCAGCAAAGGTCGGCCACGGCAATAATAATGTAAAAGCCATGAAGGTGACAAAACAGGCGGCAATGATGATCTTATTCCCCATCAAATTTCCAGTTTCCAGTTTCCAGTTTCAAGTCACCAGTGTCAAGCTTCCGGTTTCCAGTTTCCAATTCCGAACCTACAATCCCTTTTCCATCCGGCGAACCGTGAACAAATCATAGTCAAGGTTCTGGTTGAATTTTACATCACGCAGCTTCAGGATAGTTTTATGTACCGTATCCTTGCCTTTTTTCTTTGTCACATGCATTTCGGTTGCCACCCAGATACCTTCGATACGTTCGATATTTTTAACATCCATGTATTTCAGGTAACCACCGTCACAAACCCACTGCTTCGCCCGGATGACAAAGAAATTGTCCTGGCGCACAAAAAGAAGTGATTTTTCATATCCGGTCTCCTCCATTATATCTTTTGAACGGGGGATAGACCAGATTACCCATGTTTTGACACCATTCACTTCTGTTTCTTTGAGCTTTTCATAAAACGTATAATCATAGTCTTCAAGATTGCGGGAGGTCATGTCCGAATATGTAAGGTCCGAACCCATAAAACTTCCGCTTTTATCGGTTGACGCAATCCGCTTGGTCTTTCGAAGCGCAGGCAGGTACAACCACTGGTCGTCGTCCTTGTCGGGATCGTCATAGTCATAGGTAAGAAAGGCCGTGTCCTTGACATCTGCCGGATGCTGAAAGAACATCAGTTTCAGTGAGTCTTCACCCTTGTCTTTGCTGAACGTATGGATCTTCCGAACCCTTTCACTCCCTCTTTTATCGATCAGGATCATCTCCATGTCGGAGATCTGGTTGTCCCCGTCATCCCTCGCGTCAACCTTTTCCATGATTGCGCGTGCTTCGGGATTATCGGCACAGGCGCAGGGAACGGTGTATAGCAGCATTAAAAAAACAGTAAGAACCAGTGTAAGGATTTTCTTTATATTCTTCATGATATCGCTCCTGTTTCCTGTCTCCTGTACCCCTTCTTCTCCGGCCTGTTCACAATTACCATAAGTGCGGGCGCGATAAAATAGTCTGCAAACAGTGCCAGAATAATAACCAGACCGGTCAAAAACCCGAACTGAATCAGGTTATTCATGGTAGCAAACATGAATATGAAAAACCCGATGGAAAGAACGCAGGATGTAATCAGCATCGCGCGGCCGGTAGTATGCAGGGTTTCCATGACGGCGGCCTTCGCGTCTCCCGACTCCTCAAAGTACCTTCTGAAATTGTGCATGAAATGAATCGTATCATCCACGGCAAGTCCGATGGCGATGTTGCCCACCAGCATGGTAAACAGGTTCATCGGTATAGCAAACCAGCCCATAACGCCCAGGGTGGCAATAATCGGCGCGAGATTGGGTATCATGCTGAGAAGACCTATGCGCACACGCCCGATCAGTATAATCATCAGGATCGTGATCACGCCCAAGGCATACAGATAGCTTTTACCCATACTGGCAATCGCGTTGTTTACGGTCCTGAACATAATAGCCGACATACCGGTTACGGTAATTTTTACATCCGGGTACATTTCCCGAAGGTAATCATTTACCTTTTCAAAAAACTCGGTATAGGCAACGATATCTAAGAACGGTAATTTCACCATCAGACACGCTTTTGAAAACTGGCTGTCTGTAAAGTCTTCCATATCGTCTGACCCGCTGTTTTCAAAAAGGAGCAGTTCCTGGGCAATCAGATTTCTGTTTTGGGGAATAGCGTAGAATTCCTGCCTGTTTTCATGTAAGGCGCGGTTTGTTTCCTTCAGAATTGTTGTAAGGGACCAGGCTTTTCCGGCAAATACTTTCCCTGCCTCAAGTGTTTCAAGATACGCGGCCGTTTCTTCCATTCTATTTAAGAGGCCCGGATCGTACAGTCCATTTTCCTTACCTGTATCTATAATAATCGCCATATTGACAGAACCGCGAAGCTCTTTGTCTATTGTCTCCGTTGCAATGCGAGAGGAGTTTTCTTTCGGAAGCCATTTCAACACATCGTGCGAAAAGTGGATTTTCATAGCGCCAACTATGGATAACACCATGATAACAGTCGATATGACGAGAATCTTATACGGATGCCCGGTTGCAATCAGGCCTACCTTCTCAAGTAATCTTTCGATTGTCCTGTCTCTCGATTTATCTTTTCGGGTTTTGAGAGTTCTGACCGGTATAACAGCGAGAAGTGCCGGCAGGAGGATAATTGTATAAACCATCGCGAGAAGTACCCCTGTGCCGGCAAAGATACCGAGATCCGCGATAGGCGCAACCTCTGAAGTTGAAAAGGAGAACAGCCCCCCCGCGGTAGTCGCGGCCGTCATAACCACGGCAAGCCCTGAATGGCCTATGGAATAAGCGATGGCCTCTTCCCTGCTGCCGCTTTTAAGAAAACTCTGATAGAACATTGCCAGAATATGAACACTGTATCCCACACTCACCGCGAGTATGAAGGATGGGAGTATCTGGGTAGGCAGCTTTATGGGCGTTTTGAACGCTGCCATGAGACCTATTGTCGAAACAAGAGAAAGGACAACAATCAAAAGGGGCAAGACAACGCCCGTGACTCGTCGGAACATTATGAATAGCAATATTGCGATAGTGACAAAGGAAAGCAGTAAAAACCTGCGGACATCTTTTATCATTGACTGTTTTATAAAGTGGGTCACTGACGGCATACCCGCGATATAAATTTCAAAATCGACACTTTTATATTTCTTTGCGATTTTATCCACGGTGAGGACGACCTCGCTGTTCTCCTCATCCGTCAGGTACTTTTTCTCATCCGGCGTACCTGAATTCGTCAGGCCCAGGTCTTCACTATCTTCAAATCCTTCAAGTACGTCCGTGTCACCCCCGGCCGAAGAATGGGTCTGGGTTTTAATCACGATGGTTGTCATTGTGCCGTCTTCGGATATCAGAAGATTTTCATACAGCGGATTGTCAAGCGTCCGATCCCGTATTGATACGATCTCTTCGGGGGTCTCGGGCCAGTTTTCAAGCAGGTCCTCAACAATAAGTTCGTCTTTTTCGCCCCGTGTATTCCTCGCGTTGATAAGGCTGGTGATATCCTCAACATACGGAACATTCTCTTCGAGATCTTGATGGAGTCTCCTTAATTTTTCAAGAAAGCCGCCCTCGAAGACCTCCGGAGAACGGATCGCGACAATAATAACCTCGTCCCTGCCGAACTGGTCACGAAAATCGTTATACTCTATCAGGGTCGGGTCGGTCTTGTGCAGGAACCCTTCCATGGAGATATCAATGGTCAGCTTCGGAAGCTGCGTCGTGATGGCTGCTATCAACACAGCCATAATAAGAAGGGTCTTAATCCGGTTGCGATATATGATCCGCGCGAAGGAAGCGAACCATATTTCCACAGTGTTTCTGACATTTGTCATGAGAATCCTCCGAATGTGAACTCGCTTCGCCAGCTTATTTTTTGAGCATAACGCAGAGATTGGGTAAAAAGACCATAAAGCAACAGAGTCATTGATTATTCCTGGAATATAAACAGGGTCAGACTCGAATTAATTGTTGAGCACTGGTGAATTCAACTGATAAATCACACCAGATCGAGTCTGACCCCGTTTTGCACCCGGATTACAGCTCCCCTCTTGAAATTACTGGCCTGATGGCAGTGCCCGGCGGTTAAATATAAAAGCGGTGATCAGACCGGCGATAATATGCCAGATTCCCCACCATGCAACAAGAATAGCCATCCCGCCCAGCCCTTCAAAAAAGTTGAAAACCAGAACCAGTCCGAGCGCGGAATTCTGGATTCCGACTTCGATACATACAGCTCGCGAATCCGCTTCGTCGAGTCTGAAGAGCCGTCCTGCCCAGTATCCAAGATTGAGGGCCAGGGCGTTGTGGATAAAGACGAAGAGAGCAACCAGTCCGATGACCTTGAGAAAGATACTCCAGTTTGCCGCCAAAGCGCCGCAGACGATGGTGATGAAAAAAACAAGAGTGAAGATTTTAAATGGGCGTCGGACCCTGTCTGCGAGAGTGGGAAAAATACGGGACAGGGTAAGGCCAATGACGAGAGGAATGCCCAGGATCATGAAGATAGTGGTGAACACGTCCATGGGGCTGAGGCTTACCCTTCGCAGGATCGCGTCAGTGGGAGGGTAAAGGCTGCCCCACAAGGCCAGGTTGAGAGGGGTCATTACAATGGCTGCGGCCGTGGAAATGGCAGTCATGCTGATAGACAGTGCAGAATTTCCTTTAGCGAGGTATGTAATAATGTTTGACAGGTTGCCACCCGGGCACGCGGCCACCAGAATCATGCCCAGCGCTATTGAGGGTTGCGGTTGTAAAATATAGATGAGCAGAAAGGTAAAGGCCGGGAGCAGGATAAACTGGGCGCCCAGCCCGATGCTCGGTGCTTTTGGTGATACAATTACCCGTTTGAAGTCTTCCAGTTTGAGGTCCAGTGCGACCCCTAACATCATGAGCCCGATTGCCATATTAATCACCAATAGGCCCTGAGGATTAAAGTTAAGCCTGATCTGGTCTATAGCTGCTGCATCCATATGTTTCCCTCCTTCCAATGGTCACGAGTTATTCTATTTCGATGAGGCACTGCATTCCGGTATGCGGAGTATAAGCGGGACTGACTTTATGTGTCAATGGAATAATGATCACAATATTAGTGCAATATGGTTATGTCGCATACCGGCATGACGTTTCGCCATCACGTGAGCGGTAACTAAAAAAGGGTTGACAGGCACACGCAATGAATAGTATTCATCGTGTGAAAGACATTCATGACAAAGAATGGAAAGGGGGATGGCAGTGTACAAAGATCTGGAGAAGAAAACGACTGTTGTTACTGGATCGGGTAAGAGAACCGGAATCGGCTACGCTATTGCGGAGAAGCTTGCTTCCTGCGGGGCGAATATCATTGTTGCCGATCTCGGAAAGACTTCTGCCGGGGACATGGTAAAGACAGGCACATGGGAGGAGATGGAGGATATAGCGGGGACCCTCGCCGGTAATTTTGGTGTTAAAACCATGGCTGTTAACGTCGACGTTACAGACAATGAATCTATCGGCCGGATGATCGATACAATAGCGGGGCGATTTGATAGAGTTGACGTTCTTTGTAATAATGCGGGAGCGACTTTCGGTGTGCCTGACGCGGCACATACCTACGACGAAGGCGCGTGGATGAAGACGATAGATGTAAATCTCCACGGTGTATTCAGGGTTTCGAGGGCTATTATCCCCATGATGACGGGAGCGAATGGAACCATAATAAACACGGCATCGAGGGCGGGGAAAAAGCCACCCCTGTTCAACGGTGCCTATGCAGTAGCCAAAGCGGGCGTGATTATGCTCACAAAGGTGATGGCAACGGAGCTTGCCGGGGCGGGCGTCCGCGTGAACGCGATCTGCCCGGGCCAGATAATGACAGATCTGGAAAGGTGGCGTTTCGGCCTGGAGGCTGAAGTTTACAGTACCACCATCGAGGAGCGGGAGAAGGAGATGTGCGGGACTATCCCGCTGGGTCGTATCGGTACGCCTGGAGAGGTCGCGAATCTTGTAGCGTGGCTTGCGTCTGATGAGTCATCCTATATTACCGGGCAGGCGATAAATGTAACCGGTGGCCAATTAATGGAATTATAAAAATGGAGGATTAAGTGTGGAAAAAATAACAGGTGGTCAGCTCGTGGCGCGGTCCCTTATTGAAAGAGGAATCGAATATGTGTTCACGATTAGCGGCGGTCATATAACGCCGATTTACCAGTATCTTGAGGGTTCGTCTGTTAAATTGTTCGATACGCGCCATGAACAGGCGGCGGTATTTATGGCGGAGGCGTGGGGAAGAATGACTCGCAGTCCAGGTACAGCGATGGTCACGGCGGGCCCCGGATTTACCAACGCGCTTTCAGGGGTAGCAAACGCACGTCTGGCGAATTCGCCCCTTGTTCTTATCTCCGGTTGCGTCGGACTTGAATCAACAGAAAAACTTGACCTGCAGGACATGTCTCAGGTTCCTGTTATAAGTCCGATGGTGAAGAGGGCCTTTGTCTGTTACAACCCGGAGAGAATCCCGGAATTCATCGACCTTGCCTACCGCACAGCGGCAAGCGGGAGACCCGGCCCTGTTTATCTTGAATTGCCTGTTGACGTGTTGAACGCGGAGGCGAATCCCGAAAAGATAAAAAAGATACATACAGATGTCAATTCGCGTCCCGCTGACCTGGACAAAGTGGGGGCATTTATAGAGATGATCGGGAAGGCGAAAAAACCGATCGTGATCGCGGGGAGCGGTGCGTGGTATTCGGATGCAACGGAAGAGCTGGTACGATTTACAGAAAATGCCGGCATTCCCGCATTTACCTCATCACTTGGAAGGGGGACAATCCCCGATACCCACCCCCTCTGCTTCGAATCATCACTGGCAATCAGACCGGGTGCGGCGCTGGCGGCAAATATGACAGCCGACCTGATCATATTCCTCGGCTCGAGAATGGGATTATTTTACATATTCGGGGATATCTTCAACAAAAAGGCCGGGATTATCCAGGTCGATATCGAGCCGGAGGAAATAGGGAGAAACCGTTCCGTGGACCTTGCAGTCATGAGTGATATCGGGGCTTTCCTGAAAGAGTGCAATCGGGTAATCGATCAGAGAGGTATAGGGAATGAATGGAAAAGCAGATTTGGCGACTGGGTTTCAACCCTGGAAAAGGCGAAAGACGATGGAAGGGCTCAGGCGATAGCCGACTGGGAAAGCGATAATGTTCCCATACATCCGATGCGACTTGCGGCGGAAGTGAACGGCTTTATGGACAGAGATGATGATGTCGTAGTGGCCGATGGAGGCGACACGCAGGTCTGGATGGGTATGACGAGGACGATCAGAAAGGCCGGGCATTATCTTGATTCCGGACTATTCGGATGTCTTGCGGTCGGTCTTCCCTATGCCAACACGGCAAAGCTGCTTAATCCCGACAAGAGGGTCTGCCTCATTACAGGTGACGGGTCGGTGGGCTTCAATTTCATGGAATTTGAGGTTGCGATAAGGAGGAATCTGCCCATCGTTGTCGTAATCAGCAATGATCTCGGGTGGGGGATGATAAGGCACAGCCAGGAGCTGAGGATAGGTCATGCCATAAAAGAAGGCACATATATCGGCAGGGTGAATTACCATAAACTGGTTGAAGCGCTTGGCGGCAAGGGGATGTATGTTGAAAGACCCGAAGATATTCGCCCGGCCCTTGAAGAAGCGTTTGCCTCAGGCATGACCACGTGCATCAATGTGATGACCGATCCAACAACTATAAGCCCGGGCAGCGTCGCTCTGGCAAGTCTGGGTGCGTATAAGGCGGGGTGATGGTGAATATGGGTAGTGTGGGGCCTCTGTGCCCCATAGAGTGGGCACGCTACTTTTTACGAATGCATCACGTTTGAGAAAGGAATTGCTTAGACTATGGAGATCAGAGAAAGACCCGAGATCAGCGCTGAGGAGGGAGATGTAATACAAAAAGGTACCCATTCTTTCATGTATAAGATGGGATTTTTGGTATTCGCATTTGCCCTTATGGCAGCGATAATGCTTCTTCCATGTCCCGATCCTCTGGAGAAGGGAGGGGAGTTGATACCGCTCACCTGGGACGCGAAAGCCGCCATGGCCTTGCTTGTGGCGGCAATTGTACTGTGGATAACGGAGGTTATCCCTTTCAGCGTCACGGCTTTGCTTGTAATGCTTCTTATTCCCGTCTTCGGGATAGAGACGTTCAAACATGTCATCAAGCTTGGATTCGGCAATCCGATCATAGCCTTCTTTATCGGTGTGCTGGTACTCTCTTCCGCGTTCACCCGTTCCGGAATGGGGAACAGGCTGAGCTATCTTATACTTTCCATAATGGGAACCAGAACCAAAATGGTTATACTCGGATTTCTTGTCGTCGGAGCCATGCTGTCCATGTGGATTACCGATATGGCGGTGGCGGCAATCCTTATGCCGCTCGGAGTCGCCATTCTCAGGCAGTCGGGGGTTAAACCGATGGAGAGCAACTTCGGGAAGGGCCTGATGATCTCCTGCGCGTGGGGTCCCCTTTTCGGGGGAATTGCGACACCTTCGGGTTGCGGTCCCAACCCGCTTACGATAGGGTTTTTAAAAGAACTCGCTCATATTGATGTGGATTTTCTCACTTGGATGAGCATGGGACTTCCAGCTACTCTTCTGATGATACCGGCTGGCTGGCTGGTGATAACAACAATTTTCCCGCCCGAGATTGAAAGAGTTCCCATAAAAAGAGAAGATATCAGGAAAAAGCTTGATGATGCCGGGTCACTTACAAAAAAAGAGGTCTGGACGCTTGTCATATTCCTAATGACGATCTGCGCGTGGATTATGTCTCCATTTATAAGAGATATTACAAATGGAAGGATCGATATGCCGATGCAGGCAGTCGCCCTGTGTGGAGCCCTGCTGCTGTTTCTTCCCGGAATCGAGGTTATATCATGGAAAGAGGCGCAGAGAGATGTGGACTGGGGGGGGATAGTCCTGATCTGCGCTGGGATATCACTCGGTATGGTCGTGTACAATACCGGCGCGGCGCGGTGGCTGTCATGGGTATTTCTGGGCCCCGTAGTTCAACTGCCTGGGATTGTGAGGGTGTTTGTCATTGTGCTGGGCGTAAGCCTGCTTCATCTGGCCTTTTCCAGCAACACGGTGACCGGCACTATCATTATTCCTCTTCTGATTGCGCTTGCAGCGGATCTGAACATAAACCCGTGGCTTATATGTGCGCCGGCGGCATTTACATCGTCACTGGCCTTTATTCTGGTTACCGAGACACCGACAAACATTATACCCTATTCGGCCGGTTACTTTGCGATCAAAGATATGGCGAAGGCAGGCATAGTGATGACCTTTGTGGCGGCGTTATGCGTCGGCATTTCGATACTTACCTTCGGGAACCTGTAATGGGAGGTGAACCATGAAAGCAGTAGTGTATGACAGCCGGGAAAAACTTGTGATTCGGGATGTCCCTCTGCCGGAATTAGGGCCGAATGAAGTCCTGATAAAGGTGGTAAACACGGGATTTTGCGGTTCTGATCACTCAATGATAGAGAGCGGGAGTCTGAAGGATGGAACCATAATCGGGCATGAGGTAAGCGGCACGGTTGAGGATGTTGGCAGTGCCGTGAGGAATGTGGAGATGGGGTCCAGGATTATGATTCGTCCAACCTATTGCGGAAAATGCAGTGAATGCAGACTGGGCAAACCATACCTGTGCCAGGTTGACCGGCGCACTATAGGCCTGGGGGATTTCCCGGGAGGTTTTGCCGAATATCTTAAGGTGGATCCACGGATGCTCATTCCGATTCCGGAAGGGGTGGATTCACAGAATGGCGCGCTTGCCGAGGCCTTTGCGGCATCTCTGCACGGGATACGATGCTCCGGCAAAGAGGGAGGATCGGCACTGGTCATAGGGGGCGGTTCCATAGGGCTTGCTCTTGTCAGGCTGTTGAAGATTATGGGTTTTGGTCCGATCGCCCTGTCCGAGCCAGTGGAAGAAAAGAGGACCCTTGCAATGGATTTCGGGGCGGATACAGTTGTGGACCCGTTTAACGAAAATCTGATTCTGAGAACAATGGACGAAACAGATGGCGCCGGTTATGATACAGTGTTTGAATGCTCCGGCCTTGGAGAATCCGTTCAGATGGCTATAAACGCCGCGGCGAATGGCGGGACGGTGTGTGTGGTAAGTATCATCCTGCAAAACATTGAAATTATGCCTGTCACGCTCAATTTTAAAGAAGTCTGGCTTACAGGATCATACTCAAACACCCATGAAGAAAACATCCAGTGTCTCAAATGGATGTCAGAGGGGAAAATAGACGGGAGGTCGCTGATTACGGATCACATAAGCCTGGATGACCTGCCTCATATCTACAAGGTGCGTATAGATACCGGCAAGGCAATAAAGGTAATGCTGAAGATAGGGGACGAATTTTGAAGTTGGGATAGATCTTGGGGAAAAGAATGGGGTCGATAGAGAGAAGACAGAGAGAGAAAGAACAGAGAAGAGAGCAGATATTGGATACGGCGCGTAAACTCCTGTTCAAGAAGGGGATCGATGCGACTTCCATGAATCAGATCGCGCGAAACGCGGAACTGAGTGTAGGAACCCTCTACCTCTATTTCAAAAACAAGGAGAGCCTTTTTGCAGCGTTGCAGGAAGAAGGGCTTGACCTCCTCTATACGAAGATAAAAAAAGAGAGCGAGCAGGGCACGACCCCCCGGGAAAAGCTTGAGAGAGTGGCGCACGGGTATATGGATTTCAGTGAGGAATACCGTAAGTACTTTGACATCATAAATTATTTTCTTGCTTCGCCGGAGATTGTATTTCCTTCCTCCCTGAAATCCAGAGTTGACAAACACGTCAACAGGATACTTTCGGTTGTTGAAGATATACTGAAGGAAGGGGTTTCAAAAGGCACAGACGAAAGAGAGATAAGACGCAAGGCAGTCGTGTTCTGCTCAAGTCTTTACGGCATGATGCAGTTTAAGAAATTGAGAAACACTGTCCTGCAGGGTGAAAATTTTCGGGACCTGTACATGTACAGTTTCGACTGTATCGTGGGGTCTTGTTTGTTTGAGACAGAAGACAATTAATCAGTTTATCTGGAAAAGTCACGTGATGAGTTGTATATTGTACTTATTGTCAGATTAGAAGGGGCAGAAACGTATTAAGGTATGCAAGTTTAGAGACAGGAAAGTGTCTGACCAGAAGATATACACGGGTTGTGACAGGTATATTCCTCCTTCATTCGGGACTAAATATATGAACTGTCAGAAAGACATAAGTCAGCATAGACCCGGCAGATAAATGATTCCGTTTATTAATGGTCTTTTCGCCCAATCTCTGCGTTATGCTCAAAAAATAATCCTCGGAATATCAACTATATACCTGTGGTTATTTTTTCGCAGGCCTTGATATTGAACGAAAATCCTCATAAATCAACAGAATCATAAATAAATCTCTGGAATAATCTACAGGGAAAATTTTTGATTTTACTCGCCGTTTATCACGCCCTCCTCCTTCAGACTGCTGATCTCTTCCCGGGAATACTCAAGGATCTCTTTTAAAATATCTTCTGAGGGTTGCCCGAGGAGCGGCGCAGGGGCATAAACTTCTCCCGGCGTTTCGGACAAACGGATCGGTGAACCGGCGATTTTCATCTTGCCTATCCCTGGCTGATCAATCTCTACCAGCATTTTTCTATGCGCTATATGCGGGTCTTCACAGATATCCTTTATATTGTTAATCGGCGAATAGGGCAATCCCGCATCCTCAAAAATATCTTCCCATTCCCCGGTTGTTTTTTTCGCCATCTCAACGTCAAGAATCGTAATAAGATCCTTTTTGTTCCTGGTCCTCAGGGGATTGGTTTTGTATTTCGGATCATCGGTGAGATCCTCCCTGCCTATGACTGTACAAAACTTTGCCCACAGGGCATCTGTGCCGATAGCCGCTATGATCCAGGAATCCACGGTTTTGAATCCCTGAAAGGGTGTGATGGAAGGATGCGCGCCTCCCAGCGGACCCGCAACTTCTTCGTTGATGGTATATCTGGCAACGGCATTCTCCAGCACGGCAAACAAACCGTCCACCATAGATCCATCGTGGTGCTGGCCTCTACCCGTTTCTTCCCGTTTGTACAATGCCGCAAGTATCCCGATAACCGCCTGATGACCGGCAAAGATATCCCCGACAGATGAACCGACCCTGCATGGCGGTCCTCCCTCCGGCCCCGTGATACTCATGATACCGCTATAGGCCTGCGCCACCATATCGTAAGCCGGACGTTCGGTATATTCAGGAAGAGCATCATGGCCAAACCCGCATATGGAGGCATAGATCACCTTCGGATTTATCTTTTGGATCTCTTCCCAGCTAAAACCCAGCTTCCTCATGGTTGCAGGCCTGAAATTCTCAACAACAACATCTGAAACCCTGATCAATTCACGAAGGATTTTCTTTCCTTTTTCGTCCTTCAAATTCAAGACCATGCTTTTTTTGTTTCGGTTAAGGCTTATAAAATAGCCGCTTCTGTCTTTGCCCGGCTCGCCAGCAAAAGGCCCGAATTCCCTTGAATCGTCTCCATGAAACGGTTCGATATGAATAACCTCGGCGCCAAGGTCCGCCAGGAACATAGTGCATGTCGGCGCCGCGAGGACATGGCTTAAATCAACGACCCTTATACCTTCCAAAGCTCTGCTCATCGTTTCCTCCAGCTTTCTTCCTTTTATCCTGATCGTTTAACTTTAATGCGAATTGCGGGGATACAAAACTAAATCAAAGATTTACCCGAGGTGTTTCGTAAAACAATTCATTCTTCGATTATACCTTCACGGGTTAATCCCAGTTAGAGTGCAAGCACCCTGCATAAAACAAAAAAGAGGGTTCCCTTGTCTGCGACGAGCAGACTATGCGAACTTTAATACAAAATTCTTTGATAGCCAAGTAGAAAAAACCATTGGATCCAGCATCGATACTATTTTTCACTGCTGCCACGGTCGGAATCGGGGTTTGTTTCTGAATCAGGCAGGTAACAGAAAGAGATGAAGAAGAATCTGATATAGCTGTAGCAGATATGCGTGATAGCAGAGGACCATTCGCCTGTGTTTTTCGGCGCAGGAAATAGTCTTGAAGTTCATTTTCATTGATTTTATCCGTTGTTTTGCTGTAGTAACCGACGAGCATGTAAACTGAGATTGTATGGAATTTCCGGGTATGCTCGCCCATCTATCGGTCTTAGCAGTTGTGATAAACCTCATTGTTATGGCGCATGAAAGGAGACGTAAGATCAAGAAGATACGAATAGGCACGCGCGGAAGTGATCTCGCGCTTGTACAGGCGAACTGGGTTTCGGATCGCCTGAAGAACCTGTATCCGGACATGTCTGTGGAGGTTGTTCCGATCAGGACGCGCGGAGACAGGATGCAGAATATCTCCCTGGTGGAAATCGGGGGCAAGGGGATCTTCGTAAAGGAGATAGAAGAGGCTCTGCTGAGGGGGGACATAGACATCGCTGTTCACAGCATGAAGGATGTTCCGGTGGATCTCCCTGATGGCCTGATGATAGGGGCCATACCGGAGAGAGAAGACCCGAGAGACGTGCTGATTTCCAGGGAAGGTACGAAGATGGAGGGGCTTTCCAAAGGGGCAAGACTGGGCACAGGCTCCTTGCGCAGAGGAATGCAGATCAAAAGTCTTATGCCGGATATAGAGATCGTTCCCGTGCGCGGCAACATAGGCACGAGGATAAAGAAGATAGTAACGGAAAATCTGGATGGAATAATTGTAGCGGCCGCCGGGATGAAGAGGATGGGGCGCCGCAAAGAGATTTCGCAGTACATACCCCTTGAAGTCATGATGCCGTCGGTCGGGCAGGGTGTGTTGGGGATAGAGCTGAGGAAAGATGACAGGAAGGCCGAAGATCTCATCTCCCCACTCAATCACCCTGACACCCTGGTGGAAATCTCTGCCGAGCGCGCGTTTCTCAGACGTCTCGGAGGAGGGTGTCAGGTGCCGATAGCAGGTATTGCCAGAAAGCATGGAGACAGGCTGGTCATTAAGGGCCTTGTAGGAAGTGTTGATGGAAAGGTCATGATTATGGACGAGATCAGGGGGTCCAGTGGTGACTGGGAGGATATGGGGAATACCTTGGCGGAGAATGTGCTGTCACGAGGCGGTCGGGCTGTTCTGGACGAAATATACAAATAATGTCTGGCCCATATGGTGTGGACAACGAATGAAGAGACCGATATGAAAAAAACCGGAAAGGTATTTATAATAGGCGCGGGCCCCGGTGATCCGGGCCTTATGACGGTTAAAGGGATAGAGTGCCTGCGCGGTGCGGATGTAGTGGTGCATGACTATCTCGTGGGAAAAGAGATAATGCGGCACGCGGGAAAAGACGCGCGGCTTGTCTATGCTGGAAAGATCGGGGGGCGTAACAATATATCCCAGGAGAAACTGAACCGCATACTTGTTGAAGAGGCCATGAAGGGTAACACAGTGGCCAGGCTCAAGGGGGGAGATCCATTCATATTCGGAAGGGGAGGCGAAGAAGCCGAATTCCTTCAGAAGGCGGGAGTGCCTTTTGAGATAGTGCCAGGGGTGACATCGGCGATATCCGTCCCCGCCTACGCCGGAATACCCCTCACGCACAGGGAATTTACCTCCACGCTTGCCTTTGTGACGGGCCATGAAGACCCCGACAAAGCTGAAAGCCGCATCGACTGGAAAAAGATATCCACTATTGATACCATCGTATTCCTTATGGGCGTGAGGAATCTCTCCAGAATTGCCTCCAGTCTCATGGAAAATGGCCGAAGTCCTGACACTCCTGTGGCGCTGATAAGGTGGGGAACAACACCGAATCAGGAGACACTGACGGGGAGGCTCGGGGATATAGTTGCCCTGGCGGAGGAGAAGAAATTTTCACCTCCCGCCGTGTTTGTCGTGGGCGATGTAGTCGATCTGAGAGAGCGCCTTAGCTGGTTTGAGAAGAAACCACTGTTCGGTAAGGGCATTGTTATCACGAGACCGGAGGAACAGTCGGAAGAATTCGCGGCACTTTTGCATGATGAAGGGGCAAGGGTCATCTTCTTTCCGACCATCAAGATTGTGCCACCGGAAGACTATGGTGATCTGAATAGGGCCATAGAGAATATTGAAAAATATCAGTGGATTGTGTTTACCAGTGCGAATGGTGTGAGATTCTTTTTTGAGCGTTTCTGTAAACTGAGGAATGATATAAGGGACCTCAGGGGGATAAAGATCTGTACCATAGGTCCGGGCACACGGGCCCGCGTTGAGGGATATAATATCCGGGTGGATATGGTTCCCGAAGAGTATATCTCCGATGGAGTGGTGGAGGCGTTCAGTGGCGTGGATATTTCGGGTGCAAATGTGCTTCTGCCGAGAGCGGAGATTGCCGGGGATATTATTCCCGATGGACTCTCGGAACTGGGTGCAAATGTGGATGTGGTAACCGCTTACAGGACGGTAAACTCCGGTGAGGATGGGGAGGCAATTAGAGAATTGATGGACAGTGGAAAAATCGACTTGATTACCTTTACAAGTCCATCTACGGTGACTAATTTCATTGATATTATCGGAAAAGAAACAACCATTCCGAATCACATAAAGATCGCGTGCATAGGCCCGGTAACGGAAAATGCGTGCAAAAAATGCGGTCTCGGAATCGATATCATGCAGGGCCCTTATTCGATTTCCGGTCTGGTAGACGCAATAAAAACTGGAGTGTGTAAATGATAGGAATTTCAAAACTATACTGCGGAGGGGTTGAACCTTCCGATGTACTTCGTTATGGGGCAAAATCGGGGAGACTTCCCTCGCACCTTCTTCAGTTTTCCAGTGATAAGCGTCCGGTTGTAGTCTGGAACGTTACCAGAAGGTGCAACCTCAAATGTGTGCACTGCTATTCAAATTCTCAGAACATAAAATACAGTGACGAACTGAGCACAGAAGAGGGAAAGGCCCTGATATCCGATCTTGCCTCTTTCGGATGTCCTGTAATTCTCTTCTCCGGAGGGGAACCGCTGATGAGGGAAGATCTGCCGGAGCTTGTACAGTTTGCCGTGGACAGCGGGATGAGAGCTGTTATTTCAACAAACGGCACGCTTATAACAGAGAAAAAAGCCGCGATATTCGCCGGTATCGGCCTTTCATATATGGGTGTAAGTCTGGATGGGACAGGAGAAATTCACGACAGGTTCAGGGGTGTGAAAGGGGCCTTTGATGCCGCTGTACAGGGGATCAGAAGATGTCAGGACGCGGGCATTAAGGTAGGTGTCCGCTTTACTATAACCGGAGAGAACAGTTCCGAGATCCCCGCCATATTTGATTTCATTGAGGAAAACAATATTCCCAGGGCCTGTTTCTACCATCTGGTCTATTCGGGTCGCGCCTCCACGCTGGCCGACAATGATCTGGCGCACATCGAGACAAGAGAGGTTGTGGATCTGATCATGGACAGGACGCGTGATCTCTTCGACAGAGGCATGCCAAAAGAGATACTTACAGTGGACAACCATGCCGACGGGCCGTATATCTATCTACGACTGCTCAAAGAAGACCCTAAAAGGGCCGCCGATGTCTTGGAACTCCTCAGAATGAATGAGGGAAACAATTCCGGACGGGGGATAGGTTGTGTGAGCTGGGATGGCGAGGTATACGCGGATCAGTTCTGGAGGGAGATATCATTTGGAAATGTGAGAAAGCGCCCCTTCAGCGATATATGGCTGGACACGTCCAACGAATTGATGGCAAAATTGAAGGACAAGAAATCGTACGTAACGGGGCGATGCGCAAACTGCCGCTGGCTTGACGTATGTGGGGGTAATTTCCGCGCGAGGGCCGAGGCAGTGACGGGTGATATATGGGCGTCCGATCCGGCATGCTACCTGACAGACGAAGAAATAAGAGGTGATATATGAGTTTTCCTGATTACCGTCCGAGAAGACTGAGAAAAAATGAGAATTTCCGAAGGATGATCCGGGAAACCGGGTTGTCGGTTGATGACCTTGTCTGCCCACTCTTCGTGACTCATGGTGAGGGAGTGAAGAATCCCATTTCTTCCATGCCGGGAAATTTCCAGATGTCGATTGATAATCTTGTGAAGGAAGTGAAGAAGATAAAAAGTATTGGCATACCCGCGATCATGCTTTTCGGCATACCCGAGGCAAAGGATGAAGAGGGTTCCGGCGCCTGGGACGAGAATGGAATTATCCAGCAGGCGGTAAGAGAGATCAAGGATAAAGTTGCGGATATCCTTGTAATTACGGATGTATGTCTCTGTGAATACACGAGTCACGGCCACTGCGGGATACTCGATGACAACGAGGTGGATAATGATGCCACTCTGGAACTGTTAGCGCAAACGGCTCTGTCACACGCGCTTGCGGGGGCCGATATGGTCGCACCGTCGGCCATGATGGATGGACAGGTTTGCGCTGTTCGGGAAATGCTTGATGATGAAGGCTATGAGGATATACCCGTTATGGCATATTCGGCCAAGTACGCATCATGTTTTTATGGCCCCTTTCGGGAAGCTGCAGAGGGGGCACCACAGTTTGGTGACAGAAGGTCATATCAGATGGATCCTCCCAACAGTCGCGAGGCGATCAGGGAGGTTGCCCTTGATATTGAAGAAGGGGCCGATATCATCATGGTGAAACCGGCGCTTCCCTATCTTGATATTATACGAAGGGTGAAAGACGAGTTTGATCTGCCCCTGGCGGCCTACAACGTCAGTGGCGAATTCTCCATGATAAAGGCGGCGGACAAGCTGGGGTGGCTCGATGGCGAAAAGGCCATGATGGAATCTCTGGTATCTATCAAGAGAGCCGGGGCGGATATTATAATCACCTATTTCGCGCAGGAAGCGGCCGCACTGCTGAGGTGAAGGTTTCGAATTAGGGTTTGACGGGGTCTCAGTAATGGTTTCAAAACAATCTTTAATCCTGCCTCATACGCTTCGCATGATTGCGTGGGAGGTTACCCGGAGATGTAATCTTTCATGCGTGCACTGCCGCGCGTCATCGAAATACAGTTCATACGAAGGAGAGCTTGACACCGGGCAGTGCCTGCGACTTCTCGATGATATAGCCGCTTTCAGTTCCCCCGTAATTATTCTTACCGGCGGCGAACCCTATTTCCGCGAAGACATCTTTGAAATTGCCTCCTATGGAGAGAAAAAAGGTCTTCGCATGGTTCTCGCGACGAATGGCACCCTCGTTACAGACGAGATTGCACAGAAGACCATCGCCGCCGGGATAAAGAGGGTCAGCATAAGCATAGATGGCCATGATGCGAAAAGCCATGACGCATTTCGCGCGGTTCCGGGTGCCTTTAACGGCGCAATGGCGGGTATCGATACCTTTAAACGGGCGGGGATGGAATTTCAGATTAACACCACAATAACCAGATTCAATCAGGATCATATTAAAGATATTTTTGATCTGGCGATAAAACTGGGTGCAGTTGCCCACCATATCTTCCTGCTGGTTCCGACCGGTCGTGGCAGGGAACTGGCCGACCAGGAAATTTCACCGGAAGATTATGAGAAAACACTGAACTGGTTTTATGAGCAGAGCCTGACCTGCCCGATTCAACTCAAGGCCACCTGCGCTCCGCAGTACTACCGGATCTTTCATCAGAGGGAAAAAGAGAACAATAAAAAGCTGAAAGAGATGGAAAACCCCCTGCATTCCATGACAAGGGGATGTATGGGAGGAAGTTCATTCTGTTTTATCTCAAATACCGGACAGGTGCAGCCATGTGGATTTCTTGAGGTTGACTGCGGGCAGCTCAAAGAGAAGAAATTTGAGGATATCTGGAATAACTCCAGAATCTTCAATGAGCTCAGAGATCTGGGGAAATACAAAGGGAAATGCGGTCACTGCGAATTTCTAAAGGTGTGCGGGGGATGCCGCGCCCGCGCGTATGAGATTACCGGAGACTACTTGGCTGAAGAACCATTCTGCATTTATGAGCCGGGTAAAAAATAATGGAAAATTATGACCCCATGATCAGGCAAAGACATATGAAACATATTTTCCGTTACTCTCTTCTTTAACCCTGCCCTCTTTTAACAATTCCAGGATATGGACATACGTTTCGTTAATAGCGAGAAATTTGTCGAATTCCGATAGGTCTTCCCCGAAAATATCGAGAGAAATTTGAAACGTGTTTTTTTGCCCCTTCCCTATGGCATCGAGTATAAGGCCCTTTCTCTTTCTGTGATGCTCCTTCATCTCGCTGACCCTCCCGCTTAGATTCGAAAAGGGTGCACCGTGAGAGGGGTAAACCATCTCGACCGGGAGGTCCTTCACCATGTCCAGGGAGGAGAGAAAAGCGTCCAGGGGGCGGAAGCCGGGATCAAAGAGGTCAGGGCTGAGATTAGGGGTGATATCGGGCAGGACATGATCGCCCGAAAGCAGGATATTTTCATTCTCGAAGTAGAAACAGTTGTGGCCGTTTGCGTGGCCCGGTGTAGGAATGGCTTCGAAGGTTTTTCCGCATATCTCATAAATCTTATGCGGTTTCAGAATTTGGTCCACCTCAAAGGGACTGGTGACATCTTTAAAACGTACGAACATTTTCGCGATGAAATCGAGTGTCTTTTCGGGAAGACCGTGCCGGCAGAGAAACTCTCTCATTCTTTTTACTACGAGTTCTCCATCCTTCATCCTCTCAATATGTCTTTTACCCTCTTCAGACATATGAATAATGGCGCCGGATCTTTCCTTTATCAGACCCGCCACGCCACAGTGGTCGGCGTGAGAGTGGGTCAGGAATATTTGCCCGATGTTTTCGATCGAAAGTCCCACAGACTCGAGAGACGCTTCAATCTTCGGCAGGGTGCCGCGAATATTAAGCCCGGTATCGAAAAGCGCAGCTTCTTTATTGTGAACAATAAGAAAAACATTGACGTGTCCAAGACGGAAAGGCATCGGCAGCGTAATCATATAAAAACTGTCGGCAATTTCCTGAATGTGATGGATAGGGGGATCAACTGTTGACATGTTATTAACCAATCTTATCGTTTATTTGAATGTTGATTCGACCAAGATGCCGACATAGTATGTTACAACTATAACAATTAGTGCGATGAGGATGTGTTCAGAGATCACTTTCCAGGGTTTTGCTTTTTGTTCTCTGGCCATGTAGAGGCTGAAAATTCCCAATAGAAACAGTCCCCAGACTATGCTCACAATGATTGCCGTTGCGAGAGGAAACAACAGGACAGGGACAATGAATGTCATTGCAAAGATAAATTTGAATAAGAAAGTGGAGATGGTAGCTTCCCATATCTCTTTTGCTGTGTGCTTATTCTCGGATTCTTCAGAAATGTGAATACCGAGTGCATCCGAAAATGCGTCCGCTATCGCTATTGTTATTATGCCGCCGAGAACCGCAAGTCTTGAGTTTGTGCCGGAATACAGACCTACCATCAATCCGAGAGTCGTTATTATCGCGGAGGTTAAACCAAAGCTGAACCCCACTTTCAGTGAATGTCTCATAGTGAGTTGAAGCCTTCCGTTGTATTAGATTACTCCTGCAACAATCCCTCTGGCCGGGTGGTGTTTTTCCGACAAAGCAGCCGGGATTTGCCGACAAAAATACAGTTATTGAAAGATTTGTCAAGGATTTTTATATGATCTGTCGAAGGGTTGCCATTTTTTGTTTTATGCTTATTTTAGGGGAGACACTAAAACGAGAGGATTTATATTGACTTTTTGAGAAAGAGACAGGATAGAGCAATGGAATTCAGGAAGCTCAAAAATCGAGGAGAAAACTAATGTTAATAATAGAAGACCTGCAGGTTAAGATCGGCAATAAAAAGGTTCTCAAGCATGTGGATCTGGAGATCCAGTCCGGGGAGACACATATCCTGTTTGGTCCGAACGGGTCCGGGAAGACATCTCTTCTGATGACGATAATGGGTTATCCGCAGTATAAGATTACTGGCGGAAGGATCATGTTTAAGGGTGAAGATATTACGCATATGACGATTGATGAGAGGGCGCGTCTCGGCATAGGGATGTCTTATCAGCGTCCGCCCAGCATACAGGGTCTGAAGACGCGGCGGATGGTCCAGGTGTGTGGGGATGGGCATGTCGATGCTGATGCACTGGCAGATAAGATGAATTTTACAGAGTTTCTCGAACGTGACATCAATGTGGGTTTCTCGGGTGGTGAGATCAAGCGCTCCGAGCTTCTGCAGTTAATGGCCCAGGATGCCGATCTGACGCTTTTTGACGAACCTGAATCAGGAGTTGATCTTGAAAACATCTCTCTTATAGGAAACACAATAAACTGCCTGTTGCAACGGGTTAACGAATCACAGCATTGCAAAACTGTAAAACATGCAGGCAGAGAACGGTCAAAGATGGGTCTGATCATAACGCACACAGGATTTATCCTTGATTATGTGACGGCGGACAAGGGGCTGGTTCTTTATGACGGCATGGTGGCAGGCAGGGGCAACCCGGTGGAGATATTCAAACAGATAAAGAAGGTGGGATACAGGGAGTGTGCACGATGCGCAGCTTAGACGATCTGGCCTACAAGGCGAAAGACAAAAAGGCGGCAATTGGGCCGGACATCGATCTGGATACCTATTCCATCGAGTCACCCTTGCATGCCGATGTGAAAAATCTGGATACTATACCCAAAGAGGATAGAGAAAAGATGACTCTTGCCGGTCTGGATGCCAGCGAGAAAGAGCGTGCCGGCACGTATGTTCAGAGGGATGCCACAGCTGTTCACTCCGGTTCAAATGTGGATGGTCTTGAGATAATACCCATCAGAAAAGCGCTCGAAGAAATTGACTGGATAAGGGATTACTACTGGAAACTGGCGGCCGTGGACACTGATAAATATACATCACGCGCGCGTCTCGATCTGCAGAACGGATATGTGATAAGAGCGCTTCCCGGCAAAAAGATAACCCTTCCGGCGCAGGCATGCCTCTATCTTGAAAAAGAGGGCTTCAATCAGAATGTTCACAATATCATTATAGCCGAAGAGGGGTCGGAGCTGCACATAATATCCGGGTGCGCGAGCGCATCTCATGTGACGCGGGGTCTGCACGTAGGGATCTCCGAATTTTATGTGAAGAAGGATGCCAAGTTGAGCTTTACCATGATTCATCACTGGGCGGAAAATGTGGTGGTACGGCCCCGGTCAGTGGGAATAGTCGAAAAGGGAGGCCTCTTTCTCAGCAACTACATCTCCATGAAACCGGTCAAGTCTGTCCAGATGTACCCTACAATATATCTTGTAGGGAAAGGGGCCGTGGCCCGCTCCTACAACCTTCTTGTCGGCAGTCCCGGTTCGGAACTGGATGTAGGGGGACGTATTTACCTCCAGGCAAAGGATACGCGTGCGGAGATTATCTCACGGACCATTACTAATGGAGGAAATATCATTTCACGCGGGGATATCATAGGCGAGGTACCGGGAGTAAAAGGGCACTTGGAATGTCACGGCCTTATCCTTAACGGTGGTGTTATGCACGCAATTCCCGAATTGAAAGGACTGGTTGACGGGGTGGAACTGTCGCACGAGGCGGCGGTCGGCAAGATCGCGCAGGAGGAAATACTCTACCTGATGTCACGTGGTCTGACTGAAGAAGAGGCGACCGCGACGATAGTGAGGGGATTCCTGAGCATAGATATCCCCGGTCTTCCAGCGCCGCTCAAGGCGGAGATAGATCGCGCGGTAGAACTGAGCCAGAAGGATGTTATGTGAGAGCCTGAATAGCAGGACATGGTCGTTATGAGAGCGTATAGTGCTTAAACCGAACGCTACTATGTGCTCGTTACGCTTCCTGATCTTGCGGTAGCCCCTTTTTTAGTGCCGTTATCGCACGATTTTTTCTAGATTTCTCCCGGAAATGTTGTTTCCATCAAATAGAATACCCATCTTTTGAAAAAAACCTGATTATTATTTCATGTAATAGTCTTGAATCATTGATCAAATCACTTTAGAAATCCTGTTTCCATAAAGATGGCATCATTGTTGCTTAAGGAAGATGTTTGCTTTTCCGGGCCAGTTTGATTTCATATTTTCAGATATATGGCACTATTCTGATAGCCCCGGATCCGACTCTTCAGTACAAACGGTAATCAGGATGAGTCAATGCAAGAACACCGTGTGTAACTATACGTGATTGCGGGATTAACATCTGCTCGGAAATAGCAGAATCGGGTATTTTTACCTTTTGCACGTTAATCAGATTTGATGCAAGGAGGAGATAGATGAGTACATTCAGTTACAATCAGGAGGCATTGAAAAATCTCAATATTGAAGACATTGCACTCCTGGACCGCTTGGTCGATTTTGAATCGGCACGCGAGTCCCACCTCAATAAAGTCAAGAGCAAGGTTGACAAGAGGATATCCCTCAAAGAGGCGGTCGCAGAATACGTGAGTGATGGAGACGTGTTATGTGATACGGGCTTTTCCTACGTTCGGACTTGTCACCAGGCCTTCTTCGAGATGATGAGGCAGGGGAAAAAAGATCTACAGATGATAGGTGCTCCCAATACGAACCAGAGTTACATGATAAACTGCGGTTTGGTTACGTTGTCCCATAATTCCTATGTGGGGGCGGAGATGCGCGGTACGGACCGTAACTACTCACGCCAGCTCAAAAATGGGAAGGTAAAGATCCTTTCCGAGTGGAGCCACGGCGGTATTGCGCAGGGACTCAAGGCAGCACAGCTCGGGGCCCCCGGTCTGTTCAGCAAGCAGATGCTGGGATCGGACATCATGAAATACAACCCCTATATCAAGACGATGCAAAATCCCATGAGGGATGATTCGGATCCTGTGGCATTTATTCCCGCACTCTACCCGGATGTGGCGTTTATCCATGTCCAGGTCGCGGACAAATATGGAAATGCATGCATATATGGGCCGGTGGTCAATGACATCGCGCTGGCGGCAGCGACCCGAAAGGTTATCATTACAGCGGAGGAAATAGTCCCGGAGATCAATCTCAGGTACGTCAAGGATGGCGCAATGATACCCTTTATCTATTCTGATGCGGTGGTTGAGCTGCCTTTTGGTGCCGTGCCTGGCAATATGCCCGGTTATTATTACTGGTCGCGCCAGTGGTGGGAGAAGCTGATGCGTTACGCTGCCCCGGATGAAGAAAAATTTAAGGGATTCCTTGACGAGTGGGTTATGGGAACAAAGGATCAGTTCGAATTCGTCGAAAAACTTGGAGGAGCAAAATGGGTTGCCGAAGCGCGTCGCCAGACAAAGGCCGCGGAAAGCAACAACGAAGATATTGATTTCCGCTATCAGGAGTACACCAAAGATAATAAAGCGGATGTTTATTACTGAGAGATGATTTTGAGAGGAGTCAATTCATTATGAAAAATGACACACCGGCCAATTTCCTGGAGATGCTGGCATATTTTATATCTTTGCAGATAGAGGATCACAAGGTTGTGTATGTGGGAACAGGACTGCCCATGGTAGCCGCTATACTGGCGCACAAGACCCATGCCCCCAATATTACGATGGTGTATGAATCAGGTGGCCAGGATCCTATCGAGGGCGATATGCCCTGGTCTGTGGGCGATCCCTTCACCTGGCGAAAAGCTGCGGTAATACAGGAGATGGCCTATTCCTTCGGACAGGCGGCCAACGGGTATGTGGATATCGCGTTCCTCGGGTTTGCTCAGATTGACATGTATGGGAATGTGAACACTCATCAAATCGGGAAAGATCTGACCAATCCCAAAATACGCTTGACCGGATCAGGTGGAAACAACGACCTGTCTTCGCTGACGGAGAACATGGTGCTTGTGGGCCTGCAAACACCTGAAAGATTTCCGGAAAGAGTTGATTTTATTACTTCCGTGGGACATCTTGAAGGGGGAAAGTCGCGCACGGAGGCGGGGCTTATCGGCAGGGGTCCCATAGCGGTAATCAGCCAGTGGGGGATATACGACTTTGAACCGGAGACAAAACGTATGCGTATAAAATCCCTGACGCCGGGAATTTCCTTTGAGATTGCTCAGCAATCAACCGGTTTCGAACTGCTCAAACCGGATGGAGATATTCCCGAAACCTCCATGATTCCCCCCGACGTGCTTGACGTCCTCCGCACGAACGTGGATCCAAACGGAGTGTTTACCACTATGCCCTCATAATGAACCATAGGCGCTCCGGTATTGATAACGGGGCGCCGTTTTGGAATTATCGGTCCCCGGAATTATCCCCTCATAGATTCATTCTATCACAACTATAATGGTTGCAAGAAAATTGAGAATATAATAAAAAAAGACCTGCATGTCTGCGAAGAATTCCGTAACTGCAGAGCAGAAGTAAGTCAGCAAGCATAAATAACTCTTACACCCTGCTTGTTCTTTTGTTTGTTTTCTGTGTTGTGCCAGGGCTTGCATAACTCGTTATTCGCACTTCAACACGCCTTGAAAACAAACAAAATTCCGTCGCAATCTGTATAATGTTATTTATTATTGCTTTCTTAGAAGCAACACTGCTCTACTTATGGTCAGGATTCTCGCTTCGCATCAGCCTGAAGCCACCCACAGTATCTGCGCAAAAAAACACATTTGCTGTGGGTAATGACTCCATATAGCTGCCCCGGTTTTACCCGACCCGGCACTAATCCCGGTTGGAGAGGAGGGCATCAACAACATTTTTCAAGGGGAAGAGACGATATGTATCTGTTACACAATGAAGAGCAGAAGATGTTTGTCAAGCAGATCAGAAGAATGGTCGATGAGAAGGTCGCCCCGCGCGCGGCGGAGATTGATGAGAAAGAGGAGTTCCCTTGGGACCTGAAACAGACCTTTCAGGATATGGGGCTTCTGGGACTGTCCGTTCCCGAGCAGTATGGGGGGACCGATCAAGGACATATGTATACCTGCCTTGCAGTGGAAGAGATAGCACGTGCCTGCGTCAGTTCATCACTGATCGTGCAGGGGCAGGCGCTGGGATGGGAACCGATTCTCATTGGCGGCACGGAAGAACAGAAGAAGAAATATGGTCCCATGATTGCATCCGGTGAGGTGATTATCTCCTACGGGCTGACCGAGTCGGGGGCGGGTTCCGATTCCGGCGCTATGTCGACCCGTGCGGTTAAGAAGGGAGACACTTATATTATCAACGGGAGCAAGTGTTTTATAACCAACGGCCCCGTGGCGAATCTCATTACCGTCTTTGCAATGACCGATTCGTCAAAGGGAGTGAAAGGGATCAGCGCCTTTGTCGTTCCAGCTGACGCACCAGGCTTTTCCGTGGCAAAATGGGAAAAGAAGATGGGGATCAAAGGATCGCCCACGGGTGAACTGGTTTTTGAAGATGTGGAAGTCCCGGCAGAAAACCTCATCGGCGATGAGGGAAAAGGTTTTGTTTATGCCATGAAGACGCTCGACACCTCGCGACCCGTCATCGCCGCGCAGGCCTGTGGTGTCGCCAGAGGCGCCCTGGAACTCGCCGTAAAATATGCAAAGGAACGGGTGCAGTTCGGCAGACCGATCGCCGGTTTTCAGGGTATCAGCTGGATGCTGGCGGATATGGCAGCCGAGGTAGATGCGGCTCGAAGCCTTGTGTATCAGGCAGCCCGGTTAATCGACGATAAAGACCCGAACAGGAGCTACCTGTCCGCGTCATCCAAGCTGATTGCGTCAAACGTGGCCATGAAGGTCACCACCGACGCGCTTCAGATCGCCGGCGGATATGGATACATGCGTGAATATCCCTTCGAGCGCATGATGAGGGACGCGAAGATCACCCAGATCTATGAAGGGACAAACCAGATTATGAAGCTGGTAATATCGAGAGAACTCTTGAAGTAGAGGACGGCTGTCGAAAAAGAAACCGGCCCCGAAGGTATATACAGGGCAGGGAAGTTATCAATCGTCTGGCAAAGCTTATTCCCCGGTACGGCGCCAGTGGATTTCTTATATGCAGTCCTTCGGCCTTTGAGACGGTGTTGCCCCCTCTCAAGGATTCTTTGAAGGAAACCATTCCGATTGTTGCCGAACGATTCGGGCGTGAATGCTCGGATGAGGAGATAACGAGACTCACTGATCTGGCGAAAGGGGAGGGATGTGATGTGATCGTCGGAATCGGCGGCGGAGTATCCGATGATGATCTGATGAAGGTTGCGAATATCGCCTGCGGTGCAAAAGAGACGATTCACAATGAACCGGTGCTTGTGACCCCTGCAAAGGTCATTGCGTCGTTGAAAGCGGCAGCCGCCTAAGGCATCCGCCAGAAGAGTATAGTGTGATCACATGGCTGGATTTGTAAGCCGGAGCCAGAATATATTGCTTTACCTGACAGGATTTTAGTGGTAGTTCTGACGATAAATGTGTCACACTTCTTTCCGTGTTATTACAACAGGATAAGTCTGTAAACCCACATACATTATTAATAATTGGAGGAGAGAGTTATGAAAAGAAATCCATCAATGTTCGTAATCATCATGCTCCTGTCTTTTTTGCTGGCAGGGTGTCAGTCGATGCAGACAATGGGCAAATCGGTAACATCAACGACCGAGGCGGTAACATCCAAAGTAAAGGTCTTTCTCTACAATATTGACGAAAAACTGTATGGCCAGGTGCCTGAGAAGAACAGAGCGGGTATAGCGGAAGCTGAAGAGGTCCTCATGGAAGATAACGAAAAGTTCAAACTGGCCCAGTTGAGAGTAAAGAAGGCCAAACTCAGAGAGAAATACTATTCCTCTGAAATGGCTTTTGCAAAGAGAAATCGAGATATCGCTCAGGTCGAAGTGAACAGGTTGAAATGGGAGGCTATCGAACGGTCGAACCTCGGGAAAAAGGAAGAGAATCTGAAGAATATCGCTAGCCTTAAGGGGAAAAAGGTAGAAATGGAAAACGATATCAAGGGTATTGAAGCTGATTTGAATACAATCAAATCGGAGATAGAAGCACTGGATCGGGAGGCTGATTTTCTGAAGAAGAGGATAGCCGAATAAGAGTGGGGCATGAGGTCACCAAACCTTCAACGGGTGACCTCAAATATCCTCCTTACTTTATCAGCATACTGGATGCGTCCAGGGTAAGGTGAGGGAGGCCGGAAGTTACCTTTGACGGTCCCTTCAATGGTTTTATATGGATGTCAGTTCCTGCGGGCTGGAGCTGTAGCGCGACATCAAACAGATCTTCCACATCCTGAAGCGGAGGAGGAATGCTGCTTGAGACAGTTTCTTCATGACGGTGTGTATGTACACTGAACCACGTGAAGAATGACTGCTCTTTGGCCAGCCCCTTCAATTCTGTAAGACATTCTATTGTTGTTTCGTTGAATTTCAATCCGTCAATAATAACCATATCAGGGTGAAATATATCTTGCCCGGTAAGGTCCGCAAGTCGTTCTCTGAGCCTTGGCACACTGAACTCTGCGACCCTGAAGGTCATGATAAATCTGTGGGGAAGCAGGGACTCCCAGATTTGTCCTGCCTGTTCAATGGCATGACGTTGCGCAAGGTGGTTGTACAATTCCTTGTACCATAGAGTAATCTTGTCAACGGGATCATTAAGACTTATGTGCAGGACGTTTCTGTTTCTCAGCATCGCGTTAAGGGCAAGCTGGACCAGAAAAGCGGTTTTGCCCACGCCGGCACGTGAAAGAACGGCGCCGAATTCACCATCTGAGATTATATCCATTTCATCTCCCTGGATCCCAAGGGGATGTCTGGTAATGAGATCTTTTTTTAACATTATCATGTTTCTGTACCTTTCGTTCCGTTTTCAGTCTTCAGCCTGTATTATTGTTTCCCCTTTTTCTTTTTCGCCGCCTGTTCGACCAGTTCTTCCGCGATTGACTGGGGGACAAGTTTATAGAGTGCGAACTCCATGGTGAACTGAGCCTGACCCTGCGTTGCCGATCTAAGGACTGTCGAAAATCCAAACATCTCCGCGAGTGGTACCTGTGCCTCAATCACGCACATGGGTCCATCATCCTGCGCGCCGACAATCATTCCGCGTCGCTGGTTTAAAAGACCCATGGCGGAACCCTGAAATTCGGTTGGGGTTTCAACTACGACCTTCATTACCGGTTCATGGATGACAGGTTTCGCTTTGGCATAAGCCTCTCGAAACGCACCTCGCGCGGACGCTTGAAATGCCATCTCTGAAGAATCCACGTTGTGCGACGCCCCGTCATTGATAAGTATCCTTACCCCTGTTACCGGGAACTCCATCCGGGGTCCCTTTGCCATGCAAGCTCTGAACCCCTTCTCGCATGCCGGAATGAATTGCGAAGGTATGGCCCCCCCTGTGATTTTGTTGACGAATTCAAATTCTGCTTCAGTGATCGGCTCCATGTATCCCGCTATCCGGCCATATTGCCCCGATCCCCCGGTCTGTTTTTTATGCGTGTAGTTAAATTCCGCTTTTCTGGTAATGGTTTCGCGGTACGCGACACGGGGATTGCCGGTTTCAACTTCGGCCCCGTACTCGCGTCGCATCCGTTCAACGTAGATTTCAAGGTGCAGTTCGCCCATGCCTTCAATAATCGTTTCCAAGGTTTCATCATCGACATAGGTCTTGAAAGTAGGGTCTTCTTTTGTAAAGCGGCTCAGCGCCTTGGACATATTTATCTGCGATTTGTTGTCTATTGGTGTAATGGACAGAGAAATTACAGGGTCGGCAACAAACATGGAGCTCATGGTCAACGTGACTTTCGGAGATGTAAAAGTGTCGCCCGACGCGCAGTCAACGCCAAAAAGTGCACCGATCTGCCCCGCGGGAATGACCTCCATGTCTTCCATCTGGTCTGCATGCATACGGACAACGCGTCCAACCTTGATCTTCTTGCCTGTGCGCGCATTTACTATGGTGGACCCCTTTGCAATAGAGCCCTGATATACCCGGATGTAGGTAAGCTGGCCATAGGCCCCATCTTCCAGTTTGAATGCAAGGGCCACTGCCGGGTCTTCGGTATTCGAGGAGAGAATGACCTGTTCTTCATGGTTGTCCATATCAAGGGCTTCGTTTTTCATATCAGATGGGCAGGGAAGCATTTGTGTCACAGAATCGAGCAGGGTTTGCACGCCCTTGTTCTTATAAGCCGATCCTATGAGAACAGGTGTTATCTTCCGTCTAATCGTCCCAATGCGCAGCGCGCTTATAAGAATTTCTTCTGAAATCCCCCGCTCTTCGAGGATGGCTTCCGTGAGTTCGTCTGAGAAGATTGAGGCGGCATCGATCAACTCGTCCCTCTTTGTGATGGCTTCCTGCATGAGGGTGTCTGGAATTTCTTCGGTGCGAACAACCTCTCCATTATCGCCGTCGAAATAGATAGCTTTCATCGTAATCAGATCAACAAGTCCCTGAAAATTATTTTCGAGCCCGATGGGTATCTGTATCGCAACAGCGTTATGCCCGAGCTTTGCCCGGAGCTGGCCTATGACACGATATGGATCCGCTCCGTTGCGGTCGCATTTGTTTATAAAGGCGATGCACGGGACTTGATAACGTTTCATCTGCTGGTCGACTGTAATAGACTGTGATTGTACGCCACCGACCGAGCACAGAACAAGAACAGCTCCATCAAGCACCCTGAGCGAACGTTCAACCTCTACTGTAAAGTCGACATGCCCTGGAGTGTCGATTATGTTGATATCATGCCCTGTCCACTCGCAGGAAGTCGCTGCCGAGGCTATTGTGATCCCGCGCTCCTTCTCAAGTTCCATGGAGTCCATGGTGGCACCGACCCCATCCTTTCCCTTAACATCATGAATCGCGTGAATCCGCTTGGTATAAAAGAGGATCCTTTCTGTCAGCGTCGTCTTTCCAGAATCGATGTGAGCGCTTATGCCTATGTTTCTTATTTTTCTGTCATCCATCCCTGTCTTCCCTGTACGTGGTAAATTTATATTCTGTAGCCGTCTCCAGTAAATAACCCCCCTGGCAGTGACTAACCACATGGGGGGTTCGTAGTCGAAATTAACGACAAGAAAACCCCAATTTATAATATACTGAAAGACACCTGTCAAGGATTATTTAGTTAATGTTACTGCAATATGATTATGTCA
Organism: uncultured Syntrophaceae bacterium; assembly: GCA_964540715.1. Classification (GTDB taxonomy): domain Bacteria; phylum Desulfobacterota; class Syntrophia; order Syntrophales; family UBA2210; genus UBA2210. The sequence continues at coordinate 130 of CAZINZ010000011.1, read as the reverse complement.
TCCCCTGTTTGAATCAGATAGGGGAGAAAAGCTCAAAGGCAATATATGATTCCGTTTATTAATGGTCTTTTCGCACAATCTCTGCGTTATGCTCAAAAAATAATCCTCGGAATATCAACTATATACCTGT
>CAZINZ010000010.1:0-56346 GCA_964540715.1 uncultured Syntrophaceae bacterium | reverse complement strand
ATTGTCTAGGGCCAATCCTTTAAATAAATAGGGCATATCCATATTGAAAATGGTTGGTTTGCTCGATTTCCATATTTTTATTCGAGACCTATAGTGACCTCAAAAGGAAAGAGAGTCCTTTTTCAGTATAAAAAAGAAAGGAGATGCATATGTGGAAACCCGAAAGATGTGATCTTTGTGGTGACTGCCTTGATGCCTGTTTATACCTCGGGTATGACCGTGAACGAGCACAGAAAGAGATGAAGGCCCTGATTGCAGGGGAGCACAGTGCCGTGCTGGATGACTGTATTACCTGCTGTGCCTGCAACACCTATTGTACCAAGGGTGCCAAGCCATTCGATCTCATAATTCATCGAATGGAAGAAGAGGGATCGGCACTAAAGAAGGGCTCTGCAACAGCCCTTTTGGATGTGTTCTGCTTCGATCTGGCAAGAAATTATATCAGGAAAACAGTTAAAGGGGCACCATGGATGAGTATTTGCTGCATGGAGTACTTCCAGCCGCATCTGTTCTGGGACAGCAAGCTCTTTGAAGGGATGAACATTGTGGGCGGTGGAGATTACTTCTGCGTCAACGGCATGGTTCACGGCAGACAGGATACCGCTGTGTTTGAGAATATGCCGGCCTATGTTGAGCGGCTCAACAAGCTGCCAACCGATGAAATAGTCTTTTATCACGATGAATGTTATGCCCCGTTTTTCAGTTATGCAAAGGATATGAAACTCGAGGCCAATTTCAAACCAACACATCTGCTAGAATGGCTCATCAAGGTAGTTAAGGCCAATTACAAGGATGTCAAGAAACTGGGGCTCAACTGTGCAGTAAGTCTCCCCTGTTCATGCCGGTGCGGGCCGGATCGGCATATCTGGATCGAAGAGCTCTTCGATCTGCTTGGCGTAAGTCTGGTGGAGCGCAAGTATGACCGCAGAAACCAGATCTGCTGCGGTGCGGTTACCGGACTTGGCGGTGGTGCCTCCGAGGATCTGGCGGAGAATCAGCGCTTCTCTCAGGAGATCAGGGATAAGAATATCGCTGATGCCAAGTATTATGGTGCAGACCATATGATGTTCCTGTGCCCCTTCTGCTATGCAGCACTGGCCAAAGATGACAAGGCAGCCGATATCATGCCGGTCATGGCGGCGGATCTCGTCAGGATGGCCTTGTACGATGAAAAACCGACTGAGTATGTGACGGCCTTAGAAAGGGGGTGGATCAATGAATAAGAAATTCAAAAAACTCTGTGAGCCCATCACGATTAATGGAATGAAATTGCGCAACAGAACCGCGCTGGCACCCATGAGCATGGGATATACAGAAGGTGATGATTATATGACCCAGCGGATGATCGATTATTATGTCCGCAGGGCCGAAGGGCATACCGGATTGATCATATCCGGTGTCACCCCGGTCGATAAGCGGGGAAAACCGATTGCATTTATGCATTCACTCTGGGATGACACATTTATTCCGGGCTGGGTAAAGCTGGCTGATGCGATTCATGCTGCAGGTTCCAAACTGGCTGTTCAGATCATGTTCGGTGGACTTGAGGGATTTCCCATTATGTCAAAAGGCCAGCAGCTCTCTCCTGACGGAGGTATATGGACACTGATTGATGAACTGTTCCCCATGCATCCTGATCTTACAAAGAGCATATTTATGACCAGAAAGATCACAATCGAGGAACTCAAAGACCTTGTACAGAAGTTTGTCGATGCCGCACTCAGGGCCAAAAAGGCAGGTGCGGATGCGGTCGAGATTCAGGGATCACAGGGATTTTTTATCGAACAGATTATGTCACCGCATTTCAACCATCGTGATGACGAGTATGGCGGCAGTCTCGAAAACAGGATGAGATTCACGATTGAGGTGATTGAAAAGGTACGGGATGCTGTTGGCAAGGATTATCCCGTGCTGTTCAGAATGGTTGCCAGTGAAGGCATTGAAGACGGTATTCAGCTTGAAGAGGCCAAAGAGATGGCCCAGATGGCGGTCAAGGCCGGTGCAGATGCTATTCATGTAACCACGGGCCGAGGTATTACCGTAGAGGGCCTGAATTATATGGTCCCGATTGCTGAAACAGGGCCGGCTCCCATTATCGACCAGGTCGCCGAGATCAAAAAGGTTGTCGATGTCCCGGTGATCGGTGCGCAGGCGATTCGTACCCCGGAACTGGCCGAGAAGATCCTCGAGGCGGGCAAGGCCGATATGGTTGCCCTGGGCAGAGTATTGATTGCCGATCCTGACTGGCCAAAGAAGGCCGAGGAAGGTCGTCCGGAGGATATCAGGCAGTGCATCGGATGCAATCAGGGATGCATTGACAATCTTCTGACAGCCTTTTTTGCGGATTGTCTGCAGAATCCGGAAGTGGGCAGGGAGGAAAAATATAAGCTTGAAAAGGTTGATACACCAAAGAATGTACTCGTGATCGGCGGAGGAATTGCCGGGCTGGAGACCGCTGTTGTTGCCGCAAAAAGAGGTCACAAGGTCACAGTGTGCGAAAAGGATGATGCCTTCGGCGGTCAGTGGAACCTTGCAGCGATTCCCCCGGGCAAGGCCCAGTTCAATGCCGTTGTTGATTGGCGGGTGCATGAGCTCGAAGGGATGGAGAACGTAAAGCTCGAATTGAACAAAGCGGTAACCCCTGAATATGTGAAGGAGCTCAAACCTGATATCGTTGTCGTGGCAACCGGCAGTGTTCCTGTTATGCCGCCTATCCCGGGATTTGATAAAGACAATGTCACCAATGTCCCTGATACGCTGACTGGAAAAGCCAAGATAGGGAAAAATGTCGCGGTAATCGGTGGGGGTGCCTGTGGTGTTGAAACAGCCAACTATCTCCTGGACCAGGGGAAAAAGGTAACCGTGCTCGAGATGCTGCCCGAGCTTGCCCGTGATGAAAAATTTGCCCGCAAGGTCTTCATACTTGAGAGTCTGGAAAAGAAGGGGGCAAAACTCCTTACTTCATCACCAGTTAAAAAGATTACCGAGGGCAATGAGCTCATTATCAGAAGTAACGGTACGGATGAGAGCCTAGGGAAATTCGACACATTTGTTGTTGCAATTGGAGTAAAGACCGAAAACAGCATCACCAAACTGATTGAAGGTGTGGTGCCTGCAGTGTATGAGGTTGGCGATGCTTATGCCAATCCTGCAAATGGATTTTCTGCCATTCAGCACGGTGCTTTGATCGGGCGAATGCTGTAAACCCTTCATGCAGTGCGGATCAGCCTATATAAGGCTGATCCGCACACTTGCAATCGCTAAATTTGATACAGACAGTGCCGAATGCCGACATACGAGAAGAGATGTTTTAGAGAATTTGATGAATCCGAAGTTGATGTTGTGGATGTCAGCCTGGCAACGGAGCTGGCGGACATCTTTTTCTAGGACATCGGCGTTGAGGATATAAATGATCTATGTCCTGAATGCAGGGAGGAGTTTGGTGTTATGAATCTGCTGGGATTTGGGTTGTAAACAGTGGCTATTTGTTAACGCTCGTCAATATAAAGTTCATAGGTTTCGGATTTATCGGGATTTTCAATCCAGATCGTATCGTCTTGAACCTCACCCTCCCCGAAAAACTCTTTGCCATCTTCGTCTTTAAGATATCCTTCCGCATAATCGTAATCGTCTGTTTCCAAGTATCTGGAGATGGTTGTCCCATTGCTGGTTTCCCCTTCCACATATATTTCATCGGCATAACACCTGAACGTTATTAACAGACTTGCAATTATGATGGCTATTCTCACTGTGTCGTCCTTCCTGAATGTTTGCATTTTACCTGCTGCTCATCGAAATTGCAGGGGTTTGTACAGGGAGTCGGAGGGGTTCATAGTACTGTTTGAAGACAAGGGACAACATAACCCTGTTTGAGGGAAGAGACCCTACTTTGTTCATGCAACCGAAGAGTGGGGGACAAAGGAGATTGCTTCGCTTCGCTCGCAATGACGGGCCATTAGGCTTTTTGCGAAGCCATCATTTTTGATGTGTTTTATTTTGTGTGAGGAGGCGATTTGTCAAAACGCAATTCTAATTCGTATACGCCATATGCCAGAGTACTCTTTAGCGCATAGCCGGCATTATGAAAAACCCGCAGCATATGGGCATTTTCGCTTAGCACATCAGCAGTAAAGCCTGCGATATTATGCTCTCTTGCAATCTGGATTAAGTATCTAAGCAGGAATGAACCGATACCCACGTTTTGCCATTCATTATCAGTAGTAAATGCCACCTCCGCAAGATTTGTGTTTGGATCTCTAATATAGCGGCCTACAGCTATGATTTGCTCTTTACTCTCTGGTTCTTCTCTTCCTGTCACACCGACAATGGCCATCCTATCCATATAATCAAGAGCCACTAATGGCTGGACTACCTTATGTGGCAGGGCCTTGAGGCTGGTAAAAAATCTGGTATACACATCTTGTGAAGCGAGAGAATAAAATAGATCCTGGATGCCTCTTTCGTCTGTTGGCTTGACAGGGCGGAAAAATATTTCCTGATCTTTTTTGTCTCTAAAATACGTTTCATACTTTTCCGGGTATAAAACTACCGGCAGGATCTGATCTTTATACACGTATCCCTGTTCTTTTGCCGCCTCTAGCAGCTCCTCGCGAAAATCCGGGTGGGCTATATTTATAAGGATCAGCGCCCTGTCTCTGATAGACTTGCCGTGTAGATATGCCACTCCATATTCTGTAATCACATAGTGGATATCACCCCTGGTCAGCACTACTCCTCCACCCCTTTGCAAGTATGGAACAATTCTGGATTCTTTACCATCATCTGTCCTTGATGGCAGGACTATAATTGATTTTCCCCCTTTTGACATGGCTGCTCCACGGACAAAATCAACCTGGCCCCCGATGCCGCTATAGAATAGAAAGCCTAAAGAATCTGCACATACTTGACCTGTAAGATCTACAGTAAGAGCAGCGTTTATGGATATCATCTTATCATTTTTTGCTATGACAGCCGGGTTATTTACATAATGAGCAGGGTGAAACTCAAATAGAGGGTTATTATCAACATAGTCGTACAAACGCTTGGTGCCCATGCAAAAACTTGAAATTATTTTACCAGGATGGAGGGACTTTTTTTTGCAGGTTATAATACCGGCCTCGATCAGGTCTATGATCCCTTCTGTAAATACCTCTGTATGAACCCCGAGGTCCTTTTTGTTTATAAGATAGGGAAAGACCGCGCTCGGTATCCTTCCCACGCCCGTCTGGATAGTAGATCCATTCTCAATCAGATCAACAACGTGCTCTGCTATTTTTTTTGCTGTATCTCCCGGGGGATCTGTGTGGAATTCCAGAATCGGGTTGTCGTTTTCTACAAATGCATCGATCTGGTTTACATGGATAAAGCTATCACCCAGTGTCCTTGGCATATTTGGATTTACCTCTGCTATTACATAATCAGCGAGTTCAGCAGCAGTTTTGGTAATATCAACAGAGACACCAAGGCTTACATATCCACTCTTATCTGGGGGTGAAACCATAATTAATGCTGTATCGATATGCATTCTGCCCCTAAGCATTAATAAAGGTATTTCAGAAAGAAAGACAGGTGTATAGTCAGCTCCCCCCTCATGGATTGCCTTTCTGGCACTGGCACCTATAAATAGCGCATTGTGGCGGAAGTTGTGATTGAAACGTTCCTCTGTATAGGAAGCCTCTCCTATGTCTAAGAAATGGATGATCTCAGTATCTGCAAGGGTGGGTGCAATATCTATAAGCCTTTTTACAAGGATCTGGGGTTCGCCGCAGGCAGAGCCAATGAAGATTCGAGATCCCCTTCTTATACCCTTTAAAGCAGTAGCAGCATCAACCAATCTATCCTGATAGGTTTTTATCCAATCCAATATCATGGCGAAGAATATAATAATTTCCGTTTGTAAAGTCAATAAAATTTCAATCGACAGGCGGAACGTGTCAATGAGAATGAGACACCTCCATCAATAATTTAAGCTGTCACCGAATCACTTTCACCGGCCTGGGTATTTTTCAAAGGCCATTTTCAATACCTTTTCACGCTCTTTGATAATTTGTTCAGCCCGTCCGTAATGAATGTCTATAATGGTTTCTGTCAAGCTCGGCAATGCGACGGGGTGAGGGATCGGGGGGCTATTGTCAAATTTTGAAAAGTCCTATTTTTTAGGACGGACTAAATTTATGTCACAGTAACAAGAAGGCATCATAGATTGACTGGCCGTGGTTCGTGTGTTAGTTAATTTTGGTGAAAAAGTATGCTGGGGGATAATCATGATTATAGGGATTGATGTTGGGGGAACGCACACCGATGCGGTTTTGCTGGAAAACTTTGAGATAAAGAAAACGGCAAAAGTCGTAACGGACCGGGAAAATCTGATAAAGTCACTTATGGAGGTTACTGAAAATATTTTCCGAGGTGAAGATCCCGGCGGGCTGGAAAAAATAGTCCTCAGCACCACCATATCAACCAACGCCATAGTTCAGGACAAGACGGACAGAGTCGGGATGATTCTGGCAGCCGGCCCCGGCCTTTCATCTGAAATGCTCAGGATTAACGAAGACACACACTTCACATCCGGTTATGTAAACCACCGCGGAATCAGGGTCACCGGAACAGACAGGGACGAAGTTTCCGGCATCGGGGATATCTTTGAGAAAGAAGGGATCGATCATGTGGGGATCGTCGGAAAGTTTTCCACACGAAATCCCCGTCTCGAAACGGAAATAGGAGATATCATCAACTACAGATTCGGACATATTTCTTTCGGTCATCGCATGTCGGGAAATCTGAACTTCCCGAGACGTATAGCAACAACATATCTCAACGCCGCGATATGGGACACATATAATGCCTTCGTCAAAAATGTCATGGAATATGTGGGGCATACGAATACAACCGCCCCCATCTACATTCTGAAGGCTGATGGGGGCACCTCCGGCATCAGCCAGTCTGCCGAGTATCCCGTCGGATCAATACTCTCCGGGCCTGCCGCCAGTGTCATGGGCATCCTGAGCCTGACAAACGGCAGCAGAGACGCCGTCGCACTTGATATAGGCGGAACCACAACGGACATAGCAATCTTTGCCGGTGGCACACCGCTCCTGGAGCCCCTTGGTGTAACTATAGCGGGACACAAAACACTTATCAGAGGACTTTTGACAAGATCCATAGGGATAGGCGGCGATAGCCGGGTAAGGTACGAAGATGGAAGCCTTGTGATAGGCCCCGAGAGGGATGGCCCGGCGGCGGCCTTCGGGGGACCCTCTCCCACCCCGACAGATGCCATGATAGCCCTCGGACTCACGGATATCGGAGACAGGAAGAAAGCTCTCAAGGCTGTGGAAGAGATAGCCGGGGTTAAGAACTATTCCATAGAGAAAATGGCAAAGGAAATGTTCGATCTTTCCTGCCGGAAAATAATATCCGCGGTAAATGAGATGCTGAGTGAGATCAACAACAAACCCGTCTATACCATCCACGAAATATTTGAAGGGAAAAAGATAAATCCCGAAGTGGTATATGTCGTAGGGGGGCCGGCCAGACCGATGGCGCCCTATATAGACAAAATGCTGGGTTTCCCCTCCAGCATTCCTGAGCACGCGGAGGTCGCCAACGCGATAGGCGCCGCGCTTGCAAGGACAACAACCGAACTAACCCTTCTCGCCGATACTGAAAAAGGAGAGATGACCATAGCGGAGGAGGGCGTACAGACTAGCATACCACGCGAATTTACGCGGGAAGACGCGATTGATATCTGCGAGGATAAACTGCGTGACAGGGCGCTGAGAATGGGTGCACGCGAAGACGACCTCGATATAGAGATAATTGAGGACCAGGCCTTTAACATGGTAAGGGGGATGGGATACACGGCCGGCAAGAACATAAGAATCAAGGCCCAGGTAAAACCGGGACTGATCGCGGGGTTCAAAAAGGAGGGTGGTAATGTCACAAAATAAGAAGAAAACAGGACTGATATTTTTTCCTGCCTTCGACTGGGCGATATCACCTACACACCCGGAAAGAGAGGAACGCCTTCTCTACACACAGGACCAGGTATTTGAAGAAGGCCTGCTCGATCTGGATAATATCGTGGAATTCAAACCCGGACTTGCCACTATACAGGATATAAACCGCATACATATATGTGTGCCGGACGTTGAGAGTGTTATTACGGAGTCTCATCTTATATCCGCGGGAGGAGCCATAACAGCCGCCGAAAAGGTAATGCAGAAAGAGGTTGATAATGCCTTCGCGCTTGTCCGCCCTCCCGGGCACCATGCCATGCGGGTCGTCCACGGCGCCAGGGGGTTTTGCAATATAAATATCGAGGCGATCATGGTCGAATATATAAGGCACAAATACGGGCACAAGAAGATCGCAATAGTTGACACCGACTGCCACCATGGCGACGGTTCGCAGGATATATTCTGGCATGATCCCAACACCCTGTACATATCGGTGCATCAGGACGGAAGAACATTATATCCCGGTTCCGGATTTCCTGACGAATTCGGGGGGCCAAATGCCCTGGGCTACACGATAAACATACCCCTCCCTCCCAATACCTCGGACGAGGGCTTTCTGTTTGCACTGGACAACCTGATACTTCCCATACTGGATGAATTCAAACCGGATCTGATCATTAATTCGGCGGGGCAGGACAACCACTATAGTGATCCAATTACCAATATGTCTTTTTCCGCGCAGGGATATGCCATTCTGAATGACAGGCTGTCGCCCGACATAGCTGTCCTTGAGGGCGGATATTCCATAGAAAGCGCCCTCCCCTACGTTAACGTAGGTATAATACTTGCCATGGCCGGCATAGACTACAGCCATGTTACTGAACCGGATTACAATCCCGAAACCATACGGCAGACCCCTCAGACAAGCCGGAAGATTGAACAGCAGGTCTCACATATCTACAACCTGTGGAAGAATCGCGAGTCTCGAAGGGCAGATGTGGTAAAGAGCGGAGAGTACATAAACCGGGACAAGAGTATATTCTACGACACTGACGGGATAAGTGAACATCAGGAAGAAACTGTCCGCGTATGCGACGAATGCGGAGGCCTGCTAACCATTGATTCCAGCGCAAGCACAGGCAACAGAATCTTTGCCGTCATGGTCCCGGGACAGAGCTGCCCTGTGTGCAGAAAAAAGGGAGAGGAAATTTTTGAATCAACAGCCAGGGGTTCGTACAATTATACGTATTTCCAGGACAGGGACAAAGACATATTCCTTGTAAAATAAAGAAGGGTGTTATGGGAAAAACAGAAGATAAAACTCGTGAGACGGCGAAAAAGCTCTTTGGCTCCGGCATACAGATGGACCCTCCCTACCTCATGTGGAAGGAATTTGACAGGGATCTCGCCAACGACTTCTCCAGATTTATAACGGGCAACCTGTATTCCAGGAAAGTGCTTACCCTGCCCGAAAGACAGATGGCCGCATGCGCCATTCTGGGTGCACTTCGTGCCGGGGATGAGCTGCGATTGCATGTCAATGCGGCGCTGAATGTCGGTTGTGATCCGGCAAAACTGGCAGAGATCTTCTTTCAACTCGCCACCTATGCGGGAATGCCCGCGGTTAACGAAGCTCTCGCGGTCTATCGCGATGTACTGAAAGAAAGGGGGCAATGGCCGATTGAGAGACCAGCAGAAAAATAGTTTCGGCAAAATAGTTAAAATCATTGACAGATTGAGGGCTCCTGACGGATGCCTGTGGGACCGGCAGCAAAAGAAGACGGATGTCGGAAGATACCTCCTCGAAGAGGCTTACGAGGTCATCGACGCGATACACGACGGCACCCCGGATGCCCTGAAGGAGGAACTCGGAGATGTCCTCTTCCAGATATTGTTCCTGGCAAAAATCTCGGAAGATAACGGCGAATTCAGTATTTCCGATATAGTGGATACCATATCTGAAAAGATGATCCGCCGCCATCCCCACGTCTTCGGGGACACAAAAGTCCGGGATGTGGAAGAGATCCGGTCCAACTGGGATAAGATAAAGGGACGTGAGAATGGAAAGGGAAACGGGGAGGGGTCAGCTCTGAGGAGTGTGCCACGCTCCATGCCTCCACTCATGGCGGCACACAAGATAACCGGAAGCGCGTCCAGAGAGGGCTTTGACTGGAAAGACACAAACAGCGTACTGGAAAAGATTGACGAAGAGATGGGAGAGCTTAGGGAAGCCATCTCAGGTGGAAAGAAAGATCGCATAGAAAACGAGGTCGGCGACATGTTCCTCACACTTGTAAATCTGTGCAGATTCGTTAAGATAGAGCCTGAAAATGCCCTCAAATCATCATTGGAAAAGTTCGCGAAAAGATTTTCATTTATTGAAAAGAGTTTGAAAAAGAAGGGGAAGTCTCCGCGCAATGTCTCTATGGAAGAGATGGATAATTTATGGAAGACAGCAAAAGGAATAGAAAAGGTGACTGACGAACAATGAAATTTTTCTTCTGTGTGATAGGAATGGTTCTGATAATAGAGGGTCTCCCCTATTTCGCCTTCCCCGATAAAATCAAGGTTTATCTCTTAAAGGTGGCCGACATACCCGGCAATATACTTCGAATACTGGGAATGACTTCGGTTATAATCGGCCTGTTCCTTGTCTATCTGGGAAGAACTTAATCAGTGACTATTTTAGAATTCCCAATTAGCTGTTGACTTTAAAAGTCTTTTTTTGTTAGTTTCCGTGGCTTGCCATGAAAACTGAAGAATTTAATTATAATCTCCCGGAAGAATTAATCGCGCAAAAGCCGTGTGAATCAAGAGATCATTCAAGGATGATGGTAGTGGACAGACGCCACGGGTCCTTCGAATGCAGGCATTTTTATGAACTGCCCGAGTTTCTGGAAAAAGATGATCTGCTGGTTATCAACAATTCAAAGGTAATTCCCGCGAAACTCTCAGGTAAGAAGTCCACCGGCACCACAATTGAAATGCTCCTGCTCGAAAAGGCGGGGTCACCCGTAACATGGGAGGTTCTGTTGAGACCTGCCAAAAGGGTCGGCGTGGGCACAAAAATATTTTTCGATGACCACTCATGGGCGGAAATAACAGAAAGGATTTCCGACAAGAAATGGGCCGTAAGTTTTCACCCGGAAACCGGATTTGATACTTTTCTCGAAAAGTTTGGAAGCGCTCCCCTTCCGCCATACATAAAGAGAAAGAAGGGACTTATAAAAAACCCGCAGGATCTGCAGAGATACCAGACCGTTTACGCGAAAAATCCCGGGTCGGTCGCGGCCCCCACCGCCGGTCTGCATTTCTCTGAGGGGACTCTCAACACACTGCGCGAGAGTGGAACCGACATCGCGCAGGTAACGCTGCATGTAGGGTATGGAACCTTCCTGCCCATTGAAACAGAGTTTGTAAAAGACCATAAAATGGAAAGCGAAACCTTCGAAATAAGCGAAGATACGGCTGAAAAAATCAACAGGGCCGGAAGGGTTGTGGCCGTGGGTACAACCTCATTAAGGACACTGGAATCGGCATCCGATCCTGACGGAAGGATAAGCCCGGGGAAAGGCAGCACTAACCTCTTCATATATCCAGGCTATCGTTTCAAGGCCGTGGACAGGGTGCTGACAAATTTTCACCTGCCGGCATCTTCACTCTTTCTTCTGGTCTGCGCCTTCGCGGGAAAAGATCTGATGCACCGGGCGTATGAAAAGGCTATCGAGGAAAAGTTCAGGTTTTACAGCTATGGCGATTGCATGCTGATACTGTGAAGCCAGGGTCGAGGGATTAAAGGGGTCGAGGGGTCAAGGGAAATACTATAGAATTAAAAACAATCACGAAAGAAAATATGGGCACAAAAGAGAGACTTCAGGAACAGGAATCCCGCGCTGATGGATTCGGATTCACGCTCCTCCACAAGGACAGCGGATCGGAGGCGCGGCTTGGAAAAATATTGACTCCGCACGGAGAAGTTGACACCCCTGTTTTCATGCCTGTGGGAACTCAGGGAACGGTAAAGGGACTCACGCCGGAAAGGGTAAGTGATCTGGGGGCACAAATAATACTCGGAAACACTTACCATCTCTATCTGAGGCCGGGGCATGAACTGATCAAAGCTCATGGCGGTCTGCACAAATTCATGAACTGGCAGCACCCTGTCCTGACAGACAGCGGCGGATTTCAGATATACAGCCTTGGGGCATTGAGAGATATAACCGAGGAGGGGGCTTCGTTTCAGTCCCACATTGACGGTTCACGTCACTTTATAAGCCCGGCGATATGCATGGAGATTCAGGAAGCACTGGGATCTGACATAATGATGTGCCTCGACGAATGTGTTCAATATCCAGCGACCTTTGACTATGCTGAAAAATCACTTGATATGACACTACGGTGGGCTAAAAGATGCAAGGCATCAAAGAACAATGCCCAGCAGGCCCTCTTCGGAATTTCCCAGGGAGGCGGATACAAGACCCTGCGCAGGAGGGGCATCGAAGAACTTGTAGACATTGGATTCGACGGCTATGCCCTCGGAGGATTAAGTGTGGGGGAGCCCAAGGAAATCATGCGTGAGATATCCTCCGAATTTACTCCACTTTTGCCTGAAGATAAACCACGATACCTTATGGGCGTGGGTCTTCCGGAAGATATAGTGGAATCCGTTTATCATGGGATAGACATGTTTGACTGTGTAATACCTACACGAAACGCAAGGAATGGAATGCTGTTTACAAGTGATGGAAAAATTGTTATAAGGAACGCCCGTTATCGTGTGGATGGTTTGCCTCTTGACAGCGAGTGTGATTGTTACACATGCAGGAATTACTCACGGGCATATCTGAGACACCTTTTTGTCGCTGGAGAAATTCTGGGGCTGGTTTTGAATACTATCCATAATGTCAGATATTTTATGAATCTGATGAAAAAGATTAGAGATGCAATAAGCAATGATAATTACCGGACATTCAGAAACGATTTTATGTCCCGGTTGCCATAGGCGGGACCTTAAAACATATAAAAACTTCAAGGAGGAACAGATAAGATGACAGGCATGGCTTACGCGATGGGAGCAGGTGGAGTAGGTGGGGGTGCAGGCGGGGGTGGAGATATGAACTTTATCGTTGTAATGGTTGCTATCTTCGCAATCTTTTATTTTCTTCTCATAAGACCGCAGCAGAAGAAACAGAAAGAAACGAAGGCAATGCTGAGCAACCTTGCCCATGGCGACGCGGTAGTAACGGTAGGCGGACTGCACGGGAAAATTACAGCCATTACCGAACAGATTGTGACCCTGGAAGTGGCCGACAAGGTGAAGGTCAAGGTTTCAAGGGGTCATATTGCGGATATCGCACAGAAAGCTACGCAATAAGCAGCAGCGAAAGGAACTCAAATGTCCAACAAAAACATCAAGGTGAGGGGAATCATAACGCTTGTTATCGTTGCAATCGCCCTGTATTTTCTCATGCCGTCTATAACCCAGAAGCTTCCATCCGTCTGGAAGGATAATACAGACAAAATTCACCTGGGTCTCGATCTTCAGGGAGGAATGCATCTGGTCATGGAGGTGGAAACTGAAAAGGCAGTCGAGAGCGCCATGGAGAGGATCTCGAACGACCTGAAAGAAACTCTCATGGAAAAAAGGGTGCGTTTTAAACATCTGAATCGGGAAGGCGAAGCTGTCACGACCCTTGAATTGCCCAATTCGCAGTCTCGCGAACAGCTCGATATTATACTGAAAAATGATTTCCCCAACCTTGATATCAAGTCTTCAGAGATAGTAAACGGGAGAGAAAAGATTTATCTGAAAATAAAGGATAAACAGGTTTCCACGATAAAAAAATTCGCCGTGGAACAAAGCCTTGAAACAATACGAAACAGGGTGGACCAGTTCGGCGTCTCTGAACCTGAAATAATACCCCAGGGCAAAGATCGCATACTCATACAGCTGCCGGGGGTTAAAGACCCGCAGAGGGCTATCAATCTGATCGGAAAGACGGCTCTTCTCGAATTCAAGCTGCTTGATGATAAATACGAACTGGATAAGGCTCTTAAGGGGAATGTGCCATCCGGTGATATCGTAGCTTACGGATACAAGGTTGATAATGAAACAGGACGCAGAGTGAAGATTCCATACCTGCTCATGAGAAAGACTCTCCTGACTGGCGATTCCCTCGAGGATGCGCGGGTATCCATCAGCAACAGGTTTGGTGAGGCTTATGTCTCGCTGAAGTTTGACTCTCAGGGTGCGAAGGATTTTGACCGGATAACAGCGCAGAATGTCAAAAAACGTCTTGCAATTGTCCTGGATGGCGTAGTTCACTCGGCACCAGTAATACAGGAAAGGATCTCAGGCGGCAACGCCCAGATCACCGGAAGCTTTACCATGGATGAGGCACGCGATCTTGCCATCGTCCTGAGGGCCGGGGCTCTGCCTGCTCCTGTCAGAATACTGGAACAGAGAACCGTGGGTCCCTCGCTTGGTCAGGATTCCATAGACAAGGGAATATTGTCCATCATTGTGGGCAGCATACTGATTGTTCTATTCATGATAATGTACTACAACCTGTCCGGAATTATTGCCGACATCGCGCTCTTTCTGAACATAGTGCTGATCCTTGGCACGCTTGCCGCATTCAAGGCAACGCTGACTCTTCCGGGCATTGCAGGTATCGTTCTGACCATAGGTATGGCAGTGGACGCGAATGTGCTCATATTCGAGAGGATACGGGAGGAGTTGAGACTTGGCAAGTCTCCCCGAGCTGCCATATCGGGAGGATACTCCAAGGCCCTGCTCACTATTGTGGACGCAAACGTCACCACCCTTATCGCCGCCCTGGTGCTTTTCCAGTTCGGGACTGGACCGATCAAGGGATTCGCCGTCACACTCAGCATAGGTATAGTATGCAGCATGTTTACCGCCATCTTTGTGACGAGGATAATCTACGACTATTTTGTGTGGGACAGGAACATAAAGAGAGTAGCCATATAAATAGTAAACATACTTATGATTTTGTACGCTCACAGCTCAGTTCATACGAAACCAATAATCTGGAACGGAGATTTTGATGGAAATTATAAAGCCCGGAATAAATATTGACCTTGTCGGAAGAATGAAGATGGCTTTTGTTGCCTCAATGGTTGTGGTAGCCATAAGCGTCCTGTCACTGATATTGCACGGCGGACCCAATCTCGGCATAGATTTCGCCGGGGGCACGCTGGTGCAGATAAAGTTCTCCCAGAAAACGGATGCGAACAAAATCAGAGATTGTCTGAACAGCATCGGCCTTGAAAACAGCATCATTCAGCGTTTCGGATATGACGACAATAACGAATTTCTGATAAAGACAGAGAAGTCCAGTTCTGCGCTCAAAGGAGTGTCAACCAAAATCCAAGAAGCGTTTAACACATCCTACGGCAAGGAAGATTTCGAGATACGCAGGGTTGAAGTCGTCGGTCCCAAGGTCGGCAAGGACCTTAGAGAAAAAGGCATGCTGGCCATGCTTTACGCGGTAATAGGAATATTGATCTATGTTACCTGGAGATTTGAACTTCGCTATGCCGTCGGGGCAATCATAGCCCTCTTGCACGATGTTATTATAACTGTCGGAGTCTTTTCCATCCTTGGCAAAGAGTTCACGCTCCCAATTATCGCGGCGTTGCTGACAATCATCGGTTATTCACTCAATGACACTATAGTTGTTTATGACAGGATCAGAGAAAACATAAAGGGTATCAGGAAACAATCACTCAGGGATATCGTCAACTCAAGCATAAATCAGGTCCTCAGCAGGACAGTACTGACATCTGCTACAACCCTTATTGTCGTGCTTGCCCTGTTTATTTTCGGTGGAGCCGTCATACATGATTTTGCCTTTGCTCTGCTGGTAGGGGTTCTGGTAGGAACCTATTCCTCTATATTCATTGCCAGCCCGACTGTCCTGTACTGGGAATCTGTCAGCCCATCGAGGGAAAAGAGGGAAAAATAGATTGCCTTTCTTCGATGCAACCGTGTTAACGGTATTTGTAGTCATATTAATTATTGCGCTATTCTCCATTATATTCGGCTTTCCGGGGACATTTCTGATCCTTGGAGACGTAATTATATACTCATTCATAACCGGCTTCGAAAAGATCGGGCTTAAAATAATTATTGTTCTTTTCTTTATTTCACTGCTGGCCGAGGCCTTGGATTTCTTCCTCGGAGTTGCAGGCGCCAGGAAGTATGGTTCGTCAAAGAAAGGCATTGTATTGTCCATTATTGGAGGAATCATCGGGGCAATCATTATGGCCCCGATCCTGCTCGGGCTTGGCGCCATAATTGGTGTCTTTATCGGATGTTTTGCCGGTGCGTTCCTCGGTGAATATCTGGAACAGAAGAAGATAAAATCGGCCGTCAGGGCAGGGTATGGCGCGTTGATTGGTAGAATTGCCGGTACACTGGTCAAGGGGTTTCTGGCCATTGTGATGGTGACGATAGCAATGTCGGCGATATATTCGTAAGTTGGGAACGGTATCATGAGCAAAAACAGGAAAAGCGTGGTCAGGGAATACGCGGAAGCAATAATTATAGCTATCCTGATAGCCCTTTTTATCAGAACCTTTGTCGTTCAGGCATTCAAGATACCTTCAGGTTCGATGAAACCAACCCTCCAGATAGGAGATCACCTGCTCGTCAATAAATTCACCTACGGCATAACGATACCATTCATAAGGAAAACCCTGATATCCATAGATGACCCCGAGAGGGGAGACATAGTAGTCTTCATATATCCGGTGGACAAAACAAAGGATTTTATAAAGAGAGTGGTGGGTGTGGCAGGAGATACTATCGAAATAAGGAACAAAAAGATATATCTGAATGGTTCTCCCTGCGACGATGGCCATGGGGTTTATACCGACAGAATGCTCTTCCCGGCCTCGATACAGCCGCGCGATAATTTCGGACCGGTGACTGTTCCCGCAGGGCATTTATTCGTTATGGGGGACAACAGGGATCATAGCTATGACAGCCGGTATTGGGGATTTGTAGATCTGAAAAACGTTCGGGGGAAGGCATTTATAATATACTGGTCATGGGACAAAATGAACAAAGACGTACGGTGGAGCAGGATGGGCGACATCCTTCATTAACACCTTGACACAAAGGGCAAACACTGGTATCAGTTGTCCCGTATAAATTAACAAAAAAGGATTTTCGATGCTTAGCGAGTGCTTTTCAGAAAAATGGTATTAAAAGGCCTTCTCATTTTATGGGAAGGCCTTTTTTTTGAGATAACTTCAGTGAGCGGCATTCTCTCAGGACAACAAGTTGAGGAACAGCCAGGATGAATAAAAAGAAAGTGGTTATGGATGCGGGGGAAATCGAAAGATCCCTTACAAGAATCGCTTACGAAATACTGGAGCGGAACAAGGGGACAGACCATCTCATTATCATCGGTATAAGAAAAGGCGGGATACTTCTCGCCGAGAGACTCCGCGACAAGATATCCACTATCGAAGGGACTGAGATCATGTACGGAGCGCTTGATATTACGCTCTACCGGGATGATGTGCTGACGACAGGCAAAAGACCGGAGATTGAAAAGACGTATATCCCCTTCCCCCTTGATCACAAGAGGGTTGTCATTGTTGACGATGTCCTCTTTACGGGCAGGACTATAAGGGCCGCCATGGACGCGCTTATGGACTTCGGAAGGCCCGAGCTGATACAACTCGCCGTCCTCATCGACAGGGGGCACCGGGAACTTCCCATCAGGGCCGATTTCATAGGTGAAACCCTTCCCTCCTCGCTATGGGAAAATATCAGCGTTAATCTTACAGACGACAGAAATAAAGATGAGGTTGTAATCGAGGAAGGTTAGCACCAGGTCACGACACGGGCACAGACATCCATATGGGTGTATCCCGATCAGAATCTTCAGAGAGGTTGAAAGGCGCCATGGACTTATCAGGAAAAGACATGCTTGGGATAAAAGACCTTTCAAGGGAGGAGATCGATCTTATACTCGATACGGCGAGATCCTTTAAGGAAATATCGACCAGAAGGATCAAGAAGGTCCCCACTCTCAGGGGCATAACTGTCATTACCCTCTTCTTCGAGGCGAGCACCAGAACGAGAACATCCTTTGAAATCGCGGCTAAAAGACTGAGCGCCGACACTATAAATATCTCGGCATCCACAAGCAGCGTGGTGAAGGGGGAAACGCTCATTGATACCGCGAGAAACCTGGAATCCATGAACCCTGATATCATCGTAATCCGCCACAGTGCCGCCGGGGCGGCGCACATCCTCGCGGGCCTGCTGGAACAATCCATCATCAACGCGGGAGACGGGGCGCATGAACATCCCACCCAGGCCCTTCTTGACATGCTCACAATAAGAGAAAAGAAAGGCTCTATGGAAGGTCTCAAAATTGCCATAGTCGGCGATATAGCGCACAGCAGGGTAGCGCGCTCCAATATATACGGCCTCACGAAAATGGGTGCGAATGTGGCGGTGTGCGGACCGGCAATGATGATACCGATGGGTCTGGACCAGATGGGTGTCTCGGTCCATTACAATATGGAAGATGCCATAAAAGACGCCGATGTTGTTATGATGCTCCGCATGCAGCTTGAGAGACAGAAGAAAAATCTGTTTCCCTCGCTTCGCGAATACGCCAATCTTTTTTCTCTGAACAGGAACAACATCAAGCTGGCGAAGAACGATGTTATCGTAATGCACCCGGGACCGGTAAACAGGGGGGTCGAAATCACCCCGGAGATAGCCGACGGCCCCAACTCCGTTATCCTCGAACAGGTCACAAATGGCGTTGCTGTAAGAATGGCCCTTCTATATCTTTTGTCAGGAGGCAGAAAATGAAACTGCTACTCAAGGGCGGAAGGGTCATAGACCCCTCGCAAAATATAGATACGGTCACAGACATCCTGATTAAAAATGGAAAAATATCCGTGATGAAAAAGGACATCTCTCTTCCGAAGACAGATTCCGGGGATAATTTGAAAATATTCGATCTGAAAGGCAAAATAGTCACACCCGGCCTTATCGATATGCACACCCATCTGCGCGAACCGGGTTTTGAATACAAAGAGACCATCCGAACGGGAAGCGAAGCCGCGGTGGCCGGAGGGTTCACCTCCATCGCCTGCATGGCAAACACAGACCCGGTCAACGACAACCGATCGGTGACCGAATATATACTTAAACAGGCCCACCTTGCCGCCATGGCAAATGTATATCCCATCGCGGCGATCAGCAAAGGACAGGATGGAAAGGTGCTCTCGGAATTCGGGGATCTTAAAAATGCCGGAGCGATTGGTTTCTCTGATGACGGAAATCCGGTTACAGACAGCGGCTTGATGAGACACGCCCTTGAATACGCTTATTCATTCGATATGCCAGTGATCTCTCACTGCGAGGATAAAGGGCTGTCATCGGGCGGCCTGATGAACGAAGGGCTTATATCCACCCAATTAGGTCTTCCGGGAATCCCCGGCATCGCGGAAGACATAATGGTAATAAGAGACATAAGACTCGCGGATTTTACGAAGACCCGCGTGCATATCGCACACGTGAGCACGGCAGGTTCCGTTTATGCTGTCCGTGAGGCCAAATCAGCGGGAGTCAACGTAACGGCTGAAACCGCCCCCCACTACTTTACGCTTACAGATGAGTCGTTGAAGGGCTTCTCCACAAACTTCAAGATGTATCCTCCCCTTAGAAACTCCGACGATGTCGAAGCAATAAAAGAGGGACTGAGGGACGGCACGATAGACGCGATTGCCAGCGATCATGCGCCCCATTCATCAGTTGAAAAGGATGTAGAGTTTGAGTATGCCGCGAACGGTATCGCGGGATTAGAGACATCTTTGTCCCTCTGCCTGAAACTGGTGGATGAAGGCATCCTCACCATAAACGAGCTGATAGAGAAGTTGAGTGTAAACCCAGCGAACATACTGAAGATACCCAAGGGCTCATTGAAGACAGGCTCCGATGCCGACATTACAGTTATAGACATGAATAAGAAATGGACCGTTGACGCAGACAGGTTCCGCTCGAAGGGACGCAACTGCCCATTCAACGGCTGGGAACTCAAGGGGAAAGCCGTAATAACCATAGCCAGCGGAGAGATAAGGTACACGGACCCCGAATTTTAAATTCACAAACCTCAAACTGCCAAATCCGTTAATAGTCAAATCTGTAAAAACATACTCTTTCACCAGTCGTGCAGGCAAGGGAAATTGCGGCTCCATTTACTCCTTGCCATGATTTCTAAGAGGTGGTAGTAAAATTCGCATTAAATTGTCAAGTGGTGCTGATAATGAAGAAACAAAGAGACGAAGAGATAAAACATCTCGGCCAACTGAAGGATTGGATCAGCCTGAACAGGGAATTTGACATAATTGACCTGTTCTCAGAACTCCACCCGGCTGATATTGCGGACCTTATAGACAACCTTGAGGAGCAGGAAAAAATACACCTGTTCTCCCTACTCGATGTGGAGAAGGCGTCAGAGGTTATCACCGAGCTGAGCGAAATTTCGAGAGAGCAGATACTCGAGGATATATCCGACAAAAAACTCGCAGAGATCATCGATGAAATGGACTCAGATGACGCGGCTGACGTAATAGCCGAGCTACCTGAAGATCAGGCAAAGGCCGTCCTCGAGGAAATCGAACCTGAAGAATCGGAAGACTTTAAGGAACTCCTGAAATATGAAGAGGACACGGCCGGCGGTATCATGCAGTCAGAGCTGGTCTCAGTTCACTCAGAGGGCACCATCAACAATGCCCTGAACGCTGTGGTACAGGCATCGGATGAGATTGAAAACGTATATAACGTATTTGTTGTGGACAGAGATGAAAAGCTCGTCGGCGCTATTCCCCTCCAGAGATTAATCACATCCAGGCGAAACAGTCCCGTCACAGAAGCCATCGACAAGGCTATACCAAGCGTAAATGTTGATGTGGACCAGGAAGAGGTCGCGAGGATGTTTGAAAAGTACGACCTTGTTGACCTCCCGGTTGTAGATCATACCGGATGTCTACTGGGGAGAATCACAGTAGATGACATCGTCGACGTCATAGAAGAGGAAACTTCGGAGGACATCTTCAGAATTGCCGGTCTTGACGAAGATGACAGCATCTTCAACGACCCCGTGGAATCCGTAAAGAAGAGACTCCCCTGGCTCTACCTCAATCTCCTTACGGCACTCACATCGGCGCTCGTTATAGGCTTTTTTGAAAACACCATACAGATGGTAATAGCGCTTGCAGTTTTCATGCCGGTGGTGGCGGCCATCGGCGGCAATGCCGGGAGTCAGACTCTCACCCTGATCGTAAGGGGGATGGCGCTCGGCGAAGTCACTTTCGAAAACTCAAGAAGGGCGCTCTACAAGCAGATCATCGTAGGGATTGTCAACGGTCTGGCTGTCGGCGTTGTAATCGGCGTCATAGCATATCTCTGGAAGGGAATGCCAGTATTGGGGGTAGTACTTGGTCTTGCCATGATAATCAATGTATTCGTGGGCACGCTGATAGGAACATTAGTCCCTCTGAGCCTGAAGTGGCTGAAGGCTGATCCCGCTCTGGGTTCCCATATCTTTGTGACCGCCTTCACGGACGCGTTCGGGTTCTTTTCCTTTCTGGGCCTTGCGACCATATTCCTGAACTTGCTGGTATGAGAAGCCCGTCTTTAAAGACGCAAGCCTTTGTTTTGCGTTTTCTCAATTATGGAGAATCGGATCGTATTGTTACGTTTTTTACGAGAGAATTCGGCAAACTCCGTGGGATTGCCAAGGGAGCAAGGCGGAGCAGAAAACGATTTTCCAACGCCATCGAGCCATTCTCTCATTCCCTGCTGCTTTTTTCCAAAAGAGGTGAAGGTGCCCTGGCCATTATAGAAAACTGCGACGTAATCAATCATTATCCGGAGATCAGAGCAGACCTGGAAAGGACAATGACCGCAGCTTACATGATTGATCTTGTAGATCAGTTCACCGTGGAAGGCAAGAAAAGCGCCGGTACCTTTCAACTCCTGAGCGACTTTCTCATGCTTCTGGAGAAAAGGAGCAACCTGAATGAAACAACGCGATTTTTTGAGCTGCGTCTGCTCAAGCTTTCGGGATATGATCCTGTCCTGGAGAGGTGCGTTATCTGCAATGAGTCACTTGCTGAAATCAATGTCGCGTTCTTTGACGCGACAAGGGGCGGCATAAGGTGTTCTCAGTGCGGTTGTGAAGGGCAGGACTGCATACCGGTATCCACCGGAACCATCAAGACACTACTCATGGGAAAACAGACGGAAACCAGCCGGCTACACAGGCTCATACTGTCAGAAAATGCCATTAGAGAAAGTCGGGTTGTTTTCAGACATTTCATACGCCACATCCTCGGGAAAGAACCAAAATCTCTACAGGTGCTGGATGAAATCAGGAGAATGATTTAACCTGCTGCTACCGAAGACACAAGGCGCCAGCTTTTCTCTGTTCCCCTCTACCTTTGCTACTTTGCTTCTTGACAGTCATCCCCCCTTAATGATAGTTTTCCCCCGCATTTAAGTACAGTTATGGCAAAGTCCAAGGAGGTAAAAGTGACCTTTCAGGAATTGATATTCGCCCTGGAAAAATACTGGGCCGATCAGGGGTGCATCGTACAGCAACCCTACGATTTGGAAGTGGGCGCCGGCACATTCAACCCTGCAACCTTTCTAAGGGCGCTCGGTCCGGAACCATGGAACGTCGCGTATGTTGAACCCTCACGCAGGCCGACCGACGGCAGGTACGGTGAAAATCCGAACAGGCTCCAGCATTATTACCAGTATCAGGTAATAATGAAACCATCCCCGCTTAATATTCAGGACCTGTATCTTGAATCTCTGAAGACCTTCGGCATTGACCCTCTCGACCACGATATAAGATTCGTGGAGGACGACTGGGAATCCCCCACCCTCGGTGCCTGGGGACTAGGCTGGGAGGTCTGGCTCGACGGCATGGAGATTACACAGTTTACATATTTCCAGCAGGTAGGCGGGATAGACCTGCACCCGATATGTGTCGAAATAACTTATGGTATAGAGCGAATTGCCATGTATCTCCAGGAAATCGACAATGTTTACGATCTTGAATGGGGACATGGAATAAAATACGGTGATGTTCATCACAAAAGCGAAGTTGAATTCTCCACTTATCAGTTTGAAGTGGCCGACACCGATATGCTGAGAAAGCTCTTCGATATGTATGAGGCGGAGTCAATATCAACCGCTAAGAAAGGTCTCGTCCTCCCCACATACGATTATTGCCTGAAGTGTTCACATGTATTCAACATACTGGACGCGCGAGGCGCTATCAGCGTAAATGAGCGCACAAATTATATTGGAAGAGTACGGAATCTCGCGCGTCTCAGCGCTGAAGGTTACTCTAAACAGAGGGAGGAAATGGGATATCCTCTTATCGGAAAGTTCAAGAGGAGCTAAATTTTCTCATGGCAAAAGAATTATTATTGGAAATAGGAACAGAAGAGATACCGGCCGCTTTCCTGCCGAAGGCGCTGAGGGATCTGGGGGAAATCATCACAAGAGAGTTTTCCGAAAATCGGATCAGCCACGGTCGTATAAGAACCATGGGCACACCGAGAAGGCTCGTTCTCTGTGTCGAGGAAGTCTCAGAAAAACAGGATGATCAGACCATAGAAAAGGTCGGTCCCGCAACAAGGGCCGCCTTCGACGATAAAGGAAATCCGACAAAGGCTGCCAGCGGTTTTGCCAGGGGACAGGGACTCGAAGTGTCCCAGCTCGAAACGGTCACGACCGACAAAGGTGAATATCTCTGCGCGAGGAAAAAATTGATGGGTGAGGATACCAGGCCGCTTCTTTCAGACCTACTCCCCCGCGTTATCACCTCCATCCCCTTTCAAAAATCAATGAGGTGGATGAACCTCGATCTTCGCTTCGCGCGTCCCATTCACTGGATACTGGCGCTCTTCGGCGGAAATGTAGTGCCATTCAAACTCGAAAACATCGAAAGCGGCAGGCTATCTTTCGGACATCGCTTCATGAGTCCTGAATTTTTTGAGGTCAGTGATTTTGAGAGCTATCTGAAAAAAACAAGGGAACACTTTATCATTGCCGACCCGGAAGAGAGAAAAGGCATCATCATTGATGAGGCCCGGAAGGCCGCCAGCGAGATCTCTGGAGATGTACTCGAAAACAAAAACCTCCTCGATGAAGTGACATTCCTCGTGGAGTATCCTTCTGTGGTACGCGGGAATTTCGACAGAGAGTTTCTTGATCTTCCTAAAGAGGTACTCACCACATCAATGATCAAGCATCAGAAATACTTCCCGGTTACCGACAAGGATGGGAAACTTCTCCCACACTTTATCACCGTGAACAATACACTGGCGAGAAACCCGTCTGTCGTGGCCAGGGGAAACGAAAAAGTCATCAGGGCGCGACTTGCCGATGCCCGGTTCTTCTTTGAGGAAGACCGTAAGACACCTCTCGAAGATCACCTCGAGGCCCTGAAGGATGTTGTTTTCCACAGATCCCTTGGGACATCCTATGAAAAGGTAGAACGGTTTAGAGAAATTGCGAAAGATATCTCGACCAAAATCGTTTTTTCCTCCGCCGCATCTTCTCCGGCAACAGTTGACAAGACCGCAACACTTTGCAAGGCAGACCTTGAAACTCAGATGGTATGTGAATTTGCCGAACTCCAGGGGGTGATGGGAAGGGAATATGCCCTGATACAGGGTGAAGATCCTGTGGTAGCCAAGGCGATTTATGAGCACTATCTCCCGATAGCCGCCGGAGGTGATCTCCCTGAAACAGATGAAGGTGCCATTGTCAGCATCGCCGATAAGCTGGATACGATCGTGGGATTCTTCGGCATAGATATTGCCCCTACTGGCACGGCCGACCCATTTGCCCTCAGGCGACAGGCCCTTGGCATTATCAACATCATACTTAGCAAAAATTATCCGCTCAATCTGGGTGTACTGATAGACAAAAGCATTTCAATCCTCGGCGAAAAGCTGACGAGGATGCCGGATGAGACAAAGGCGGATGTGATCGACTTTTTCAAGGGAAGGTTTGAAAATCAATTGATATCACAGGGACATCCCTATGACGTGGTCAATGCCGTTCTGACGCTCGGCATGTCCGATATCGCCCGATCCCTCCGCAGGATAGAGGCTATGGAGTCATTCAAGAAACACCCCGACTTCGAACCCCTGGCGATTGCCTTCAAACGAGTTGTGAATATCCTCAAGGATTTTAAAGACGGTTCCGTCGACACCGCTGCCTTTGATTCGAGCGCTGAATCCGACCTCTATCATGCATTTGCCGATATAAGGGATACGGCAAATGGGTGCATAGACGAGGGCAGATACAGCGAGGCCCTGTCCGAAATGGCAACCCTACGAAGACCTGTCGACACCTTCTTTGATGAAGTCATGGTCATGGCGGATGATAAAAAGATAAGATTTAACAGACTGTCACTCCTCGAAGAGATATCAAAGCTCTTCTACAGAATTTCCGACTTCTCGAAAATCGTAACGGAAGGCTGATGGCCCCGATCAGAAAGAAACTTATCGACCACCCGTGAGTTTTCCGGGAACTCTTCTTTGTTGAACTAGTAAAAAGTCGAAAAGTACCATTTTTCGTCGTTCCGGCAAAAGCCGGAACCCAGTAAATTAAACAACTTCTGGATACCGGATCAAGTCCGGTATGACAGTTTTGGGACTTTTTACGAATGCATCTTCTTTTACTTTATGTAAATATTAAACTATGATGGGTAAATACTTTATTTAACGGATATTTGATGCGCCTTAAACCGCTACAATCAGGAGGGGGGACATGCGACATTCGACCATCTTTGTAAAGATTTTTCCTGTAATATTGATTATGTTCATGCTGGCTGGTTTTTGCGAGTCCAGTTCGGCGCAGGCGGAAAATGAAGCCTATGACCTTCTTGCAGCACGCATGGAATATTTCCAGGGTCAGCAGGGGGTACACAACAGCGAGCCGCAGGCAAGGATGTCCGGATCTCTTTACGCAAGCATCTCAACAATCGAAGGTACCCCGCCCGAAGAAGCCCTCATGAGGATACTGGTCGACAGTAATATCATCTACGAGAACATGCTTCGATTTAACAACAGGACTGTTTATATCAGGATAGATGATTTCATGTTCGACGATCCGGGTTTGCATACCCTCAGGCTGACGGTCGACCACGGAAGACGTACGGCCGAACAGCTAAGGTACAATAACTCTATAGAAACCATAGTGGACGTTCAGGAACCGGCACCAGCAGAAGCCGATGTGCAGGTTGGGCAACTGCTCTATTTGCAGGGTGGCGCGAACGGACACAACAGCGAACCTTACGTCAACGAGAGGGGCGTCATATATGTCATGCTGTTCAAAACGCCCGGGGAAGCCAACGTTGGCGATGTGGAAACCCGCATAGAGGTCGACGGCCAGGTAATTGAGGAACCAGTCATAAATGTCAGCACCAACAGGCCCGGCTTTTACCGGGTAGAAGGTTACGAATTCACGGAACCCGGCGAACATACTATCAGGCTGACGGTCGACCCTGACAATCGAATCCAGGATAGCGACAGAAGCAATAACATCCGCGAGGTGAACGTAAATGCCAGAATCCTGTGTGACTTCACAGTTAATGACATGGTCTTCAAGGACCCGGACGACAATGAAATCACCTACATCTCGCAAATGCAAACATGTACACTCTATGCTACTTTCGAGAACAACAGCGGCCACGTGCTGGACAATGTCAGGGTCAGGATAAGTGTAAACGATGAGCCCGTTGCCGAAGACACGATCTGGGTGGCTATAGGCTATTTTGCCTACAGCTGTGAACACACCTTTACCGACGCGGGTACGGCAATGGTAAGGTTTATGGTCAACCCCGATAACGAGATGCCCGAGGAAAATATGCTCAACAATCGGGTTTCAAGGCGTATTGAGGTACGGCCGTTGTTCGACATCAGCGCCGGAGAACTCAGCTGTGTGCCCGCCGATGGTGAAGGGCGCCCGGTAAGTACCAACGAACCGGCACGGGTAAGAGCTACGTTCCATACGAGCGCCGGTGCTGGAATCGATTATCGTCCCAGGATAAAAGCCGTTATACAGATCAACGGCGAAACTGCGGCTGAACGAGTTTTTAACAACGTCGATCCTAACAGCGCATTTTCTTTTGAGGTCCCGGATCTTATTTTTCCCAAAGCCTGGGCGCAGACCCTTTCGCTTTTACTTGATCCCGATAATGAGATCTATGAGATCAGAGAAAACAACAACTTGACCTCAATAAACGTGAACGTTAACGACTCGACTCCCGTTGACGCCGAAGCATTTTCGCTCACATTCATCCCGTCCGGCGAGGCGATCCCCACATCGGGGGTGACAGCAGGTACCAGCGGAACGTTAAGAGGAGAATTCGGAGCCGGGAACGACAGGGAAATAATCAACTTTGTTGCCATTCTGGAGCGCGATGGAGTCCAGCTGCGGCGAGAGCTGTACAGGGCCGCCCCGGGCGCGATTGAAAACATGGTAATAAACAATCTGGTGCTGTCCGAGCCCGGAGAACATGTGTTCAGGCTTGTCGTTTCCCCTCCCGGGCTTTATGTCGAATCCGACGAGAATAATAATACTCAGGAACTGACGATCAACGTCCTTCCCGCAAGAGATTTTGAGGCGAGAAGGATCACATTCTCACCGTCGAAAATAGCCGTGGGCAAGAAGGGTAAGGCCCGTTGTTATGTTCGCAACAGGTCTGCTCTCAGACAAAACGGTATCACCGCGAAGCTGTACAAGGATGGCCAGCGAATACATGAGGGCGTTATAAATATCGGCCCTAACGACGAACTGCTTTTTGAAGTGGATGACATATCGTTCAACCGACCCGGAAGATCCATACTGCTACTGTCTGTTGACCCGGATAACAACCTCGATGAAGCAGATGAAAATAATAACACATGTGAAACCGCCGTCACCGTAACGCAGCTTCCAGATATCGAAGTCCGGGACCTTGAGTTCATCTCAAAAGATGATTCATACCATGCAGGAACTATAAAGGTCGGAGGGAAAGGTGATTTTAAGTTTACCATTAAAAATGCAGGCAATGAGAAAGTTCGCGTAACTGTCTGCCTTAAGATTGATGGTTACCAGCTTTTTAAGGGTAATCTCAATATAGGACCAAACGATACCAGGACCGTAAGCAAAAAGCATTCTTTCAAGAAGCCCGGCAAGCTGCGCGTCGTAGTTACGGCCGACCCCGATAACAAGATAAGCGAATCCAGCGAAAAGAACAACTCTCTGGAAAAACGAATAGTGGTGATCGGCAAAGATAACAAAAAGGGACCGAAAGATACCGGAATCGTAAACAAGAAACTTCCCTTGAAGAAGCCCGGCAAGTTAAATGTTGTCGTTACACCCGACCCCGTTAACAAGATAAAAAAACCCGGCAAAAAAAGCGACTCACTGAAAAAAAGAATAAAGGTGATCGATAAGGACAAAAAGGAAGGACCGAAAGATAAATTGAAAAACTTCTAATGCCGTCCTTCCGTTCCGGGATGGCCTTTTGGAAAGATCCAATTAAAATTATCAAAAGAATGTTTTGATCATCGAGAAAGCATATTTTCAGGTGGTTCCACTCTTTTGGAGGGCACCATAAAAATCTGTCCTCCTGTCCTTGAAAAGATCGTTGTATTCATTGACTTTCTTGTCACGTGCCCGCTTCACGTCGATCTCCACCATCCCAACCTCTTCTGAATCTTCGCCGGCACGAAATAGAACCCTCCCGTCGGGTCCGGTTATCTGACTCCCGCCGGTAAAATGGAGTGACTTACCTCCCCGGCTCTCCGTCCCGATCCTGTTAGCCGTTATAGCAAAGACGTGATTCTCGAGACACCTCGTTTTCATGGCATCCTGACAGAAAGGCATCACCAGATTCGATGGATGGGAGATTATATCAGCTCCGAGGAGCGTCAGCGCGCGCATCGATTCCGGGAAGAACCAGTCGAAGCATATCATGATACCCACCTTGCACACGCCCGCGTCATAGACGCTGAATCCCTCATCTCCGGGATCAAACCAGAGTGTTTCCTCAAAGAAGAGGTGTACCTTTCGGTATCTTCCAATATAACCGTCGGGAGAAACGAGGACAGACGAATTGAATATCCTGTCTCCGCTCTTCTCAACAAGACCACCGATGATGATGATACCCTTCTCTTTCGCCACATCACACAACATCTGAGTTGTCCTACCATGCGGAATCGCCTCAGAATGAGAAATCGCCTCCTGTCTTGAAGTGAACACATACCCGGTGTTGAACAACTCCGGAAGCACCAGAAGCTCCGCGTCAGATTTTTTGATAAGACTCTCTGCCAGTTCCAGATTTTTGTCAACCTCGCCAAACAACGGCTCAAACTGGATCGCACCAATTTTCATAGTCATTACTCCATTCTGATTTTTATTCCTTCTACTCGACCTCTCCACCCCATGAATGACTCTGATAACTGCAAATAACAGGGAGCCTGATTGCCATTATAAAGCAGAAAAGCCATAGTCACAAGGACTATGGCTTTTCATGTCTAACCTAATTGAACTTACTGAATTGTTGATTACAGCATCTCATAGATACCGGCTGCGCCCATACCGCCGCCGATACACATGGAGACAATGCCTCTTTTCAGTTTACGCCTCTTCAGCTCATTCAGAATCTGGCATGTCAGCTTCGCGCCTGTGCATCCCAGGGGGTGGCCAATCGCGATTGCGCCGCCATTCGGGTTGATATCGCCTGCCCAGTATCGCTCGGTGAGCCCCAGCTCCCTGCAGCAGTAAAGTGCCTGGGAGGCAAAGGCCTCGTTGATCTCAAAGAGATCGATATCGTCGGTCGTTAAGCCGGCAAGCTTGAGCACCTTCGGAATCGCATACCGTGGACCGACACCCATCTCTTCCGGGTTGTTCCCCGCAACTGCATAATGGGTTAGTCTGGCAATCGGTTTCAGCTTCAGTTCCTTCGCCTTTTCAGCCGACATAATCATCGAGAACGAGGCACCATCGGTCATCTGTGACGAGTTCGCCGCCGTAACGGATCCACCCTGCTTGAAGGGCGATTTCAGCTTGGCCATCCCTTCCATTGTTGAGGGCCATCTCACACCGTCATCCATATCAAATGTCTTCGTTGTCCGGATCCACTGTCCGTTTTTATCCTTGACATACTTCCATGCCTCGATCGGGATGATCTGATCCTTCCAGTATCCCTTCTCAATCGCTTCATGGGCCCTTTTGTTGCTCTCGATACCCATCTTGTCCTGTTCCTCACGGGTGATTCCATAATCGGCCGCAACGTTTTCCGCGGTGACACCCATGGAGACATAGGTCATCGGAAGGTCTCCCCAGTCGGGATGGGGACGGAATATCCAGCCTCCCATCGGAATGTGCGACATGGTTTCGCACCCGCCGGCAACGAGTATATCGGACCAGCCGGCCCTGATCTTTGCCGTCGCATCAGCTATTGACTGAATACCGGAAGAGCAGAAACGGTTTACAGTCATACCCGCTGTAGTTACGGGAAATCCCGCGCCAAGCGCTATAACCCTTCCAAGGTTCATTCCCTGTTCGGCTTCGGGAAAGGAGCAACCGCAGATTACATCATCAACATCCTCGTGCTTGACCTGCGGAACCCTTTTCATCAATCCCTTCATGACCTGAATTCCTATTTCATCACCCCTGGTCTGCGCAAGGGCTCCCCTTTTATAACGTCCTCCCGGACTTCTTACGGTTTCGACAATAACAGCATCTCGCATAATAATCCTCCTTGTCATCTATTACTGACCCGGCCATTGGATTATGGCCAGTGTCAGCAATAAATAGTATATTTTTTAGTTACGCAGTGGTTTTCCTCTCGTCAGCATGTGCATAATACGATCCTGGGTCATCTGCTCACCGGCGAGGCTCAGGAATGCCTCTCTCTCTCGGTCAAGAATCGCATCTTCCGTAACGAAGGTGCCTTCCATACACTGACCACCGGAAAGGACCCATGCAAGCTTCATCGTCACCTGTTCGTCATAATCTGACATGTAGTTACCATGCTTCATGTTAAACAGGACAGCATGCGCGATACCCACCAGACTCTCTCCCATAACCGGGATCATGTCGGGTTTTTTCTTCTTATGGGTCTTTGCCATAGCGAGGACAAGTTCCTTCGCATCCCATATCTGATGGTCACGATTGAGGCTGATGTTTTCCGTCTTTCTGATGTAACCGAGTTCCATTGCCTCCATAGCACTGGTGGCCACCTTGGCCTGCCCGATATTCATCAGGACTTTTTCATAAATCGGCTGCATGTTCAAGACCTCAGGGGTACCATCCGGCAGGCCCTCAGTGCAACGTACCATCAGCTCTTTACAACCACCACCCGCGGGGATTACGCCTACGCCGACCTCAACGAGGCCCATATAGGTCTCGCCGCAGGGCTGGCATCTTTGACCATGCATGGATATCTCGCAACCGCCACCAAGTGCCATGCCGGCCGGCGCAGTAACAACGGGTTTATCAAGATATTTCATCTTCATATTTGCGTACTGAAGGTCATGGATGAGTTTGTCAAGCAAATCCCACTCGCCATTCTGAACCGCCATAAGTACCTGGAATATATTGGCGCCTACTGAGAAGTTCGTGCCATGATTCGCGACTACCATGCCCGCAAAATCCTTCTCCACAATATCGCAGCCGTCTTCAATCATGGAGATAATATCGGCATCGATAGCATTCATCTTGGTACGGAACTCAAGGCAAACCACTCCATCACCGATATCCACAAGACAGGCTCCGGCATTTTCCTTGATTATCTTGTTCTTCGCTTTAAGATCAGGCAGAAGGATGATCTTTGGATTATCTCCTATCTTCACATAATCCTTTTTGTCGAAGTCATAGTAATATTTGCCGTCTTCTTTCTTTGTGTAGAAGGTCTCACATCCCTTCTTCAGCATCTCGGTGATCTTCTTGGGAACCTTCAGCTTCAGGGTCTTCATCACCTCTACCGATTCCTTCACACCGACAGCATCCCATGTCTCAAAGGGGCCATTCTTGTGATTGTAGCCCCACTTCATGGTATTGTCTATCTGGTAAACGGTATCGCATATCTCAGGGATACGATTCGCGGAATAAATAAAGTTCTTGCAGAGATATTCCCTTACAACCTCACCGGCAATATCTTTTTCCGAGTAGAAGAGGGCTTTTAATTTATCATCGAAACCGCCTTCTGTCTTGCTGGCGTCTTTGACTGATTCATATTTTGCTTTCTTGAATGGAACATATTCCATCGTATTATAGTCAAGCGCCAGTTTGACCCTTTTGCCCTTCTCGTTCTTTGTCCTCTTGTAGAACCCTCCTTTGGTCTTGTTACCGAGCCATTTGTTTTCCATCATCTTGTCCATGAACTCAGGCGGTGCAAAGGTTTTTACCATCTCATCGTTCGGGACAGCTTCAACAAGATTTTTCATGACATGATAGCCAGTATCTATGCCGACAAGGTCGATCGTTCCGCAGATCGCGGAACCGGGTCTGCCAAGAACCTTGGCAATAATGGCGTCCAGTTCCGGTATTGTCAGTTCCTTGTCGAGCATTGTCTTGACCGCGTTTGATATATCATAGACACCGATACGGTTTGCTATGAAATTGGGGACGTCTTTACAGATAACAACGCCTTTACCAACAACATTCTCAAGGAAATAGGTCATATAGTCGACAATTTCCTTCTTTGTAGTCTCACCGGGAATCACCTCAACAAGCTTCATATAACGAGGAGGGTTAAAAAAGTGAACTCCGAGAAAACGCTCTTTATTCTTCGCGCTCATCTTTCCCGATATTTCCTTAATCGGAAGACCGGAAGTATTGGTGGCTATAATACAATCCGGTTTTATCGCCTTCTCCACTTTTGCGAAGAGCTCATGTTTGATCTTCAGATTCTCCACGACAACCTCGAGAAGAAAATCAACATCTTTCAAGAGACCAAGGTCATCTTCAAGATTGCCGATTGTGATCATCGACGCATTCTTCTTTGAGTAGAAACTGGCAGGCTTTGATTTCACCGCGCCGTTCAATCCTTTTACCGCGAAACTGTTTCGCCACGCCTTGCTCTCTTTTGTGAGACCCTTTTTCAGATCCGCTTCACTTGGATCAAAGGGAGGCACAATGTCCAGCATGACACACTCGATTCCCGCATTGGTCATCTGAGCGGCTATAGTGGCACCCATGACCCCCGCCCCTATAATGGCGGCTTTCTTAATTTCATACGACATATCATTCCTCCTTGCTCAGGCACCAAAGATCGAGGCACCTTAATTAATTTATCCTCATTACATTACACCGCGAAAGAATCCTCCAGCATCTCGATGGGGGTCTTATCGCCCAGCGCAATACATTTGCACCTGCCCTCAATCGTCGGAAGAACGTTGCACGCAAAGTACTTTGCCGATGCGAGTTTACCCTGATAGAAAGCGGCATCACCATTTTCACGGGCCAGAGCACGCTTCTTTGATATGGAACCCTCCGCTCCAACTTCGGCATACATGATGTCCAGTTTTCCGGAAGCGATAACTGCCGCCTGAAAAAGCTGCCATCCTACCGCAAGGTCTCCCAGGATCATCAGAAAGGGCCTCGCATTCAGTACGGGCAGCATTACGCTGGCGCTCTTGCCCCATGCGGCAAACTGCATCGCGATGCCTACCACTGCATTGTAGGCATCCTCGAGATGTGTGACATAAGCCTTCATCTCTTCGTTCTCCTTGGCCTTTTTAATGTCGGCATCAATCATCCCGAACAAATTCATCACATTCATGCCTCTGTTCGCACCCATCTTTCTACCGACCAGATCGAGAGCCTGGATGTAGTTCGTCCCCTCATAGAGGGTGGCGATCTTACAGTCTCTCAGGTACTGCTCCATAGGATACTCCTGGATATAACCATATCCACCATACACATCCATACCGAGTGAGCAGATCTCGCACGCCTTGTCGGAGCAGTATGCCTTGATGACGGGTGTCAGGATCTCTACAAAGCCTTTCCATTTCGCTTTCTCGGCCTTGTCAGTCACCGTCTCTTCCATGTCGATGCAGTAACCGGCGAAATAGTTCAGCGCCCTCATGCCTTCCACATGCGACTTCATCCAGAGAAGTGAACGTCTGATATCGGGATGCTGAATAATCGGTATCGCTTTCGCATCAGGAATAGTCATCTCCATGATATGCTTGCTCTGGACTCTCTCCTTCGCGTACTGTACAGCATGTTCCAGCGAGGCCGTTGCATGGCCGAGACCCTGCATTCCCACTTCGAGCCTGGCTTCGTTCATCATATTGAACATAACCTTCATACCTGTGCGCTCTTCACCGAGGAGATAACCGACACACTTTCCGTTCTCACCAAAGTTCAACGTCGCGGTCACGGACCCATTAATTCCCATCTTATGCTCAATACCGCCCGTCACGACATCGTTTGATTCACCCACACTGCCGTCATCATTCACTTTGAATTTAGGAACGATGAAGATAGAAATTCCGCCTGTCCCCGGAGGATCACCTTCGATCCTGGCAAGAACGGGATGAATGATATTGGAATACAGATCACTGTCACCACAAGAAATGAAGGACTTCGTGCCTTCGATCATGAAAGACCCGTCCGGCATTCTCTTCGCGATCGTTCTCGTGGCTCCAACATCGCTACCCGCACCCGGCTCAGTCAGGCACATGGTGCCGCCCCACTCGCCGGAAAACATTTTGTACATGTATGTGTTCTTCTGTTCTTCCGTACCGTACTTTGCGATCAACACACCAGCTCCCATGGTCAATCCCGGATACATCATAAACGCAAAATTCGCCGAGTCGAAGAGTTCGGCACAGGCGCTCCACACGCAAAGCGGCAGGTTCTGCCCGCCGACTTCCGGACTCATAGGCGCACAGTTCCAGCCCGCCTCAACAAACTTTTTGAGCGGTTCAACGAAACAGGATGGGACGGTAACCTTTCCATCCTGAAACTGAGCCCCTTCTCTGTCAGCTACATCGTAGGTGGGAAGAATGACATCCACGGCCATTTTTTCCGCCTCGTTCAGCATCATGTCGACCACATCATTTGAATAATCGGCATACTTCTCAGTAGCGAAAAGAGTGTCGATACCCAACTGTTCAAACAGGATAAACCTCTGGTCCCTCATGTTAACCAATGTGTTACCCATAACCCTACATCCTCCTCATTCTGATTTTTTTAAACCTTGTATAAAAATGTTCAAACATCCATAAACGCCGGAATGTATCCTCTTTTCCCTGGTTGACTCTCTGCCGACAAAAAGGTGAAGGGAGATTATCCCATTAAGCATCCCCCAGAGGGAATTTCTCATTGCCCTTACATCTTCTTTTCTGAGAAGAAATTCTCCTTTGTCTATCCCGTATTGGAATATATTTTCAGTAACAGAGACCGCCTTGTTTGTCTCCAGGATGATTCTTCTGTTTGTATCATCTGACAGATTCAGACTGTTGGCATGCAGCATGAAATTCATAAGTATCCTGAACAACTCTCTATCCTTCAGGAAAAATTCCACATACATGTTGGCAAAACCGATCAATACTTCTGACGCACTGCCTCCCCCTTCAAATATGGGAAGCACCTCGCCGTGAAATCTCTCAATATCCTCCAGCAGTATCTGAGCGCACATCTCTTCCTTACTGCTGAAATACAGATAAATAGCTCCCTTGCTTAATTCAGCCTTTTTTGCAATATCTGAGACAGTTACAGGATTGTACCCCTGTTTAAAGAACAACCTCCTGGCGGCCCTGAGAATGGTCTTTCTCCTCTGCTCTCTCTCTCTCTCTCTGCGTTTCTCCAAAACCAAGTTCTTCAAACCCCTTCCGTTTTCATGCTATAAACACAGGTCAAAATATGACCGCTGGTCAAGCCTCTCATAAGCAATAAAATCGGGGTTGTCAAGAAAAAAATCTATGACGAAAGATTTTCAAAACCATTGACATGCCCTCAACCTTGTGTTAGTGGGAACCGATTTCATTTCTTTACAGGAAAGGTGAAGTGAATTGACCATTCGCGAGATAGGGGATTTGCTGGATGCCACGATCCTGGCAGGGGAAAATCATTTAGATGTGGAAGTAAAAACAGCCTTCAGCGCTGATCTGATGAGCGATGTCCTTGCCTTTGCGAAACCTGGAAGTATAATGATTACCGGACTCACGAATCCACAGATTGTAAGGATCGCGAGCATCGTCGATAATTCGGCTATCTTGATCGTCAGAGGGAAGATCCCCCCCGCTGAAACTATCGCACTGGCCGAGGAACTGGAAATCCCCCTTCTTTCAACAAAATACATCCTCTTTGAAACATCGGGAAGATTATACGCAAGCGGGATAGTGGGTTGTGTAAGAAAGATCGAAGGCCCTGGAAATGTTGTTCCGTTATGAGCCGGGAATATGAATTTTCTTTCCCGGTCGTGGGTGAAAATTTTGATGATGCCGGCAAGGCCTCCGTCGAAATAAAGAGGTTATTAAAAGAGCTTGGCATAACGGGCGACATCTTGAGAAGAACCGCCATCGCGACCTATGAATCGGAAGTAAACATAATATCATACGCGTGGTATGGAACTATCAATATCCGCGTGACAGATGATAACATATTGGTCAACATACTGGACAGCGGCCCAGGCATAACCGATATTGAGCAGGCCATGGTGCAGGGATATTCCACCGCTAATGATCGTATAAGGGAAATGGGATTCGGAGCCGGAATGGGCCTTTTTAATATAAAGAATTGTTCCGACGGTTTCGAGATATTGTCCGAGCCAAACAAAGGAACCCTGATAAAGATACTGATCAAAAGGTGATGTGTAAATGAACTTGATTCTATTGGCAGAAAAACTGGACCTCACGGTAAGGTGCGGTGCTGACAGTCTGGACAGAGAGGTGTCGGGCGGATACTCGGGTGATCTTCTTAGCCACGTCATGGCAAACAGCAGAAAAGATGACGTATGGATTACCTGCCAGTCTCACCAGAATATTGTGGCGGTAAGCGCGCTGAAAGAGCACGCTGGGATCATCCTTGTCCTCGGAAAAGAACCGGATAAGGATACCCTCGAAAAGGCCTCTCTCGAGGGAATACCGCTTCTCGTAACAGAGCTCTCCGGATTTGAGGCAGCCGGCAGGATATACAGCCTGCTGCATCCCTGACGGAATAGATGATTCTGTGCCTGCGTGACCCGGAGAGGTACCCGGTGGCACAACGCTTTTTCAGAATCAGGGTATGTGTCTATGATAGAGGGGGCAAAGGAAGTAAAGAAGTTTCGGTGTGACCTTCACATCCATACCTGTCTCTCCCCCTGTGCTGATCTGGATATGTATCCGACCGCCCTGGTAGAGAGAGCAGTTGCCGAGGGTTTGGATGTCATTGGCATATGTGATCATAACGCCTCCGAGAACGTCCGGTATGTGATAGAGGCGGCCCGAGAAAAACCGCTGTACGTCTTTCCCGGCATGGAGATATCCAGCAGGGAGGAGGCTCACGTCATCGCGCTCTTTGAAAATATAGACAATCTGTTAAGGCTTCAAGAGGTCGTCTACGCCGCCCTTTCCGGTTCCAACCGGGAAGAGATATTCGGATGTCAGGCAGTCGTCAATGCGTCGGACGAGGTGGAGGGATTTAACGACAGGCTCCTGATAGGCTCCATCGATCTTTCGCTTCAGGAAATCGTCGATACGATCCATGTCCTGCATGGCCTGGCGATCGCCGCGCACATTGACCGGGAGAGCTTCAGCGTCCTGAGCCAGCTGGGTTTTATCCCACCTGATATTCGTTTTGACGCCCTTGAAATATCCCTCAGAACAGAGTTGAACGAGGCGCGCAAAAGATATCCCGACTTGCGTGACCATAAGTTTATCAAGTCATCCGATGCCCACTTTATACGCGACATCGGAAAGGCTTCAACAAAGATTTTCATGGAAGAACCCTCACTTTCCGAGCTTAAGATGGCACTCGAAGGACGTGAGGGTCGATATATCAAGGAGTAATCCATGCAGGAACTATCCATGAATATCCTCGACATCGTCGAGAACTCCACGAGGGCAGGCGCAAGTCTTATAAAGATCAGCGTCACTGATGACAGAGAGAACGACATCCTGCGCATCGAAATTGCTGACGATGGCGAAGGCATGGAACCGGACGTAACTGAAAAAGCGCTGGATCCCTTTTACACATCCAAAGATGTGCGCAGAATCGGTCTGGGGCTTCCCATGCTCTCACATGCTGCGAAAATCACTGCCGGAAGTTTTACAATCGAATCGGAAAAGGGGAAGGGAACGGAGGTGAGGGCTGATTTCAAGCACAGTCACATCGACCGCCAGCCCCTGGGAGATATGCCGACAACCATGACAACCATGATAGCCGGTAATCCGCTGGTGGATTTTGTATACACGCATCTGAGTGACGGCGAAAGCTATACACTGGACACGAGAGAGATAAAGAATGAACTTGAGGATGTTCCGATAGATCATCCTGAGGTTATTCAGTTTATAAAAGAAAATATAAGGAACGGGCTGGAAGAGATCAGGGCCGGGCGTTAGCTCATGTCTCTGTATTCAGACCGTCCGTGAAGGAGGAATAAATGGATTTGGAGTACGATGAACTTAAGAAGGACTTTTCACAGGAGCAGATCGAGAAACTGGATGGGATTATTGAGCAATACAGGGGCCAGCCCGGAGGGTTAATCCCTGTACTGGAAAGGGCACAGGAACTCCTTGGATTTCTCCCCATTCCAGTACAGAGAAGAGTCGGCAGGGAGCTTGGCATACCATTCAGCCACGTCTATGGTGTTGTTACTTTTTACTCTTTTTTCACCATGAAGCCGCGCGGCAAACACACCGTAAGGGTATGTATGGGAACCGCCTGCTATGTGAGGGGTGGCAAAAAGATCGCTAAAAACATGGAAAAGCTGCTCGGTATAAAAGAAGATGAAACGACTCCGGACCGCATGTTTACCTACGAGACCGTCAGATGCCTCGGGGCGTGCGGGTTGGGCCCAGTCGTTGTGGTGGATGAGGATATCCACGGGAGAGTCAAACCCGATAAGCTAAAAGACATCCTACAACAATACAGCTGATACGATAGAGGAAATTGACATGGCAAAATTGAAGATAGAGGATCTGAAAAAGATCAAGGAACGTGTGCAGGGTGAAACCGCTCTGAGGGCGGGAGCCCGAAGGGCCAAGGTCACGGTACACATGGGAACCTGCGGCATAGCCGCCGGGGCGAGAAAGGTTATGGACTCCCTTATGAACGAAATTGAAGAATCGGGAGTTACCGATGTTGTCGTGACCACATCGGGGTGCATGGGCCTGTGCAGCAGGGAGCCTGAGGTAACCGTTGAGATCCTGGGCCAGGACCCCATAATATACGAATTTATGAGTTCCAACAAGATGAGGCAGGTTTTTAAGAGGCACATCCTGGAGGGCGAAATTCAGACACCCTTTGTCCTGGCCAAGGTCACGGAACAAGGCAAATAGACACTATCAATCAACGTTGAAGGAGGAAAAATACCCGATGAAAGTTTTTCGGTCTCACATACTGCTCTGCGGGGGCACCGCATGTCGTGCCTCGGGAAGCCTGAAGGTAAAACAGGCTCTTGCGACAGAGATAAACAAGCAGGGCCTTGCCGATGAAATAAGAATAGTCGAAACGGGATGCAATGGGTTCTGCGCCATGGGGCCTATTATGGTGGTCTATCCGGACGGTATTATCTATATGATGGTCCGGCCGGAAGATGTCCCCGAACTGGTTGAAGAACATTTCCTGAAGGGAAGACCTCTGGAGAGGCTTCTGTATAAGGAACCTTCCACAGAAGAAATAATTCCCGAGATGAATGAAATACCCTTCTTCGCGCACCAGGAACTTCGGGTACTGAGGAACAAGGGTCTTATCGACCCGGAAATTATTGACGAATATATAGCAAGGGATGGCTATGCCGGTATGGCCAAGGCGCTTACCGAGATGACATCGGAAGAAATTGTCAAGGAGGTTCTCGATTCCGGTCTTCGCGGCCGGGGTGGTGCCGGATTCCCGACCGGTCTGAAATGGAGATTTGCCTCCCAGTCACAGAACGATGTCAAATATGTCCTCTGTAACGCCGACGAAGGTGACCCGGGTGCGTTCATGGACAGAAGTGTGCTTGAGGCGGACCCTCATGCCGTTCTTGAAGGAATGATAATAGCCGCAAAGGCGATCGGGTCCCACAAGGGTTATATCTATTGCAGGGCCGAATATCCGCTGGCCTTGCAAAGACTGGACATAGCTATAAAACAGGCCAGGGAATACGGCATTCTCGGTGAAAATATACTGGATGCTGGCTTTGATTTTGATCTTGAGGTCTATCAGGGTGCCGGCGCCTTCGTCTGTGGAGAGGAAACTGCCCTCATGACATCGATCGAAGGCAACAGGGGAATGCCACGGCCCAGACCCCCCTTCCCCGCTGTTTCCGGTCTCTGGCAAAAACCGAGCGTCCTGAACAACGTGGAAACGCTGGCAAGTATCGGCCAGATAATAGCAAAAGGAAGCGGGTGGTTCGCAAATGTAGGGAGCGAGACAAGCAAGGGTACCAAAGTCTTTGCCCTCACAGGAGACGTCAACAACGTCGGTCTCGTTGAGGTACCCATGGGAACATCCCTCGGAACTATTGTATATGACATAGGGGGCGGCATACCTAATGGAAAGAAGTTCAAGGCTGCTCAACTCGGTGGTCCTTCTGGCGGAATGATTCCTATCCAGCACCTCAACGCGCCTATAGACTACGAAAATGTCGCCAAGCTTGGGGCTATTATGGGATCCGGCGGCCTCATCGTAATGAATGAAGATATGTGCCCCGTCGATATGGCGCGTTTCTTCATGGACTTCTGCCAGGATGAATCCTGCGGTAAGTGCACCCCCGGCCGCGAGGGAACAAAAAGGATGCTGGAAATCCTCACCGATATCTGTGAAGGAAGAGGCAAAGAAGGGGACATCGAGACCCTTATAGAAATGGCCGATATAATTAAGGATTCGGCCCTCTGCGGTCTCGGCCAGACTGCACCCAATCCCGTTCTGAGCACCATCAGATACTTCAGGAAGGAATACGAGGAGCACATCAGAGACAAATACTGTTCGGCCGGTGTGTGCTCGGCACTCTTCAAATCGCCCTGCCAGAACGCATGTCCGATCGGGATGGATGTTCCGCAATACATGGCGCTTGTTCGCGCGAAGAGATTTGACGACGCCTACCGGGTCATGATGAAAACAAATCCTTTCCCCTCCATCTGCGGCAGGGTCTGTGATCACCAGTGTCA
The DNA here is from genome assembly GCA_964540715.1 of uncultured Syntrophaceae bacterium. GTDB lineage: Bacteria > Desulfobacterota > Syntrophia > Syntrophales > UBA2210 > UBA2210. The sequence goes on along the minus strand of CAZINZ010000010.1, from coordinate 14,998 downwards.
GCCGAAGTGCAGACGTAACACACTGGATGAACCACTTGCCATCAAATTTATCAAGAGGTTTATCACCGACAACGCCAGCCGTCCGGCAATAAGTGCTGTTCCGGCCGACAGAAACGAAAGAATTGCGATTGTCGGCGCCGGGCCATCCGGTCTGACCACCGCAAAGGATCTGGCCCTGCGCGGATACCAGGTGACCGTCTTCGAGGAACTCCCCGAACCGGGCGGCATGACCCGTTACGGTATTCCTTCATACCGGCTTCCTCGAGACATCCTCGCGGGAGAGATCGATGACATAAGAGCCCTGGGAGTTGAAATCCAGTGCAATACCCGCGTCGGCAGAGACATCTCCTTCGAAGATGTCGACAAGAAATACGATTACATCTATCTGGCACCCGGAGCGCATAAAAGCCAGCGGATGAGAGTTGATGGCGAGGATATAGCAGGCGTTTTAGGCGGTGTCGAATTTCTGAGAGATTTCAATCTCAACGAAGATGCCTGGCTGAAGGGCGAAAAGTCCCTTGGCGCCAAGGTTGCGGTCATCGGGGGAGGCAACTCTGCCATTGACGCCGCAAGGTGCGCTGTCCGTCTGGGTGCGAATGTTACCATACTGTATCGCAGGACACGTCAGGATATGCCCGCGGCTAAGGAAGAGATACTCGCTGCGGAACATGAGGGAATCAATATAGAATATTTCGTGGCACCCAAAAAGATTGTCGAGGCAAACGGCAGGGTAAGCGGCATTGTCTGTGAAAGGATGAAGGCCGGAGATTTCGATAACAGTGGAAGGAGAAGACCTGTTGTTATTGAAGGGTCCGAATTTACCCTTGATGTTGATGCCGTTATAGCCGCCATAGGCCAGACTCCGGATCTTTCATTTGTGCCAGAGGGAAGCGATGTGTCGGTCAACAAGTGGAAGTATTTCGATATAGCTGAAGGAAGCAAATCCCGGACCACAAGTGAAAAGTTCTTCGCTGGTGGTGATGCGGTAACGGGACCCTTGACGGTTGTCAAAGCAATCGCGGCGGGACACCAGGCTGCTGAAGATATCGACAGTGCCATACGCGCCAAGAACGACGAGTCTCCATGGGAGGCGCCGGCAGAAGAAATCATCGATATCCCATTTGAAATCGATGAAGAGACAGAGGAACAACCCCAGGCCGCAATGCCGGAACTGGATGCGGTAGAGAGAAAAACAAACTTCATGGAAGTGGAACTTGGCTATGATATAGAGACGGCCATCAAAGAGGCGTCCCGTTGCCTCAGGTGCGACGCCGAGGTGTAAACTATTCAGAGCTGGAAGTATAACAAAAGAGTCCAAGTGGTGGAGCTTTTGTGGTCATCCGGAGAGCATAACTGACTCCAGTGTGAAAAAAACGGGAACTGCGAACTCCAGGATCTCGTGTATAAACTGGGCATTGAAAAACCCCGTTTTGATATTGACCCCCCGGGGCATGTAAAAGGGGATTAAAGATAGATTGTCATCTTTAATCCCCTTTTACCATATAGCCCTTCCAAGCCCTTGTATTATCGAGACAATATTCGGACATCCTATCCACCATACAGTCAGGGCACAGGTGTACCATCTTCATGCTTGCAATATGCCGAACCACAAACAATCTTTCAAACTTTTCTCCGCACATGAAACACTTGTCAATCACATCTTTTTTGTGCCATTTATAATCGTTATCGTAACACTTCATAATTCATTCCACGAATACGCACCCACCTTAATCAGTAAGAAAATTGGCTCAAACAGGAACTGCCCTTTCTCAATATCACCGGTGAAATCTCAGCACGAAGGTAGTTCCTTTTCCCTCTTCTGATGAGACATCTATTTTGCCGTCGTGAGCCTCCATTATTCTCTTGCAGAAGGAAAGCCCCAACCCGGAGCCACCCTGCCGGTCATCCTTTCCCTTTCCCCTGAAAAATGGATCAAAGATAAAGGGAATCTTATCCCGGGGAATACCCGCGCCCGTATCCGATATACTGATTGTTACGTCGAGGTCATCATATTCCGCAGCGATATATATCCTGCCGCCACTCGGCGTATATTTTGTTGCGTTCCCTATAATATTGATTAAGACTCTTACCAGGCTCTCTTCATCCCCGATGACAGAGGGCAGATCCCCGGGAAGTTCCTTTTCCATTTCAAGACCCCTCCTCTGGCAAAGAGGCTCCATTTCATCCATGCTCCTCGCTACAATCGCGGCAAGATTAACCGGCTCCTTTTTTTGTGTAAGTGTTCCGTCTTCTATCCTGCTCATATCCAACCAGTGCTCCACAAGATCCTCCAGGTTTCGGATACGTTTATCACACCGCTCTATAATATCCACAGCCTCGCCGCTCAGACAGCCACCGGCCACAATTTTGAGGGCTTCCATGTACTGTTGAATGGTAACAAGGGGCGAACGCATCTCGTGACTTACAAAGGTAATGAAGTCCTTTTCTACCTGATCCTTTGCATCTCTTAACATTTTTGTCTCTATCCTGAGATTGCGATGTTCAAGTCCTCTCTTTGTGACAGCTCTCAGTTGATCAGGGGTAAAGGGCTTCGGCAGATAGTCATATGCCCCCCTTTTCATGGATTCCACCGCAGAAACGATAGACGCATAGCCTGTAATTACAACCAGTACAATATAAGGAATATCTTCTAATAAAATATCAATTATCTCCAGGCCCGACATACCTGGCATCTTTAAATCCACGAAAACCAGATCAGGGTGTTTTTCCCTGGCGATTCTAATTCCGTCCAGTCCATTCCCCGCTGTAATTACAGAATGCCCGGACTTCTCCAGCACCTGCCTACAGCCATCCCTTATGGTTTCCTCATCATCAATTATAAATATAAGCTCTTTGGAAACTTTTTCTGACATGGACACCTACCCTATCAATTCTCCTACATATTTTATGAGATCATCGGCTTTAACGGGTTTGTGTAATACCATGTTTACCTTCGGGGATTCGTCAGAAGGTTCAAAGACCTGGTACGGACCCTGAAGATCTACAGCGCTGAGCACAATAAGGGGCGTACTCTTCCCCTGTTCCATAGAGCGAATCTTTGAAACGACCTCAAAACCCTCCCCCCATGTTTCCATCATCATATCCACAATAGCCAGATCTGGAGCAACAGATTTTACCATATCAACCCCACTTTTCCCATCCTCTGCCAAGAATACTTCATACCCACTCTTCTCAAGTATAAGTCTGGTCGCCATCAGGAAATCCTTGTCATCGTCTATCAGAAGTACCTTTTTCTTTGCGGTCATGATTTGTTTACCTCCTTATCAATTTTAATTAATACTACAGCAAGACCAATGCAAAATATAACGACGTGGTTTGTATAACATGTTTTATCCATTCTTCCCGGTAAATTTATTAACCCTGTCAATCGCCTCGCGACCCTCTTTAATATTCAAGACATGCTCCACCTTGTAGCCGCTATTTTCAAGCACTATACTAAGTGCGTTCCCGTAATCTTCGTCATCATCAACAATAAGTATCCTCTTTTCTTCAGACATTACTTCCTCCAGTATTCCGGTTTCGTCTTTTGCTTAAGTCATAACGCAATTTTGGTGCCATCGTCATAACTATTTGATATAACGTGAAATGTAATACAAGGTGGGGGAATTTTATGGGCCATTGCCGGGTAATCTTGCCCCTGTTATGAGTCATCCTTACCCATCTGCAATCCAGAATTAACGGCTTCGCAGTTACTGCCTGTCTGTATTTATGTTGTAGCTGCGTATTTTTGTTCTCAGGGTTTTTCTGTCAATACCGAGAAACTTTGCGGTCTTGCCTATTTGGAAGTCAAAATGGTGCAACGCCCTTTTTATGTGTTCCTTCTCAACATCTACAAGAGTCATTCTTCCCGAATGAGAATCTATCACAGGAACCTTTGTGTTCCTATATTGCCCGAAGTAAAGGATGTCAGACTGGTTTACAGTTTCATTTTCGCAAAGCACGCATAGTCGTTCCATTGTGTTCTTTACTTCTCTGATATTACCTGGCCAGTTATACGACATCAAAAACTTACCCGCCTCCTCCGAAAAACATTTTACTTTGCTCTTGTGCTTTTTTTTATATATATTGAGGTAGTAGTGCGCGATTGGAATTATATCGGATCTGTGCTTTCTTAAAGGTTTTATATCTATCGGAACTACAGACATTCTGTAGAAGAGGTCCTCCCTGAACTGACCGGAATCCATCTGAACCCTCAGGTCTTTATTGGTCGCTACTATTAGCCTCACATCAACCTTATCAACCTTTGAACTGCCGACCCGTGGAACCTCCTGTTCCTGGATGACTCTCAATAGTCTGGCCTGGGTGGCAAAACTGATATTGGATATCTCATCCAGAAACAGCGTCCCCCCATCTGCTATCTGGAAACGGCCTTTACGCGACTGAGTCGCACCGCTGAACGCTCCCTTAACATGGCCAAAAAGCTCGCTCTCCATCAAACTCTCCACAAGAGAAGAACAATCAACAGGAACAAACGGCTTGTCTCTTCTGCTACCGAGCTTCTGTATTGCACGAGCTACAAGCTCCTTGCCAGTTCCGCTCTCTCCCGTAATAAAAACTGTGCTGTCTGTATACGCCACCCTTCTGATAGTATCTTTTAATTCCTTCATACAACTACTATTCCCTACCATGTCCGGAATGTCACTATCCGGGCTTTCCGTGTTGGACGCATTCAGAGAGTTCTTCACCGCTTTTTTCAGTTCAACCGTGCTGAATGGCTTTGTCAGAAAATCAGATGCCCCGCACTTCATGGCCTCAACAGCTATTTCTATGCTTCCGTAACCAGTGATGATTATGATACGCGCAGATATCTCAGATTCCACCTTAAGTTTTCTCAGGACCTCCAGACCGCTCATCTTCGGCATCTGCACGTCCAGCAGAATAATATCATAAACATTTTCAAGAGCCATCTCGAGACCGCAAACCGCAGCGCCCGTATCTTCAATATGGTACCCTTCGCGTGACAATATCTGACGACATCCATCGCGTATTGATCCCTCATCATCAATGATAAGTATCTTTCCGACTCTCTCAGCCAACCCTTATATCCTCCTCAGTTTCGTCACGCTCAGGGTTGTCAGCCCCTTTCACAGGGAGAAAAATAGAAATCGTCGTCCCCTGCCCTGGCTCGCTTTCCACATCGATAAAGCCATCGTGTTTACGCACTATGCCATAGGCGATGGACAATCCCAGACCCGTCCCCTGCCCCGGATCTTTCGTGGTAAAGAATGGTTCGAATATATGCGCCAGGTAGGCCTTGTCTATCCCCCTGCCGGTATCCGAGATAGTGATCTTGATAGTATGAGGACTGGCCAGAAGACATATCTTCTCCATCTCCGTACTCTCTGCCGCACCGGATGGAAATCTACTGATCAGCTTTGTCACAACTATCAGCTTCCCCCCTTCAGTCATAGAATCGGAGGCATTGATAAATAGATTCAGGAAGACCTGTTCCAGCCTGGATCTGTTACCATTAACCTCGGGAAGACCTTCCGCTAAACCGGTTTTTACCTCTATCCCGTGAAACATGGATTGGTCCTTCACCAGACTGAGAGACGTCAGAAGTACATCGTTTATATTGAGCGGTATCATCTCGCCCGAAGGAGTTCTGGCAAAATCCAGGAGGTTCTGAACTATTTCTTTACACCTGTTTGTCTGATATATGATTTTGTTCATATTTTCCCGTGCCGGGCTGTCTTCCGGAAGGTCTTCCAATACGAGACTGCTGTAGAGTAGTATACCACCGAGAGGATTGTTCATCTCATGGGCAACACCAGCCGCTATCTGTCCAAGAGAAATCAGCCGTTGTGTCTGTGTCAGTTGCTGGAAGGTTCTGGTGAGTCTGTCATCGCGATCCTTGAGTGACCTGACCATATCGTTGAACGCCTTGTCCAGCACGCCAAAATCCGAAGATTTACTACTGGACAATTGATAATCAAGATCACCGGTCGCAATTGTCTCCGTGGCCTGCTTCAGTATCCGCATCCTCTCTATAATGGTCTGTCCCATCCAAAACGAGATAATAAACGCAACGATCATGCCGATGGTCGTGATACCCAGAAACACCCACATGGCGTACAGTTTCATGTCTCTGTATTTTGCTTCCAATATGCCGACATAGAGCATTCCTATGATACTGTTATCTATACTGTATAGAGGCACATATGAACTGAGATACCAGTCATTTACGACAAACGCCCTTCCCACCCAGTCCTTACCCTGCTCAACAACCTTTTCATATACCTCCCTCGATACAATAGTGCCGATTGCCCTTTTGGAATCCTTCGTTATCACGTTGGTGGATATGCGGACTCCTCCCTGGAATATCGTGGCAAATCCCATATCAAGGTCCTTGTATTTTTCATCGCGGTATACTGTTTCTTTTATCTTGTCCACTATGACATAATCTCCGTTAAGCAACCTACCTCCAACGAGGGCGCCTCTGAAATCACCATGCGCATCAAAGATGGGATAGGCCGCTCTCAGAACCATACCTTCAGACAATTGTTTCTCCCCTGTCTCTATGGATCGGGGAGTCTTTACTATAGTTACCTCAAGACGCTTCGAAAGCAGGGGGTTCTCCCTTTCTATTCTTTCCGAAGAAATCAGTTCTGTTGATGACAGGGGCGTTATTTTATCAAGGCATTCCCGTATGACCGGATCCCACAAGGCATTATCACCTCCGGCCATGGGGTTGGAAGCCCTGTACAGCACAGTACCTTTGGTATCCACCAGGGAAAGCATGTCAAGGCACATACACTCGGTCCCCTGACCTTCTTTCGTTTCCACTCCCGTGCGTATCAACCCCTTCATGTCTTTCAGCGCAAGCATATCACCGGAAGAAATCACATCGCCAAGATGGGATCTTAACGCTATACAGCGGACCTGGAATGCCAGCCTTTCCATGTTGTTCTCATAGATGAGTCTCGCGGTATTTATATCCTGCTGCACCCTTCTCTGCGCCTCATCCATGGTGTTTCTGTTGATTATTTTTATGCCAACTAACGTAGCCACCATACCGGTAAGACAGGTGGCAACCAGAAATCCTAATACAAGGCGTTTTTGCAGGTTTTCTTTGAAGATATCTCGTAGCAATTTCTCGTCCTCATCGCATGGGTGGAAAAAGAAAATTTTGTACCCCCCCTCTTCAGGGCAGAGAGAACCCACGCTATAGAATAAGTTCTTTCCATTATAATGCCGACATATCGGGGTAGTAGAGCTTTATACGGGTATGTCAATAATAATTGCTATCTTAAAAGTCAAGATTTATGTTCCACAGGACCAAGTCATTTTCAGCCGTAAGTAATGATAATCGGGTCACAATTAAATAATAGTGATTTTTTAGTTTTAAGTATTGTATGCGAAAACATTTGTGTACTCAAGCCGAATCAGCACCACCAGTAGAACTGGTGGTATGAGGAAGGCCCCCGCATAATGGCTACCTTGCACAACCTCGCGATCACTATTTAACGCATGATTGGGCATTCAAATATTTCCAGGGCCTTGCGTCATATGGCAGCCAAACCGCATTTGTGCCTGACGTTGTTGGGCATTCAAACAAATGCACTTGGCTCAAGGTGTCTCTTACTCGCCTCTCGCCAGCTCACGGGTAACTATTGCCTGAATCTGTCTTTTGGTACTGTCAACTTTTATGTGTCCAACATGAAAATTCTATGATACGCATGTCGCAGCTGACTTGTACTAATTGTCCTCGATTATGACTTTGACTTTACCGAGGGCAGGAAATCTAACAAAATTAAAGGTTCGAAAGGAAGATACGATGAGAGAAACAGATGTGGCGGTCTTGGGAGGGTTGTCAGGTATTTCTGCAGGCATCAGCAGCAGAAGGCATTACCCTGACAAAAGGGTATTACTCATAAGGAAGGAAGGCACCATCCTTGTTCCATGCGGAATCCCCTATATCTACGGCACGGTAGGGGGTCCGGAAAACAATGTTATTCCTGACGGACTCCTGGAGAACTACGGGATAGACCTCCTCAAGGGGGAGGCTGTCGATGTTGACCGGGAGAAGAAAATTATTACCCTCAAAGACGGCGAGACGGTCAGGTACGAAAAACTCGTATTTGCCACCGGGTCGAGCCCCCTGGTGCCGCCCATTCCGGGCATCGACAAGGAGAATGTATTCTCCGTGAAAAAGGAGTTTGATTATCTGTCGCATCTGATGCATTGTATGAATGACGTGAGGGACCTGATTATCATCGGGGGAGGCTTTATAGGGATGGAATTTGCCGATGAATGCAGAAAAGGCAGAGATATAAATATTACCGTTGTCGAGGCTATGCCTCACTGTCTCCAGATGGCAATGGACGACGAATTCTGTGCTGAGGCAACGGCCAAGCTGGAGGAAACAGGGGTCAAGGTCCTGGTGAGTGAGAAGGTAGATGCCATACTCGGCGACGGCGTAGTAACGGGAGTAAAACTGGCAAGTGGAAAAGAGCTGAAGGCCGATATGGTAATCCTGGGAATTGGAGCGGTTCCCAATACGAAACTTGCGGCACAATCGGGATTGGAACTCGGATTCAGGAATACGATCAAAGTTGACCGTTATATGCAGACCTATACCGATCCCGACATCTATGCGTGTGGTGATTGTGCCGAGAAGGTTTCCTTTTTCGACGGAAGACCGAGCGGAATCATGCTCGCTTCAATCGCTACTTCCGAAGCGAGGATCGCCGGCGCCAATCTGTACTCTCCCACGCATCAGAACTGTGGGGCTATCAGTGTATTTTCCACAGTTATCAACGACAGGGCCTTCGGTGTCGCAGGGGTTACCGAGAGGTTTGTGAAACAGACGGGAACCGAGTATGTCGCGACTGAGGCGGCGGCCCCCGATACCCATCCGGGCGGAATGCCCAATTCCACTCCCACAAAGGTAAAGCTCATATTCACCAGAGATACCTCTACGTTAATCGGAGGAGCAATATCCGGAGGAAAACCGGTGGGGGAAATGATAAACGTAGTCAGCGCCTGCATCATGCACAAGATGAACGCCGATGATATAGTGATGTTTCAGATGGGGACCCATCCCGCGCTCACATCGTCTCCGATCATGTATCCGATCGTGAATGCGGCCTGCATGGCAGTTATTCCCCTCAGGGGTAAGAAGGGCAGCGTTCATTAATCTTTTGGTGGAGTAAATCTTTCGTTTGTGAAAGTAAGTGGTCGAATCGTCAGACAGCAAGAAACATATGAGATACTCCTGCATTGAAAACAGGCGTGTGTCTACAAGATCAGGTTGATAGGGTGAATCGGGGGACACAGCACTTGTGTGGCCGGGCGATAAAGACCGCACTCAGGTGCGCACTAAATCCGGCCCCCGCGTGATGGCTGCCTTGCGCAACGGGGGGGACAAGAATAACCCGCAGGTACTGCATGGACTGTGATAGCGAGTTACGCACTAACAGCCCTGACCCTCTGCAGCCTGTTGCCAAAGATGATGAGGGTGTGTCATTTCTCGTCAATTATACGTTGCAAAAAAGCAACACACTGACAAATAACCGTGTGGAAGGTATTAGCAGTGTATATTTCTAACGGAAAAAATCCCGAAGCTTGGAAAGAAAAAACATTGCTGTCTGAATGCAGGAAGGAGTGTCCCCTTCTCTACGAGGGTGTGTCGGATTTCATGTGTTTAGTTGATTCCAATTTCGTGCTTCGCGGCATTTCCCCTTCCGTAGAACAGATATCGGGGCATAAATCCGAAAAACTGACCGGCAAAACGATACAGGAGGCAAATATTCTAAGGCCGAAATCCATGGAGGAGGCGTTATCGGTTTTAAAAGACACGTTTTCCACCGGGCGCGCTGGGGAAAGAAAAGTTGAGTTTGTCAACAAAGACGGTGGTGAAAATTTATACATTATCAGCAGTTATCCCATAATTAAAGATGACGATAGGGTCGATACGGCCCTTTTCATTGTGCGAGAGGCAATAAACCGCAGGGAATCAGAGATATGTTTGACCTGTGAGAGTTGCGTATTAAATCGTATAATCAAGAACGACGCGAACAAGATAATGGTCCTGAATAAAAATGGTCAGACAGTTTTTATTAGCAAAAGGGTCAGAGAAATTATTGGCTTACCCAAAGAGAACGATGCTGAGATTCGCCACAATACTTCAGAAAATTATTTTGCTGACTTTGATGGTGTACCGGTACCCGATGAAAGAATGCCATTCAATCAGGTGATGGATGCCGGCAAGGCCGTTTATGGTATGCGTTTTGTCTCCAATCAGGACACTGGACGGCAGGTATTTTTAGAGGTTAGTGGAGCCCCTCTCATGGATGAATCTGGTGAGATAGAAGGGGTTGTGCTGAATTTCGATGACATTACAGCGTATCAAAACATTGCAGGTGATCTACAAATAAGAAATGATGCCATCGAGACGTCAATAAATGCCATTGCCTTTGCGGACCTTCAAGGGAACATTAACTATGTGAACCAATCTTTCCTTGAAATGTGGAAATATGACAGCAAGGAAGACATATTTGGTAAACCCTTCTTTATGTTCGCGCATAATGAAAGAGAGGCCAAAAGGATACTTGATAAGTTATTGAAATCTGAGGACTGGATTGGTGATCTGGTTGTGAAGAGAAAAGACGGATCTTTATTCGAGGTGCATTTGTCGGCAACTTTAGTGAAAGGCAAATCAGGCGAGCCGATTTGTGTGATGGGTGCGTTTGAAGACATCTCCGAGAATATGAAAATGCAAAATATTATCAATCAGTCAGAAAAGCTTTCTTCCCTTGGACAACTTACTGCAGGACTCTCCCATGAACTGAGGAACCCTCTGGCGGTGATCAGTTCATGCGCCCAACTCTGTCTGGATACTATGGACCTGTCAGACAAGCTTGAAGAAAATATGAAGACAATTTACCAGAACAGTACGAAGGCAAATGAACTGATCAATGGCTTGCTGAAATTTGCAAGGCCTTCTGAAATGATATGGAGACCCGTAAAAATCAATGAAGTGGTGAAAAGAATGTTGCGGTTGGCGAAAATGGAAGCACATTCCTTTCAGGTTACAGTTGATACCCATTTTCGAGAAAGAATGCCGAGAATAACAGGTGATGAGGGAAAGCTTGGACAGGTCTTTCTCAATTTATTCATGAATGCCTTTCAGGCTGTCTCGACCAAAGGTAAAATCATAATACAGACACGGGCTCTTAAGTCAAAAGGACTGATAGAGGTGAATGTTATTGATGACGGTCCCGGCATTCCGAAAGAATATCGTCATAAAATATTTGACCCTTTCTTTACCACCAAAGACTCCGGCACAGGTCTGGGACTTAGCATCGCTCACACTATTGTGATGCAGCACAAAGGGATCATTACCTCGGGGCATAAAAAGGGACAGGGAACGATAATGTCTGTAAAGTTGCCCATAGATCAGTAAAGAAGGATAGAAAATGATCGAAAAACGCCAAGCCACATCCGGGACAAGTATCCTTGTGGTGGATGATGATCAGGATTTTCGCTGGGCAATAAGCAACGTTCTTGAGGCTGCCGGATATCAAACCCGAGAGGCGGAAAACGGAAAGGCCGCCTTGGAGACTCTGGAAAAGGATATCCCAAACCTGATTTTATTAGATAACCGAATGCCCGGAGAGACGGGGATAAAGATTGCGAAGAGGATATTAAAAAGGATTCCCGGAATACCCATAATAGTGATTACGGCTTACGCGGACGTAAAGGACGTTGTTGTGGCCATGAAGATGGGCATTTACGACTACGTAACAAAGCCGGTCGATAATAGTGATCTGATCTTTACAATTAAACGGGCCCTGGAAAAGCAGGAGCTTGCTCATGAAGTGGAGAAGCTGAAAAATATCCTGAGTGAGCGAGGCTCCCTTTATGAGCAGATGGGGAGTAGTGATCAGATAAAAAAAGTCGTTAATCTCGTAGAGAAGGTAGCCCCTACCTCGTTTACTGTTTTGATAGAGGGAGAAAGTGGCACGGGCAAGGAGATTGTCGCGCGGGCCACCCATGATCTGAGTGAAGTAAGGGATGGTCCGTTTGTTGCCGTGGACTGCGGCGCCATTCCCGAAACCCTGATAGAAAGCGAACTCTTTGGCTATATGAAGGGGGCCTTTACCGGCGCCCATGCAGACAAACCGGGTCAGTTCGAGCTGGCTGAAGGGGGCACAATATTTCTGGATGAGGCAGGGAATCTCCCCTATCCGGCCCAGCAGAAGCTTCTTCGCGCCATGCAGGAAAGACGTGTACAGAGATTGGGTGCAAAAAAATCCATTTCTGTTGAGGTTCGAGTTGTTGCGGCAACAAATGTATCCCTGGATAAATATATAGAGAAAGGAAAATTTCGTGCAGATCTTTACTATCGGTTGAATGAATTTGCCATAAGATTGCCATCTTTGAATGAGAGGAAGAGTGACATTCCATATCTATCAAAGATGTTTATGGACAAGGCCTGCATAGAACTTAAAAAGGAGTGTAGCGGATTTTCCAAAGAGGCCTTCAGTAATTTACTGTCCTACAACTGGCCGGGAAATGTTCGGGAATTGAGAAACATAGTCCGCCAGGCCGTCCTTCTCTGCGAGGAGGCCGGTACTATAAAACCCGGGCATTTGATGCTTGACGATGGTATTGTGCAAAGCCAGTCAGCGGAAACAACCTCCGATATTCTCCCCCATATATACAAAGATGAGGGATCGTTGAAAGAAACCCTCAAACACCACACCGATCAACTTGAAAAGAAAATAATAAAACAGATTTTAGAAGATACAAAAGGAAACAAGAGCAAGGCGGCCCGCGAACTGCGCATCGATTACAAAACCCTCCTCAGAAAGATAAAAGCCCATCAGATTGAATAGTTAGCAGTTAGCAGTTGGCAGTTGGCAGTTGGCGGTTGGCAGTTGGCGGTTGGCAGTTGGCGGTTGGCGGTTAAAAAATAGGGACTGTCTACTTTTTTTCGCAAGAAAAATGGTAGCTGTCCCATTTTTTGACATTTTTCTGCCCCCTGCCCCCTGCCCCCTGCCCCCTGACCCCTTGACATTTTTCTGCCCCCTGCCCTGGTCCGTATTGAAGATCTCGGGGCAACCGTATCTGGCGATCGCTTCTTCCAGGGCATTCACACAGAATGAACTGTCCAAGGTGTTAAGCGGGGCGAACGGTCAGGGGCGAGGGGTCAAGTCTACGTTTGACCCATGGGTGGTCTACTTCCTCTTATCTCAATATTTCTTCTGATTTTACCTTTATTCTTATACTTCTATGCTTTCTTGAATCTTGGCTAATTAACAGCAAGGGTCAACAGTAGACTTGACCCCTTTACCTTTTTATGGGGTTTTGAGCATGTCGTGACTGCCGACATCGCGCAAGATATAAGTGTTTTCTTGGATTTGAAGCGTTGCCCTATATGACTTGGTTATTCTGATTTCCCATATATTGCGGTTATCCTGCATCTTTTTAAAATTCAAGGAAGGGTGCTGCGGATTTGACAGTAAAAGTCCCAACTGTTTTATGGTGGCTTCTTTGATCTGCTGGGGCAGTTTTTTGTATTGTTTTTTAAATCGTAAGGTCCGGTAAAATTGCATAGGGAATATTAGCTTTCTAGTTCGTTCGCTAAATCATTCACACTTGAAAAGGGCCCGGCCACTCTTCCTTCGGCAATATCTTTGTCCGCCTCGGCCTCTCCTTTTTGCCATGCTTTGGTATAAAAATACTCCTGTTCCGGACGTATAAGCTTCACCGGCCTTAAAATAATTTCCCCTTCTTTTTTTTCTATTTCCATATAGTCCCCAATGGCAATATTGAAATTTTTCCGCAAGTTGTTCGGAAGCGTGATCTGGTAATGGTCTTTTATTTTGACTAAAGGCATTTTCCCATCCTCTTTTTTCTTGTGCATAGTATTAATTTATAGTTTGATTTTAAGACAAACATACTGTTGTAAATTAAATATATCACACTAAATAATTTTGTCAAGAGTCCGCAGCAACGGTCTTTTTTTGTTTAGTCATAATTGAAGAAGAAAGGGTGAGGAAAAAACCTCTTTGCGGGACGAGGGGTCAAGTCTACGTTTGACCCATGGGTGGTCTACTTCCTCTTATCTCAATATTTCTTCTGATTTTACCTTTATTCTTATACTTCTATGCTTTCTTGAATCTTGGCTAATTAACAGCAAGGGTCAACCATAGACATTGACCCCACGCCCCCTCATCTTCTATCACCCCTTAATCTTTGACCAATTAGCTCCAATGGTTAAACGTAGACTTGACCCCATTCCCCCCCCTGATCCCTGAGTATCATATCCTCTTTCTGTACTCCTGTTCTTTAAATATTATCTTGAATGACGTGCCTTTGTTCCTGTCAAGTTCCATCGTGCCGTGTAGCTGCTCGGCGAGCATTTCCACCAGTTGAAGGCCGAAGGTTTCGGTGCTTTGGTGGTCCATCCCTTCAGGAAAACCGATGCCGTCGTCTGTGACGGTCAGTGTGTATTCTTCTGGTTTTGTGTTTTTTGTGAGTTTTACGGCAATGTTCCCTTTTCCGCCTTCGGGGAAGGCGTGTTTCAGCGCGTTTGAGATAAGTTCGTTTATGATAAGTCCCAGTGGTATCGCTGTTTCGATATTGAAGAGGACGTCTTTTATCTGTGACGAGAACCTTACGACCCTTGAATCCACTCTGTGGACCTGAAAGAGACGGGCTGACAGATCTTTCATATAATCGTGGAAGTCAATCTCGGACAGATCCTTCGAGAGATAAAGTTTCTCATGGACAAGAGACATGGATTTGATGCGATTCTCGCAGTTGTTGATCAGTGAAAGGGCCTTTTCGTCTTCTATGTATCTGGACTGGAGGGAGAGCAGGCTTGAGATTATCTGCATGTTGTTCTTGACCCTGTGGTGAATCTCGGCAAGGAGTGTCTCTTTTTCACGGAGGGAGCGCCTGATTTCTTTTTCGGCAAGTTTGCGCTCGGTGATTTGTCCCAGCCGCTCGGCGATCGAATCTATTA
>CAZINZ010000009.1:0-59342 GCA_964540715.1 uncultured Syntrophaceae bacterium | reverse complement strand
CAGGCTGTCTATGGCAGCTTAACTGGGTGTCTGTTATTTCGGGGGAAGATCAAAATTAGATCCAAAAGAAAAGCAAAGACTGCATATTCCACGTTTTCTTTAGTTTCTTCAGAAATTACTTCTTTTGAAGATGGCAATATAGCTTTCTTGTCGACAAATTTTAAAAGCTCCATATAGGAATCAGGAAAAGGGATCTCTCCCCGTTCCCCGGTACGCCCTTTTTCCGGCACTCAAACGGGAGACCGTTCGGAAGGAATCACTTTTACCGCTACTGGAAAAAGGCATGTAAGAACCTTGGCATTGAGGGAGTGGACTTGTACGGTGGGGCTAAGCATAGTTCAGCCAGAGCACTGAGGCGGATTCATACCCCTGAAGAAATCCAGAGAGCCATGATGACAAAAACCAATAAGGCGTTTGAGCGGTATTATAAGATCGAATCAGATGATGCCAGAATGGTTTATCAGAGCAACCGAGGCCTAGTAATTCCCATTAAGAAAGCCGGAGAAAATTGACCATGAGTTTTTGCCCCCCATAAAAGAAGATCTATTTGATTTTACTAGGAGGCCGTCCGAGAATTCCATTTTAAAAAAAACAAAATGTTGATGCCAATATGTGTGACAAAGCTTTAACATTAGCAAAAGGGCTGTCTATAAATACACTGGGCGACTCTTCCCGGTCACACTACGGGTGCTACGCTTTAATCCAGAGGCGATCTATGGCATTATGGAAGGACAATGGGCGGGGCGGAAAATGGCGGTACGAGTTCCAGTATCAAGGGGTGAGGTACTCTGGGAGCCAGTTCCCAACAAAGGGCGTGGCCTGGAAAGAGCGGGAGGACCGCAAGGAACGGCTACGGTCTGCTCCTTCCCTGGCGGACTTAACGCCGGGCGTCAGGGGCTTTAGGGATGCTGCTAACAGCTATCTCGATCAGGCACAAGTGAGGTTCCCCCCGAAGACGTACAAACATAAGCGGTACGCCTTCGGGTTGTTCCTTGCTCACCATGGAGAGGATATACCCATCGTAGACGTAAGCATAGAACACGTAATGTCCTACCTGAACACCAGACCATCCGTCAACAATTTCACCGTACATCGGAAAGAGATGTCTTCCCTCTTCACTTATTGTATCCGGACGCTCAAGGTCATAACGTCTAACCCCTGTTGGGGCATAGACAAGATGCCATACACACCAGCCCGGAAGAAGATACCGACACAAGAGGAGTTTCTTAAACTGGTAGCGGCGGCGGACGAAGAAGAGTCAGACTTCATCCTTACGATATTCCATTCACTCGCCAGATTGGGTGAGATTCTCCGCCTCAGATGGGAAGATGTGAACTTCGACGCGCAGACCCTCACAAAATGGACGAGGAAGCGCAGGGGGGGAGCCTATGAGGCCATTGACGTATCAATGAATGACTACCTTTATGAAATCCTCATGCGTCGATGGAAGAAGCGGGAACAGGACGAGTGGGTCTTCTACAACAAAAGGACCGGGACCCGTTACAACTCACGCCCGAAGCTGATGCCGTCTCTATGCAAAAGGGCGGGGATACCCTACTACGGATATCGCCCTATACGACATTTTGTATCGAGCTATCTGAAGAACACGGCGAAGATCGAAACAAAGGTACTGCAGCAACTCCTGGGGCACAAAGATGAGAGGACAACCGAGATATATTTACACTCCGTAGTCGCGTCTCAAAAAGCGGCCACGGATGCCCTTTCGACCCCTCTTTTTGCCCCAAAAAATGCAAAAGCCCGCACAGCAGAACGGGGGTGCTGTCAGAATCAGCACAAGTTATTGATTTTATTGGTCGGGGCGGCAGGATTTGAACCTGCGACATCCTGCTCCCAAAGCAGGCGCGCTACCAAGCTGCGCTACGCCCCGAATGATTGTAAAGTTTGATGCTTTTTAGATTATACAGTTTTTTTCTGCAAGCTTTTTTTGAGTTTGGCAAAGGCTATCGCCCTGTGACTGATCCTGTTCTTTATCTCAGGATCAAGCTGGGCAGCGGTTTTGTCGTATTCCGGCACTAGAAACACCGGATCATAGCCAAAACCTTTATTGCCGGACGGCTTTGTAGTTATTTTTCCTTCCAATCTGCCTTCAAAGGATTCAAATGTATCGTCTGTCCGGTATAAAACCAGCACGCATATAAAAGCAGCCCCCCTTTTTTCCTCGGGAACGCCCTTTAGTTCCTTGAAAAGCCTGCAAATATTTTTTTCATCCGTTGCATCCGGTTCCGAATATCTGGCCGAATGAATACCGGGCGCTCCCTCCAGGAAATCCACCTCCAGTCCCGAATCGTCCGCTATAACAGTCCTGCCGGTGTATTTAGAGATGACCCGGGCCTTCTTCAGGGCGTTTTCAAGAAAAGTGTTGCCGTTTTCTATGATACTCGGCGCTTCGGGATAGTCATAGAGTGATAAAAGGTTGAAACCCATTCCCTCAAGCAGGGCATTTGCCTCTTTAATTTTGCCCCTGTTTTCAGAGGCAAAAACAATTTCCCGCGTTTCGGATGGATTAACTGACAAATTATCTGACTCCGTTATATTTCGACAAGGATACCTTTTTGTATTGCTGTAAGGTCGGAGATTCCAGTTGCCGCGATATCGATCATCCTGTCCAGCATGTCACGACTGAAGGGCTCTGCCTCTGCCGTTCCCTGAACCTCAACGATTCCTCCACTTCCTGTCATCACGAAATTCATGTCAACCTCGGCGCTTGAATCTTCACGATAGTCAAGGTCAAGTAGAATTTCGCCGTCAACAACCCCGACGCTGATTGCGGATATAAAATTCTTTACAGGAGATGTCTCTATCATGCCATCTTCTCTCAACCTGCGGAGAGCGTCCACCAGTGCAATAAATCCACCGGTTATGGACGCTGTTCTTGTGCCTCCATCGGCCTGTATAACATCGCAGTCAATATAAATTGTTCTTTCACCGAAGGCGTTCAGGTCAGTTACCGCGCGCAGGGATCTTCCTATCAGTCTCTGGATCTCGTGAGTTCTTCCCTTGACCTTGCCGCTGGATGATTCTCTTGTATTTCTTGATGATGTGGACATGGGAAGCATGGCATATTCCGCCGTCAGCCAACCCTTTCCAGAATTTCTCAGAAAGGGCGGGACCCTGTCTTCGAGTGAGGCTGTGCATATCACTCGCGTATTACCAATTTCAATGAGAGCTGATCCCATTGCGCTTGGCAGGAAATCCCTGGATATTTTTATCTGCCGCACCTCATTCCATTCGCGACCACCTGTTCTTTTCATAATGTACCATCGTTCGAAAAGTATTTTTTTATACTCCTGGTCAGGGCATCGGCAACAGCTTTCTGGATTTTCTTATCTTTCAGTTTCGTTTTATTTTCAGGATTTGTCGCAAAGCCTATTTCCAGTAGAACAGCGGGAGTTGATAGAGACTGAAGGACAAGTACCGGTGCGTTTCTCAATCCCCTGCCTTCACGCGGAAACACCTTTGTCATATTTTTCTGAACTATTTGTGCGAATCGGACGCTGTTGTTAATACATCTGTTTTGCTCCATATTATTAACAATTGCCTGAGAGTTGCTCTGTTTAGCGAGAGGAACACCGATGACAGGGTAGTAAATCTCATATCCCTTTGCCTTCAATCCAAAACCGGCATTAACATGGAGGCTTATAAAAAGATCCACATCAGATTTTCCGGAAACCTTTTTCCGTTTTGCCAGAGAGACACCCTCGTCATCTAATCGCGTGAGTCTGACCTTAATATTCTTCGCACCGGACAGATCCTTCCGTACGAGTTTCGCGACAGCGAGCGTCACATCCTTTTCATGAAGACCCTTGGACAGGGTTACGCCTGTATTATTGCCACCGTGACCGGGATCTATTACCACCACATTTCCTGCTGCGGCCGCGGACAGGGGAAAAATCAGCAGCAATAATAAAACCGTCAGGTGTAATATTTCTTTTGATTTAGTAATCATTTTGTCCTCTTCTTATTAAGATTCGTTGCGCGAATTTAGTACAGCAATTCAATGCCTGATGTCAATATTTTCGTGATCTCTATTCAACTCTGGATCGTGAAAAATGTCCTTTATCCTTTCAACCGATACAACGCTTTTGACTTTTTTGAGCTTGGAAATAATCAGCTTAAGCTGCTTAAGATCTTTAATGTCCAACTGAAAATCACAGACCGCGTAACTGCCGGGCGTTGCGTCTATGTTCACATAAGTCGCATTTATTCCGATGGAATAGATAACATTGCTAAGTTCGGACATAAGACCTCTTTTGTCATTGCAGGTTACTCTAATAGCAACAGAAAAAATCTGCAAGCCATCAACGTTCCATTGCGCGTCAATTATTCTTTCAGTATCTATTTCTTTTATCATAGGGCAACCTGATACGTGAATGGTTATACCCCTTCCCCGTGTTACACAACCGACTATCTCATCTCCCGGAAGAGGACTGCAACACTTGGCAAATCTCACCATAACATTGTCAATCCCCGTAATGGATATACCTGCGCCTGATGGAGCTTTACTGAACTTCTTCTTGACCCTGTCCAGAATCCCT
Organism: uncultured Syntrophaceae bacterium; assembly: GCA_964540715.1. Taxonomy (GTDB): domain Bacteria; phylum Desulfobacterota; class Syntrophia; order Syntrophales; family UBA2210; genus UBA2210. Next base: position 54,786 of record CAZINZ010000009.1, on the reverse strand, counting down.
ATTTTTTCATCCTTTTTTTCCTCATCCTCATCGTGCAACAACTGATGCGCCACATATCTTGCCGACATTTTTCCATAACCTATAATGGCTAAGAGGTCATCGACCGAGGACAGAGAATGCTCCTCCAGTATCGCACTGAATTCGTTAGCTTTGACCAGTTGGCTGAATTTCAGGAGGTGTCTCTTAAGCTCTTTTTCAAGGATATCCCTGCCGAGAATTATGCTTTTTCCGCGTTCCTCCGTTTTGATCCACTGTTTTATCTTGGATGAAGCCCTCGATGTAACGGCATACTTCAACCAGTCTTTACTTGGATAATGCCCGGACTGAGTCATAACCTCCACGGTATCACCATTTTGAAGCCTGTACTTCAGAGGAACAATACTTCTGTTAACTTTTGCCCCTATGCATTGATTACCCACATCGGTATGAACACTGTAGGCAAAATCAATCGGCGTGGCACCCTTTGGAAAAGCCTTTACGTCTCCTTTTGGCGTAAACACATACACTTCGTCCGGATAGAGTGCCAGTTTCAGATTTCTCATAAACTCCCTTGCGTCCTGGTGCTCAGTCTGCCCCTCAAGCAATTCTCTTAATCTGTCGATCTGACCTTCATCTTCAGATGAAGAGGCCCTGCCCTCTTTATACCTCCAATGAGCAGCGATCCCTTTGTCTGCCCACTCATCCATTTCTTTCGTTCTAATCTGTATCTCAACCCGCTCTCCATACAATCCAATAACCGTCGTGTGCAGAGAGCGATAATTATTTGCCTTGGGCATAGCTATATAGTCCTTGAAACGTCCGGGAACGGGCTTCCAGAGTGCGTGAATGACACTGAGTACCTCGTAACACCTTCTTTCTTCTTCTGAATCAAGGATTATTCTGAATGCAGTGAGATCATAAACCTCGTCAAAATTAAGATGTTGTTCGTGCATCTTTGTGAAGATGCTGTAGAAATGCTTGGATCTTCCTCTGACCTCTCCCTTCAAGCCAAAATTTTCTATCTGCTGCCTGATTATATCCTTAACCTCTTCTGTGTACCGGTCACGGTCTTCTTTGTTTTTGTTCACACGTTCCATCAATTCATAATAACCATCCGGATGGAGGTGTTTAAGGGATAGATCCTCCAATTCATCCTTTATCCAGTTTATTCCCAGCCGGGCGGCGAGAGGCGCATATACCTCAAGTGTTTCCTGTGCCACGAATGCTTGTTTGTCCGGGGAATGAAATTCAAGTGTCCGCATGTTATGGAGTCTGTCGACAAGTTTTATCAGGAGTATTCGGATATCGGAAGACATTGCCAGTATCATTTTTCGGAAGTTCTCCGCCTGACGCTCCATCTGGTCTCCAAACGTTATCTTGCTTATCTTGGTTAAACCGTCCACGAGAAACGCAACTTCTTTGCCAAATGCCTCCTCCACTTGTTCAAGTTCAGCAAGCGTGTCCTCGACAGTGTCGTGCAGCAGACCTGTGATCAGCGTAGCTGTGTCAAGTCTCATTTCAACGAGCATTCCAGTCACTTCGAGGGGATGGTTTAGATATGGTTCTCCCGACAGTCGAAGCTGTCCCTGGTGCACAGATGCGGAAAATATATAGGCCTTCTCGATCATCTCAAGGTCTTTCTGAGACAGATACTTCTGACCTCTTTCCAGTATGTCGGTTATTCGTATCATACTTAGAATCTCGATTTTCGGGTTTCAGGACCTGGGAGCCGTTAAACCCTTTTCTTATCAGCTATTTATCGTCTTGATTATAAAATCTCTGACTGTTTCAAGTGGTATTTTTTCGGTCTCACCGGATTTTCTGAATCTTACCTCCACCTTCCCTTCCGCTATGCTTTTTGCGCCCACTGTGACCCTGATGGGTATGCCTGTCAAGTCGGCATCCTTGAATTTTACCCCCGCCCTTTCATTTCTGTCGTCTAAAATGACCTCTATTCCGTCCGTCATGAGACTGTCGTACAGTTCTTCAGCAGTCTTTGATAAAGTTTCATCATTTATATTCACCGGTGTGATTACTACCTGGAATGGCGCAATCGACATGGGCCATATAATCCCGTCTTCATCATGACTCTGCTCTATGCACGCGGCGACCGTTCTTCCTATACCGATACCGTAGCATCCCATGATCATGTATTTCTCTTTGCCATCCCTGTCAAGAAAGGTTGCTTTCATGGCCTTGCTGTACTTCATGCCGAGTTTGAACACATGTCCCACTTCGATGCCTCTGACGATCCTGAGTTTTCCTCCGCAACGCGGGCACGGATCGTCTTCCCGTATCATTCTCAGATCGGCATAATCTTTTATCTCAAAATCTCTTCCGCTGTTGCAGTTCTTTATGTGGTGGTCTTCCCTATTGGCTCCCACAACAAAATTCTTCATGTTCATTAGGGAATAATCCGCGATAATCCTGGATTTGATTCCCATGGGCCCGGCGAATCCCCTGGGAGATCCAGTAATCTCCAGAATGATATCATTCATGGCGAGTTCGAGTGAGTCGCACCCGAGGTAATTCCTGAGTTTTGCCTCGTTAATATCCTCATCACCTCTCACCAGCACAGATACCGGTTCACCATCACACGTGAATATCATCGTTTTTACAACATTCTGGGGAGCAACATCCAGGAACGCGCAGACCTCTTCGATGGTTCTCACATCGGGAGTATGTACCTCCTCCATCGGGGAATAATCCACGTCATGATTTTCCTCTGGTCGGGCTATCTCCGCTTTCTCAAGATTCGCGGCATAATCGCAGGAGGTGCAATAGATCATCGCGTCCTCTCCGGAATCAGCCGTGACCATGAATTCATGGGAAAAACTCCCACCTATATTGCCACTGTCCGCCTCCACCGGCCTGAAGCTAAGACCGCACCGCGTGAATATCCTCGTGTAGGCATCGAACATCTTTCTGTAGCTCTCTTCCGAGCTCTCTTCATCGGCGTCGAAACTGTAAGCATCTTTCATGCCAAATTCCCTCGACCTCATAATACCGAATCTCGGCCTTATCTCGTCACGAAATTTCGTCTGTATCTGATAGAGATTCATGGGAAGTTGGCGGTATGTCTGTATCTCATCGCGCACCAGCGCGGTTATCACCTCTTCATGCGTCGGCCCTATACAGTAATCTCTGTTGTGTCTGTCCCTGACCCGCAACAGTTCTTTCCCATACATGTCCCAGCGTCCCGACTCCATCCAGAGTTCGGCCGGCTGGACGGCAGGCATAAATAGCTCCTGTGCACCTGCCCTGTTCATCTCTTCACGCACAATATTTTCCACCTTCCTGATCACACGATAACCCAGGGGCAGATAAGTGTATATCCCTCCCGCCAGCTTCCTTATCATTCCCGCACGCAGCATAAGTCGGTGGCTCACGATCTCCGCATCAGAAGGAGTTTCCTTAGTAGTTGGTAAAAACATCTCTGAATAACGCATCATTCCTCCTCAATTCGTATAAATATATGAGAGGATTAGCAGAGTGTTCAATTGTAAAAACAACCCTGTCAATCCGCATTCAATCTTTTTTCTACTCCTTACTACTTACTCCCTATCATGGTATCTATCTCATCCATCAGGACATCCACAAACTCTTCTTCTTTTATTTTCCTTATAACCTTACCCTTCTTGAAAAGCAGTCCAATATGGCGGCCACCCGCAATACCAATGTCAGCCTCTGCGGCCTCGCCCGGGCCGTTGACAACACAGCCCATAAGAGCAACCTTAAAGTATTCCTTTACCCCCACAAGCCTGCTTTCCACCTCTTCGACTAGTTTAAACAGGTCTATCTCACAACGTCCGCAGGTAGGGCAGGATATAATGTCCGGGCCCACCATTCTGATACCCAGGGACCTCAGTATTCCGTAAGCAACACTGACTTCACTGACAGGATCACCAGATATTGAAACCCTTATCGTATCGCCTATACCTTCATTGAGGAGCACGCCGATACCGATGGATGACTTGATAGCGGAATTGACAAGACTTCCCGCTTCGGTGACCCCGAGATGCAGTGGATAATCGGTGGCCACTGAAATCGCACGGTTGGCCTCTATCATTGCAGGAACATTCGATGCCTTCAATGACAGTTTGATGGACCGGAAATCCATATCTTCAAAGAGTTGGATATTTCTCATGGCGCTTTCGACAAGCGCGGACGCTGTAGGGGCACCATGTCTGGCAAGGATGTCTTTTTCGAGGGAACCCGCGTTGATTCCTATACGTATGGATATGTCCCTGTCTTTTGCCTCACGTATGACCTCTTTTATCTTATCATTCGCTGTATTTCCCGGATTTATCCTTATGCAGTCGGCGCCGTTTCTGATGGCGCTGATCGCGAGCCGATGGTCGAAATGTATGTCCGCGATTAGGGGAACTTTCATCTGCTGCTTGATAGCGGCAAGTGCCTGCGCTGCCTCCATGTCAGGAACAGCGACTCTGACAATCTCGCAACCCGCATCCTCAAGTCTTTTGATTTGCCCGACGGTTGCTTCTATATCTCTCGTGTCGGTGCAGGTCATTGACTGTACGGCAATGGGGGCATTGCCGCCTATTTTGACCGGCCCGACATAGACATGCCTTGTCTCTTTCCTTTTAATCATCCCACCCATGATATCCCCAAAAAAGTTTCAGCCCTCAATAACAGGCGTCATATTAGCTAATTGTATAACACGAACACCCCCCGAAGGGCAATTAGCGAATGTCAAATACTTTTTTTATAGATCGTTAAGAACACGTAACCTATCCGATGTAGGCCCATTTTTATCTATGTATTATCTAAGGGTGTATGTCTTAATCCGGTACTACATCTGTGATCCCCCCCTCTTTATTAACGAGTATGACCACTTCTCTTTGACTTAAATCTTAGGAAAGAGTCCATTTTCTTATTAGGAAAAATCATGTTCATCTCTGATAGCGCCTACCAGTTCCTCCAGTATATCTTCCAAGGTTACAAGGCCGACAATCTCCCCGCTGTTGCCAAGAACAACTGCCTGGTGCAGTTTTTTCGCCTGGAAATTGCGTAGCTGTGAGCCAATAGTACGATCAGCGGGTATAAAGTGAGGGGGCCGAATAATTTTCCGTATTGAGATGCTTTTTTTCTGGTGGAACAGTTTGAGTACATCCTTGCCATGGAGAAATCCGATAATATCCAAATTTTTCCCTTTGCTCACGGGGAAACGCGTGTAGCCGGTCTTCAATATGGTCTTCACCACATCTTCCAAAGGTGAATTAGAATCGATAACTACCATCTGCTGCAGGGAAACCATGATATCATTAACGGCTTTATCGTTGAGGGTAAAGACCCGTGACAGCATCTTTTTCTCATCCGCCGTGATATTTCCCTCATCCCAGGCCAGGCTGATGCACGCCTTTACTTCGGTCTCGGTGAAAAGAGGCCTTTTTAATTTGCCGACGTCGACTCCTATAAGAGCGAGTATCCTCGTGCTGATATAGGTAATCCCGACTATAACGGGCTTGAATAGCGTGATAATTACACTGAGGATGGGCGCTGCGACCATCGACACCCGCTCATTAAAGTATTTGGCATAGACCTTGGGAATGATTTCGGCAAAGATCAGGATGGTCAGTGTCAGGATAACGGTAACGTAGACGATTCCAGCCTCTCCCCACAGCGACAGGGCAAGAACCGTGGCAAGTGCTGACATTCCAACATTCACGAGATTATTGCCCAGTAGAATCGTCCCGATGAGTCTCTCGGGCTTATTCAAAAGACGTTCGATCATCTTTGTCCTCATCGGGTGCGTTTTTTCGAGATGTTTCAGGCGGATCTTGCCAATAGCCATGAGAGCAGTCTCAGATCCCGAAAAAAACGCGGACAGGCCCAAGAGGACCACCAAGACAACAAACATCGCGACAGGATGGCTTAACATGCTGTTTTCCTTTCTTTAAGTGGTAAATTTGTAGAGGGGTTCTTACCCTCAGAAATGTCTATATCGCGGAATGCTTCCTGCCTTTTTGACCCACTTATAGCCATTTCTTACGTTTGAAGAATGTAAGCAGAATCGCAGCGACAGTAATCATCGCGCCCCAGAGGGCGGGATACGCCCACCGTATTTTGAGTTCGGGCATAAACTCGAAATTCATCCCGTATATGCCGGCCATAAAGGTCAGGGGGATAAAAATAGAAGCGAAAATGGTCAATACCTTCATGACCTCATTCATCTTATTGCTCACACTAGAGAGATAGAGATCGATCATCCCGGAAAGGATGTCCTGATAGGTCTCCACGGAATCGATTACCTGGATCGTGTGATCGTAGAGATCGCGGAGATACATGGAGATATCATCATGGATCAGTGATGATTCGGCCCGTTCCAGGCCGCTTATTACCTCTCGCAACGGCCAGACCGACTTTCGTAAAAATATGATTTCCTGCTTCAGATTATGAATGGCCTGTAATGTTTCCGGCTTCGGGTTCAGGGCCAATTCTTCTTCCAGAGCTTCAATCCGTTCTCCACACTTTTCCAGAAGGATGAAATAATGATCCACGATAGAATCAAGGAGCGAGTAGGCGAGATAATCCGCCCCCATCCTCCTGATCCGGCCCTTTCCGGTCCGTATCCTCTCTCGGAGAGGGTTGAAGACGTCCCCTTTCATTTCCTGGAATGAAATGACAAAGGTTGATCCCAGGATGATACTGATCTGTTCGGTCCTGACCGTGCTCACTTCATCGTCGTAACGAAGCATTTTCAGAATGACAAGGATATAGGAGTCAAGATCCTCCATTTTCGGGCGCTGACCCGTATGGAGAATGTCCTCCTGAATCAGGCTATGGATTCCGAAATGTTCCCCGATCTTTTTAATAATATCAATCTGATGGAGGCCATCGATATTAATCCACGTTACGGTGGGGCTTTCTTTGAAGGGAAAGCATTCCTCTATTTTCTTTATTTCAGTTTCCCAGAAAGCCGTTTGATCGTAATCCATGATGGTAATTTTTACTTCTTCGGTTTTTCTCTCGCCAACATGAATGAGAGTTCCGGGTGGGAGTCCTGTTTTTCGAGACATTCTTTTAAAGAACTTCGGCATAATCGATTACCTCCTGTATTTAAGACAGTTGATATTGTAATCAAAGCAGGACCACTTACTTCTCGCCGTCCCGATTCGGATCCTTTGAAATAGATATGGTCAGAGGTCTCTTGTCATCGTGAGCAAGGTAGGTTGTTGTCGTCGGGAAGGCGAACTCGATGCCTTCAGCCTCGAATGCGCGCATTATCCTCAGATTGACCTCCTCGCTGAACCGCATGGCTTCCCAGTAATCAGGTGGGTGGAACCAGTAGAACATCGCGATGTTCAGGGAGGCGTCGTTGAACTCATTGAAATAGACCCGCGGAGGATAATCGGGGTGCATCCCTTCATGATCCTTCAGAATTTCCTTAATGATAGACACGGCGTGTTCAACTTTTTCTACCGGCGTGTCGTACGTAATTGTAATATTCGTATATCGCCGGATACTGGGACGTTTCCCGATATTTTCGACACTGACGCTTGCCATCTTTTCATTGGGGATGGAGATCAGATGTCCGGGATAGCTTCGCAGGCGGGTACTTCGGAAACCGACTTCTTCCACTACGCCATCGAAACTGTCGGCGACGACCCTGTCGCCGACCTTAAAGGGTTTATCCACCATGATCATAAAGCTGCCGAAGAGATTCTTTAAGGTATCCTGGGCTGCCAGCGCTACTGCCAGACCGCCGATACCCAGACCGGCCAGGAGGGTGGTCATCGGCTTTCCCGTCGCCGCCTTAAGGAGATAGATCGAGCCGAACAATACTATCAAAACCTTGGAGACAATACGAATCATCTGTACAAAGTTCACATCGAGCTCATTGTCATCTCTGCCGACAAACCTTGTAAGCTCGTATTCGATGACACTAAGCATCTTATAGAGGAAAATAACAATTACCAGGGTACCGATAACATTGGTGGCGATTCCTACAATCTGATCGGTTGTCGCGGGCAGTTTCAGGATCTCCTGGGTAGCGTAGATAGCGATGGCCAATAAAAGCAGCCGAATGGGCCAGAGGGCCGCCGTGAGGAGGAGTCGAAGCCGGGTCTTCTCTTCACGGTTCCTGAGGGCAATTGTAAGGGAACCCAGAAAGGTTGTCAGGAATTTTCCCCCGATATAGATAATCGCATACACAAAGGCAAGCAGTGTATAGAGCCACCAGGAAGATTTCCACAGCCACGGGAAAAGATCCTGCTGTGTAAAAGCGAAAACAATCGCCGCAACAACAATCGCAGCTATCCGGAGGATGCCCCTGAAACGTTTCAGGAACGGTTTCGAGGCTTTATTCTGCAAGGATTTAGGAAGGAGATCAAGAAACCTCACCAAGTGGAAAATCAACAGGATGGAGGCCAAAGCAAAAAGGAACGATTCGAGTCCGTGCAGGAGAATAAGCAACTTTTTGGGTATAATAAGGGGAATTTCCGTAGCCCTGAGAAGCAGGGCGGCGGCGGCAAGACGAAGTGCGGGCAGAAAACCTGAGAGATAAGGCAACCAACTTTTGCCCTTTTTCAGCTTCATCCTCACTTTAATCCGTTTGTTGAAGTGGCGCCAGAAGAGTTCCAGCAGGAGAAACCCGAAGATCAGGATCGCAACCGATACGAAAATTTGCCATGTGTTATTACCGCTTTTGACAGTTTCCAGCAGGATCGCAATCTTATGAATAATTTCACTGAAACCTTGCATAATCTTCCTCCTCAGGAAAAAGTATGTCTATTGTCTTAGATATTGCTAGGCTTAAAAGCTGAGAGCACCTACATAAAAAGGCTATTAACTGGTTACAGGTATGAAGTATTTTTATCTAATACTCTAAATTTCACATGGTTTTATATATTAACGAGTGATTCACAAGACATCATCTGTAAGTATAAGAAATAGCTACTTACGTGTCAATGTAAAATTAGACAAGCGAATGTCGATAATACTTGGAAAAGATGTACCTTTTCGGGAAATTGAATTGACTTATCAGGCCTGTGAAAATAGAATCAATCTGACATTGATGACAAACCTGAAATCTGCGGCGCAATGGAACCGGCATAAGGAGGATATAATAATGGAAAGAAGAATCAGGAATATCGGCATTATCTCAACACGTATAGCCGGCACGGATGGTGTAAGCCTCGAAATCAGGAAGTGGACTGATGTACTGGAAAGGAATGGTTATTCACGTTTCTTTTTTTGCCGGAGAAATTGACCGGGCTGGCAATAAAAGTTATCAAGCCGATCTGGCCCACTTCAGAAATCCCGATGTAGAAAAAATCAATGCGCACGGTTTCGGAAAAACAACAAGTCCAATAGATGGATGACTTTTGAGCTTTCGATAGTCAGGATACGAAAATATGAGTGACTTCAATGTATTGATCATAGGTTCCGGCCCGGCTGGCCTGTTCACAGCTATATGGCTCGAGCGTATGGGTATTGACAAAATTGCGATCTTCGACCGAAATCAATATTCAGCAGGTGGCTTGCTGAACGACGGCAAATTGAATTTTGACTACCGGGTTGGAATTGATCTTGACGAACTCCAGATCGACAAAAACGAGGCCCAGAGTTTGATGCAGGAAGTGAAGCAGGTCTTTATAAGGTTTCCCCTATGTCAACAGGTCACTTTTATTGAAGATAGAGAGAAAATCGATGCCTGGAGGGATGTTGCCGGGGAACACAATGTCGAATTTATCGCCCCCGAACAGTGGCATTACGGAACTGATAATGGGAAAGGGTTCGTAGATTATTTGCGAAGTTCGCTCATCAACACCACTTTTTTCCTCGACACCGAGGTTCTCTCTATTAAAAGAGAAAATGGGAAGTTCTGCTTTGTATGCCGTAAAGATCAAAAAAGTAAAGAATTTTTTGGAAAAACCGTTCTCGGTTCCCCGGGGCGTAGTGGCGCATACTGGTTTAGAGACATTTCCCGGGAGATAGGTGTTAAAAACAATTTTGGTCCCATTGATGTGGGTATCCGTGTGGAGCTGAACAGAGAGTTTTATGATTCAATAACCGATGTGGTATATGACCCCAAGTTTATCTTTCACACAAAGCGCCACGATGACAGGGTAAGAACATTTTGTACAAACCCGGGTGGCAGGGTACGAGTTGAGAATTACGACAATTTCAAGCTGGTCAACGGTGATGCCCTTTTCGATCGCAAGACAGAAAATACAAATTTTGCACTGATAAATACGGTTTTTCTGACTCAACCCTTTTCCGACACCACTGAATTCGGCCGGATGATTGCCAGGCTATTCTTCCTGCTGGGAGGCGGCAGACCGATAGTTCAGAGAATCGGAGACTTCAGGGAAGGGAAAAGAAGTTTTCAATCAACATTTGACAGTAAGACTCGCCACTTTGACCGTTGCAGAGCCACGTACAAAGCAGTACCGGGAGACATTACGTTGGGCTTGCCCGCGCGTATCGTAGATAATCTGTGGGAATCCCTGAAAACTCTTGACAAGATTGTGCCGGGTATTCTTCACCCTTCAACCTTGTTGTACGCCCCGGAGATTAAATTTTTTGATACCCATTTCCCCACTGACCGACATCTCGAAACAAATATTGAAGGCCTCTTCGTGGCGGGCGATGGTACTGGGAAAAGTCGTGGCATTGTCGGAGCGGCTGTCTCTGGAATAATCGCCGCAAAAGGAATGGTAAAAAAATATTTCGAATAGCCCGGTTCATGCCGGTCGAAGGCAAACGGGGACGTGACAATGCTTGGCCGTTTCTCGATGTACGGTTTCCTGAAAAATCAACGGTATTATGAACCATTCATAATACTTCTCTTCCTCGAGAGGGGCTTCAGCTTCACACAGATAGGTCTTCTTGTTGCTTTCAGGGAGATCTGTATCAATGTCTTTGAAGTCCCCAGCGGGGTTCTGGCCGATATGTACGGGCGCCGCAGATGTATGATGATCTCCTTTACGGCCTATATCGTTTCATTCGCGCTGTTCGGTTTTGTACGAATATACCCGCACTTTTTCGCCGCCATGTTCTTCTTCGCTATCGGCGAGGCATTCCGGACAGGCACTCACAAGGCCATGATCTTCACTTGGCTTCGACTTCAGGGACGTCTTGATGAAAAGACCCGCGTCTATGGTTACACCCGCTCATGGTCCAAACTGGGTTCCGCCTTTTCAATCATCATCGCCACCCTGTTTGTCATATTCACGAAAAGTTATTCCTCTGTTTTCTATCTGTCTATTGTTCCCTATGTATTCGGACTTGTAAATTTCATGTATTATCCCATCGAACTGGAGGGACAGGTCCGGAAAGGAGCTGCTCTGCGCGATGTCCTTGACAATTTGAGGACTACACTCCGCACCTCTATGAGGGTAAGACACCTGCGCCGCCTTATCGCCGAATCGATGGCATTCGAGGGGGTCTTTAACGCAGCCAAGGACTATCTCCAGCCTGTCATCAAGAGTATGGCTTTGGCCCTTCCCCTGTTTGTGTATATGGAAAATACCCGCCGAAGTGCTATTATCGTGGGGATGGTCTATTTCGCCCTGCACCTGCTGTCCGCGTGGGCGAGCCGCAAGTCGCACAGGATCACGCAGTGGACGGGTGGAGAGGAGGCGGGATCTTCTCTTCTCTGGAAGGGCGTACTCTTTGTCTACCTCCTACTGGCGGTAGTTCTGTATCTTAAATGGTACTACGTGGCAATCGCGGGATTTATGGCCCTGTACGTTATGCAGAACCTGTGGAGACCGATACTTATCAGCCGGTTTGATGAGTACGCAACCGAGACACATGGGGCAACGGTACTTTCCATCGAGAGCCAGGCGAAATCTCTCTCAACCATATTAGCGGCTCCCCTTCTCGGTATTGCCGTGGACTATGTAAACAGGCACGGACTCGGAGGGGAATTCTGGCCGGTCGGAGCCGTGGGCGTGGTGATTGCCTTTATTATGCTGGCTACCTCTACCTCACACCGCAGGGAGTGACGTGTGATTGAAGCTTTCCGCAACAAGTTGCGGGGATCTCCGATTGTTAAGGAAAATGTTTGTTTTTTATTCGCTCGCTAACCCCGCCGCAAGCAGCGGGGAATGCGCTCGCTGTTCAATTCAGCATCATGAATCAATCAACCCAGTTCAATATTACCTTGCCGGATTGTCCTGATTTCATTATTTCAAATGCCTCAATGTATTCTGTATAGTGAAAGTGATGGGTGATAATTGCGCTTATGTCCAGCCCCGATTGGAGCATTGACGTCATTTTGTACCATGTCTCATACATCTCGCGCCCATAGATGCCCTTTATGGTAAGTCCATTAAAGATTACCGTCTCCCAATCGATGCCGGAATCACCTGGCAGGATTCCCAGAAGTGCGATCTTTCCGCCATGACACATATTTGTCAGCATGGAGTTAAGGGCACCGGGATTACCCGACATTTCCAGGCCCACATCAAACCCCTCTTTCATTCCCAGTTTTTCCTGAGCGCCCTCTATTGTATCGCGGGTCACATCCACAGCCAGAGTTGCCCCCATTTTTTCTGCGAGCGCCAATCTATAGGGATTTACGTCTGTTACAACTATATGGCGGGCACCCGCGTGTCTTGCAATGGCAATCGCCATGCATCCTATGGGCCCGGCGCCTGTTATCAGAATATCTTCACCCAGGATATCGAATGAAAGCGCCGTATGCGTTGCATTGCCCAGTGGATCGAAACAGGTGAGTATGTCCAACGGTATCTTTGGATCGCAGTACCAGACATTCGTCACCGGGATACTGAGATATTCGGCAAAGGCCCCTGCCCTGTTTACGCCGACGCCGCTGGTCTTCATGCAGAGGTGTCTCCTTCCTGCCAGGCAGTTGCGACAGCGACCACAGACAAGATGCCCTTCGCCGGAAACTATATCGCCGGGTTTGAAGTCATGCACATTAGCGCCGACCCTCTCCACCTTTCCAACAAACTCATGCCCTGTATGCATGGGCACGGGGATTGTCTTTTTCGCCCATTCATTCCACTCATAGATGTGCACATCGGTGCCGCAGATTGCGGTCCGGTATATTTTTATCAGGACATCGTTTATGCCAATATCGGGCAGGGGAACCTCATCAAGCCAGAGGCCCGGTTCAGCTTTGGCCTTCACGAGGGCCTTCATCATATCCATATTAATACCCTCCCTTAGATCAACGCTCCCAGTTCCCGCCCCACCTTTGCAAACTTTTCAAGCGCGAATCGAAGCTCGGATTCACTGTGAACTGCGGACATCTGCACCCTGATTCTGGCCTCTCCCTTGGGGACCACCGGATACAGAAATCCCGTCACATAAACCCCCTCTTCAAGTAGCCCGGCAGCCATGTTCTGTGACAGCACGGCATCTCCGAGCATAACAGGAATAATGGGGTGATCGCCGGGTTTAATAGTGAATCCCAGCTTGACAATCTCCTCGCGGAAGAATCTCGTATTGGACTGTAGCTTTTCTCTGGCCTCACCGGTGTTTTCGAGTAGTTCAAGTGTCTTGATAGCAGCAGACACTATCGGAGGCGCAACCGAATTCGAGAAAAGATAAGGGCGCGATCTCTGTCTGAGCATCGATATCATATCGGCGTGCCCAGTCGTAAACCCGCCTGACGCCCCTCCCATGGCCTTGCCAAGGGTTGACGTTATGATATCCACACGGTCCCGAACATGGAAATATTCAGGTGTTCCACGCCCCGTAGGCCCGACAAAACCTGTGGCATGGCTGTCATCCACCATGACGAGGGCATCGTATTTTTCGGACAGAACGCATATCTCGTCCAGTCTGGCCAGATCTCCATCCATGCTGAAGACACCATCCGTGGCTATCATCCTTGTATTCGCTCCTCGTGCCTCTTTGAGACGCTCCTCCAGTTCATTCATATCGGCGTGCGCGTAGCGGTACCGGGTTGCCTTGCACAGACGAATACCGTCAATTATCGAGGCGTGATTCAGCGCGTCGGAAATGATCGCATCTTCCTCACCGAGAAGTGCTTCAAATAGACCGCCATTGGCGTCAAAACACGAACTGTAAAGGATGGTGTCTTCCGTTCCGAGGAAGGCGCTGATCTTTTCTTCAAGTTCGCTGTGAATATCCTGCGTGCCGCAAATAAAGCGCACCGAAGCCATCCCGAAACCGCGTGCATCGAGCCCGGCCTTGGCAGCCTCAACGATGTCGGGATTATCCGCCAGGCCGAGATAGTTATTGGCGCACAGATTCAAAACCTCCACGCCATTCACCATTATCCGCGCACTCTGGGGCGAAGCTATATAACGCTCCTTCTTGTAAAGGCCTGTTTTTACGAGATCTTCCAACTGCGCATTCAGATCTTCACTGATTTTTCCATACATAAGCGTTCTCCAACAGTTTATTCTTCAATAAATGCCTTAAACCTGCCAAGGCCCTCTCTAATTTGATCTACATCGATACCCGAATATGCCAGACGTATATAGAAGTCTTTCTCACCTTCGAGAGCGCGCCCGAAATGCAGCCTGGTACACACCGACACGCCGGTTTCATGCAGCAGGGCCACGCGGAACTCGTCGAGATTTTTAATCCCCTTTCGTTCCATCGCTTCTGTAACATTGGGAAACAGATAGAACGTCACGTTCGGCCGGAAACAGCGCACTCCCTCTATGGAATTGAGAATATCCGCGGCCGCGTCTCTCCTTTCTCTGAGGGTATCCAGCATCTGTCGGGCCTGTGTCTGGTTGCCGGTGAGACCTTCCATGGCAGCATACTGTATGAAATGATTCGAGCAGGATTCATTATTGACGTTGAGTTTATTGATTACATCAATGACGTCTCCTGGTCCGATGGCCGCCCCGAGTCTCCATCCGGTCATGGCAAATTTCTTGGAGAAACTGTAAAGGATTACTGACCGTTCGGCCATACCGGGAATGGATGCAAGTGAAACACTCTTTCCTTCATAGCGAACGTCAAAATAGGCCTCATCGCAGAGTACGTAGAGATCATGTTTCAGAGCCAGTTCTGCGAGTTTTTCAATCTCTTGCGAGGAGCATTCCGCGCCGGTGGGATTCTGCCAGTCGTTGAATATGAGTATCTTCGTGCGCGGTGTTATCTGTCTCTCGATTGCATCCATATCCAGTTCAAAGTTTTCCTTTCCTTCAACATATCCGTAGGGCAAAGCCTTGCCCCCATGAAACTCTATCTGAGATTCATAAATGGGATAACCGGGATTGGGATAAAGGGCCTCATCCCCTGGATTCATGAGCGCCATCAGAAACTTGCCAATGACCGGTTTTCCGCCCGGCTGGATGGACACATTTTCCATGGTATAATCGATCCCACGTGACCTGCTGATATCATCGGCTAACAGCTCACGCAGCTGAGGTATCCCCGCATTCGGACAATAGCCTGTCTTTCCTCCCCGCATTGCCTTTTCAGCCGCGTCCATGATGTTGGCAGGTGTCAGGATGTTCATGTCTCCGAGATGAAAGGGATATACCTTGTTGCCCTCTGCCGCGAAAGCGGCCGCCTCGGCGGAAACGGCGAAGGCCGTTTCAACCCCCAGACGCTCTATCCTGTCTGCGATTTTCATGATCTTCTCCTTTTACCCGGCATATTCCGGAACACCCATCTCTTCTGAATTGACAATACTGGGAGCCGCTTCCGGAGGGTCATCCTCCAGGAAGGGCAAAACATTTTCTTCCTTCCACGCCGGATATCCCATCAGTATCCCCGCTACGTTTCCGGCCGCAAGGGTCGCCATGCTCTGCCTTGTCCAGATGGTTGCCGAACCAAGATGTGGCACGATCACCACATTGTCAAGTTTATCCAGGCCCGGTTTCAACGCCGGTTCATCCTCAAAGACATCAAGTCCCGCTCGAAAGTCAGGGTTGTTCCGGCAGTGCTTCACGAGGGCCTCCTCATCGATCAACGGCCCTCTGCTCGCGTTAATCAGGATCGCGTTCTTTTTCATAAGTTTCAGGCGCTCGGCATTTATCAAATGGTGTGTGGTTTCATCGAGCACCGGATGCAGGCTCACAAGGTCGGCTGTCTGAAGCACATCTTCCACATTTTCCGCCCGTCTGCATGCAACCGGTTGTTCACCACGTGACTTCAAAAAATCTGCATAAGCAGCCACATAATCTTCAAGGGCGCTGTTCCGGTACAGATCATAATAAATGAGATCCATCTTATGTCCTTCGACCATCATGCGTGCGTAAGCGGCGCCGATACGTCCCGCGCCTATGACGCCAACCGTCTTTCCATAGAGAAGTTCTCCGAGAAACATGGTCGGCAGCCAGCTTTTAAACTTTCCTGCGCGCGTAAATCTGTCACCCTCCACCACTCTGCGCGCCGTCGAGAAAGTCAGCGCTACAGTCATCTCCGCAGTGGTTTCAGTCAACACGCCGGGGGTGTTACCCACACAGATACCATTCCTTGTCGCGGCCCCTACATCCACGTTATTGTAACCCACGGCATAATTACTGTACGCCGTCCCTCCGGCATTCCTGAGGGCGGAAAAAAGTTCATCTCCCCATGCCTCTGTCAATTGTCCTATGGCCCCGGAGCATCTGTCTCCAATCGCGTATGAAATCTCTTCAGTACTCAGAATGTCTGTCGATTTACAAACATCTACGCTGCAGCCAGCCCGGATCAGGATCTCTAGCCATCTTTTGCCGGGCAATTCCTTGGTGACAACCACACGCCTGGCACCCTTGGAATTGTATGTCTTCCATTTTTCATCATTCAACATAACGTCCTCCTTCCGATGGTTGAAAAGGCTGAATGCCTTTCATTGTTCATCATTTCAACTGCGTGGAGAAAACTTTATGGATCAGTGCCTTGAAACAGTTCTTCCTGCCGCAGTTCCTACCGGTGATAAACGTTGTTGTTCAAACCGTTACTATTATCATTCTCACGTATCACTTTATAACCTTATGCCTGTTCCCTCAGTCTCAGTTTGTAGGATTTTATCATCATAACCGGATGGTAAGAATGTTTCGACTGAATCAGTCCCGGCACACCCATGTCGCTCTCCTTGTTGATGTATTCCAGCTTTGGGAAAAGTCTGCGTGCGCATTCCCTGTCGAAAAACTGATATAGGCCACTAAACTGCGTCGAAGCCTTCTGGAAGTGGAATGCGCTCATCGCCTCCGTAAGCTGCGAGGCTATAGCAAAGGCCTGCACCGTCCCATCGATTGAGAGCACAATACTCCTGAAGCCCATTGTATCAATATTCTCCAGGGCGTTTCTCGTGGCGTTCCATTCGCAGGCGAGGTCTTCGTCCCTGTCGACTTCGCACTCCCGCTCCTCGCACCACCTTTCCAGAAACTCCAGGCATTCGGGGACATCTTTCTGTGATAAGGTTTTCACAGTGAGATTTTTTGATTTTTCGGAATAATGGCGCTCAAATTGTTTGATAAGATTACGCTTCTTTGAGTACTTCCCCCCTGCCAGTGTTGCCAGATCTTCGGTTCGGTACACGTAGTCATCGTATTCCTCGTGCCGCTCGATATCGAAGAAGCTCTCCAGGTCGTTTTCTGCGTGCCGGCTCAGGTAATCCTCGGGAACGAACCAGTAGGTGTCGTATCCCGTTTGGCGGGATGTTTCGGCAAGCTCTTCAGGGATGTGATCCCTATCGGGTGAAACGGGCAGGATCAGATGAGATCTCTCCCTATGCCGCCCGGCGAAGTTCGCGTAGATGATAAGGCTGTCACCATGAACGGCGCCGCAGGGTGAGTAGACCTCGTTTGTCCATGCAATAATGGATGAGAGGGAATAGGGGCAGAGGGGATACCTCTGCCTGGCAAAGAATGGCTTTAACAACACATAATCGGAAGGTGTGAGCGGTCTGAATTTCATATCTTCGACCTCAACATGGGGGTCGCCCGTTCCATGATGGAAAAGCCGAGATGTTCGTAGAAGGGGTGAGAGCCCCTCTCCGCTATGAGCCCGATCCAGTGTATCCCGTCCCGTTCAAGTCGATTGACCAGTATCTCCACGATCCGGGTCCCGATTCCCTTTCCACGGAACGAATACATCACAGTCACATCCTGAAGATACGCATCACTTGCACTGTCACTGACAGCCCTCCCCATCCCTACGATAATGTCGCCATGTCGTGCAACAAGAAAGCAGTGACTCCCCGCAATAATAAGTCTGACCATTTCGGGGTTATCCCCTTCCTGCTTCCACCAGTTTTCTCTCCGGTAGAGGTTTGTTATCCGATCAATTTCGTCGGGGATGGGATTTTCGATGAAAGAATATTCACATTCACACATCCTTTCCACCTATCAGAACACGGTTGAAAAGTCCACCCCGGTTAAAGGACTGAGCGCCTAATCGATGACATTCTCGCAACCTGCCAAGTGAACGATATCGTTATAAGAAACAACTTTTCCTACTCCATTTTTGAATTCTACAAGCGTTTTGGAAGCCACATCCACGTGAACCTGTCTGATGTAAGAGAGATCAATTTCTTTAATCTTGCAGAGGATAGTCATTATGGTGAAGTTATGAGCCGCGAGGAGAGTTGTTTCCGATTTTCCGACAACGCGCTCGACGACACCCCAGGCCCGTTCCTGAAGTTCGACAAGGGATTCTCCTCCCGGGATGACGAGGGAAGACGGGTCCCTGACCCATCGCTCAAGAAGATCACCGTGGTTTGTAATCATCTCCTGAAAGGCCATCCCTTCAAAATCACCCATGTTGAGTTCCATCAGGTCTTCTTCATATTCGATAGGGAGGTTATGATAATAGTTGATGGCCTCGGCCGTTTGGACAGCCCGTGTGAGGGGGCTCGATATTATTGTGTCAATCTTTTCATTCCGCAATGATCGCGCGAGATTGTCCACCTGAGCCATGCCACGATTACTGAGCGCGATGTCACTCACACCCTGCACCCGTTTTTCTCGATTCCATAATGTCTGACCATGACGCACCAGTATGAGCTTCACAAGATAAACCTCCCGTACTGATAATAACAACACCGGTTTCTTAACTTGTTACTGATACCTTTGCAAGAAGATCCTGCATGATTTGGTATAATATGGTATATTGAGATCGATTTAAAAGATGTCTTTTCACAGACATTGATTTGTGGCATTGAGTATTTTTTCTAGATTGTGCGTGGCAAAGTGGGAACTCTGTCCATGCACAGTTCGTGCAGGTAACGATGAATAAAGGAGGATATGTTATGCAGGCATTATTTACATTGACACCGGCGGAATCAAAGCGGCTGATAGCCAGAGGCATCGTTTCGATCCCCGAGGTACAACAGGCCAAAGAAGAAGGATATTTGATCGTGGGACGCGGGTCAACAAACGCGTATATCGTCGAGGAACTGCAGGGAAAATCGATAGAGAAGGAAAAATATGTTGCCGGACAGGTCATCAAGGGGATCACCTGCGCGCTCCCTCAGGGCGTTCGTCTTCAACCGGTTACTTTTTACAAGAATCAGTTGCTGGATGTAGACCCGTCCACCGTCATCGATGAGCTGGGGACGGGGGATATCCTGTTAAAGGGAGCCAATGCTGTTGATCACACAGGACGGGTTGGTGTCATCATGGCAAATCCCATGGGGGGTACCATGGGCCAATTTTACCTGCCCATGAAGGTTCGAGGAGCAACTATTATCTATCCCGTAGGTCTCGAAAAGATGATTATCTCTGTCGAAGAAGCATCCCGGGTTGGAGGGCTGTCTACTATCGAACGGAGCATAGGTGCCCCTGTCGGAATGGTGTGCGTTACCGATGGCATGGCCTATACCGAGTTGGATGCCCTGGAAGAGCTCTTTGATGTGGATGCCGTCCATTTCGCGTCGGGGGGATACGGCGGTGCAGAAGGAGCCGTGATCATAATCGTCGAGGGCGACGAAGAAGAAGTAAATCAGTGCTGCGATTATATTGAAGATATCAAGGGAGAGCCGCCGCTACCGGGGATAAAACCTCCCTGCGAGACCTGTCCCATTCTGTGCAGTTTCCAGGGGATGAAAGAAGATGCCCTGCCCGGTTATCTGCAGGGAGCCTGATTTTCGTACGGAGCGGGATGTCTCTCTCAGAGAGAGCTTATCCCCATTATGTCTTTTACATGCGTATGTGTGGATTCATCGACGTCGAGGCCCTCTTGGATCCTGTCCAGAAGCATTGGTTTTTCATCGGGAAATTTGTACCCTTCGTAATCCTGCCTGAAAAGAAGACCGCCTCGTCTGTCGAGCCAGGAGTTCATCGCGTGATCGAAACAGACCTTGGATGTTACATCGAGATTTTGAATCATAAGCTGCAGTTCTTCGAGTCGTTCATGAGGAGATGACAGGTGCAGGTCTCCACGCTCATAGTCCTCACAAATGGGTGTACCCTTCCACGGCACGAATGGTCTCGAACGGATATAGTGCGGATTGATTGCCGTGAGAACGCGGGCAGTATTTTCCGCATGCTGACGCCACCGTTCCCGTCCTCCGAGATCGGGCATCCAGTACTCCGACAACTGAAAACCCGCCTCCATGGCCTTTTTCCCGCCCTCGATCTGCTCATCGGCAGTCACGCCCTTTCGAACTATTTGTAACAGTTCATCGTCTCCCGTTTCGAGCCCAACGTGGATGCGAGTCAGACCGGCCTCACAGATCTCTTTCAACTCCTCGGGTCTTCTCTGTGCAAGTGTTTTTGATCGTGCGTAGGTAGTCACGCGTGTCAGCGTGGGAAGCGCCTCCCTGAGATATTTCAGGACCTCCACAAATTCCGGCGGTCGCATGATCATACTGTTAGCATCCTGAACGAAGGCCGTTCCGGCCCCTGAAGCGAGCCAGTTAAAAACGGAGATAAAGCATTGGTTGGAATGGAATGACTGATCGGCTCTCAGAATCGCCATCCCCACATTTCTGTCTGCCTCCCCGCCATACCCGAGTTTCCATGAAACTGCCGTTATCGCATCGATGATTGCCTTCACCGAATCAATATCGGTCTTTATTTCCTCGATTGACCGATAGACAAACCTTTCTCCCTTGTACATTCCACAAAATGTGCATTTGTTCCATGGACAGTTTCGGGTAAACCGAAGGAGCAGTGAAAAACTTCCGCCCTCGCTCGGAGGTCGATACGTTCCGATGTCGAAAGAATGCCGTTTGAGCGTCTCAATATGGGCCTTATAATCATCATTTTCTGTCATACATGGGTCCTCATATTTTTCTCCTCCAATTTCGTAAAATAATACCTCTCCCCTCATTTGTCAAAAAGTGGATTTGGTGACCATTATAAATGTATCAGAATTCCATTACAAATTATTTTCATAGTGTGAGGATTTTTCATTTGTGGTAAGGCCCGGTGAGAGAAACAAAAATATAAATTTGATTCCAGTCTTCCCACGGACGCAGCCCCCTGCTCATTCGAAAATCCCGCTAAGACTTTGATGTACAAAGAAGGGGGAAACTTTTAAACGCAACGGTTAAATGATTTGAGCGCACTGTATTACTTGCCGAAAGGAGGATACAGATGAAAAATTTATCAAGATTCAGATCCGTTGTTTTTGTATGGTCCGTAGTTTTTTTTTGTAGTACTTTCTATAGTCGCCGTCTCTCATGTCTCTGCCTCGAGGGGAAAGAGAAAACCACAGCCACTCAATATCCCGATACTCGACGCCCATAATCACATAATCCCCTATACAGGTCGTAACACGACTGATTTCATGGGTAGCGCGAGGGCCGCTCTAAAGATAATGAAAGAGTACGGAATCAAGCAGGTGATTCTTATGCCACACCCCTTCGTATCCAGCCAGAGGGATTCATATACATACAAACCCCTTAAAAAGGTTGCTAAAAAATATCCCAAGCAGTTCATATTTCTCGGCGGGGGTGGGACAACACGGGCCGCCGCACGGCAGATCTTATGGAAAAACTCCTGGAAAGCCATCCCAATCTTTATATGAGCATCAAGGTCAGAAAAACAGAAGGTGGTGGCGGCTTCAATGTTCCCTTCGATATGGGTGCAATTGACAGCCGATGGCTGGCGCTGATGAAGGAACATACCGACCACTTTATGATCGGAACCGATCAGTTTTACCAGCCATCACAGGCAAAGCGCAGACAGAGAATCTCTGTTCCGGGATCAGTAAAGCTGCTGAAAGAATTGCCACAGGAACTTGCCCGAAAGGTGGGATACGAAAACGCGGCGCGCGTCTTTAAGATAGACTGATAGAAATCCGAAACAGCGAACCTGACGTAAAGTGCTATTCGGGACCCGCGCGCGAAAATCGATTTTCTCGTAAGATCCAAATCGGCCGCTGGATCATTGCGAGAGAAAATATCTGGCCCTGCGCGCTGATTTGAACTATATGAATAATCAAAATGGTGAACATTATCAAGGAGGGTATCATGAGTAGTTTTCAGGATCGTATTATTCGCGCCGCCAAGCTGGACGTCAACCTGTATGAAGAGGTCGAGGCCGACAAAGGGGCAATGAGCCAGGCGATGGCGGTTGTCGTACTTTCAAGCCTGGCAGCCGGTGTGGGAACAATTATGACAGGAGGGCTCGGCGGGCTTGTGATGGGAACAATCGCGGCACTTGCAGGCTGGTATATCTGGGCCTGGCTCACGTACTTCATCGGCACAAAACTCCTTCCGGAGCCCCAGACCAAGTCGGATCCCGGTGAACTGCTGCGCACCATCGGCTTTGCGAGCTCCCCGGGTTTGATTCGGATTGCAGGTATTATCCCGGGGATTGGAGGAGTTATTTTCCTGGTTGCATCGCTCTGGATGCTGGTGGCAATGGTGATCGCGGTCAGGCAGGCCCTCGATTATACAAGCACCCTGCGGGCAGTAGGAGTATGTTTGATCGGCTGGGCCATTCAACTGTTGATTATCGTACTGTTGTTTTCTATCTTCGGCGGGGGCGCGCAACCGGTTTAAATCGAATCTGACTTGCGCCGTAACTATCAAGCCAACACTGAGTCCATTCTAATCAATGGAGCTAAGATAAGGGAATGAACGATCCGAATTTAATATTTATTGGCCGTGAAATGAAGGGGGCCTGGACTGATTCTCATGTCCTAAAACGCAAGGGTAATTAAATCTAACCTTTTATATATCCGTCACTGTTCATGATCAACATACATACAGATCGTCTTTATCTGACTTCCACAGAGCGACTGACGCGCAGTGTTCGCCGGCGTTTTCGCCTGCGGTGTATAAGTGAAGGAAAGCGGGGTTGGGAATCTCTGCGCGCGATGAGCCTGAACACCTGGCTCACCCGGATATGGTCCGAATCGTGGCCCGGGGAGATGCCCGCTCCTGATCTCTACCGGATGAATCTCTGGAAGGAACTGGCTGGCAGGATCGCACCCCCTTCTCCCCTGAATGCAGACTTGAACCTCTGCTCCATTCTCGATGAAAATCACGGCATTATGGTGCGTCACGGGCTTGACCCCTCGTCCGGCTTCCCCTCCACGCCCCTCGTAGAATGGCGAAGAGAGATCAGCGCGGCATTTGAAAAATCTCTTAAACCCGGCGGCCTCTTTCACCCGTCGTTTCGCCCCCTTCTTATACGCCGGGCAATAATCGAGGGCAGGATCGTTCTTCCGGAAAAAATCTCACTGGCCGGTTTTGAATCACCCGCCCCTGTGGAACGCGAACTGTTCATGGCTCTTGAGGAAAGCTCCGATGTTGAGTACGTGGATCTCCCGGCGCAAAGACAGGGAACAATCGAGGCCCTTGCCCTTCCTTCTCCCGAACAGGAGGTCACCTACCTGATTAATCGCCTTGGAGAGGATGCCCGGACGACACCTCTGCACCGTATAGGGGTAATCGTACCCGATATGGACAGATACGCGAAGACGCTGGAGAGGAGTCTCAGGGACATCATGGCCGAGGCCCCACCCCACGGTCTCCACTGGTTCAACATGACAAAGGGCGTTCCTCTCCTCGAGACACATATGATGAACGCGGCCCTGCTCCCCCTGCGCTTTGTCCTCGAGGGGCAATCCCGCGAACTGTTCCTCTCTCTTCTCCTGTCTCCCTACTACAAATGCCGGCAGGGAAAACGCCATGAGATCGCACGGGCTGACATCGTATGGAGAAGGCGCTCTGTTGACCTTGGCCTTGAAAATCTCCTGAGAACACTGAAACGGGAAGATCCGCGCATATACGATCTCATCCCCTCAGACAGCAGGGAACATCTTTCCGCCTACTGCGCGATAGATATATCTATGAAGAGAAAAGGCACCTTCTGGGCGGAGCTGCTCAGAGAAGCATGGGACCGCCTCGGGTTTCCCGTTGAATCGGATGAAAAGGATGCCGTCGACAGGAGGGGTATCGACGAGATCATGGAAGAGATCGATCGATACCTGTCAGAAACACCAATGGACGGCCACGGGTTTTTGGCATGGCTGACGCATCTCGCGTCACGCAAGACCGTACAGATCGGCGCAGCGGAAGATGCCGGCATACAAATCATGGGGATTATCGAATCCCGAGGTCTCGACTTTGACAAGATTTACGTCCTCGGCATGGACGACCGGTCGCTTCCAGGACCGGTACGCCCACTTCCCCTTCTCGACTCCGCGGAGCGGAAACTGGCACAGGGAGGAACAGCGCAAAGCCAGTACGAATTCGGAAAAAAGGCCTTTGATCATTTAATGGCCCTCGCACCGGACATCACCCTTCTCCGGGCGGAGCAGGAAGATCTCAAACCACTTGCGCCTTCACCCTTCTGGCCCGGTAATGAGGAGAAGAGATCTACCGATATCTGGAATATCCCTGACCCTGTTTGGTTGAGGGCCACATGGCTCCGGTCAGCATATAAAGGATTGCATGAAGAAATCTCTCCTGAGCCTCCGGGTGACCACTTTTTTAACCCTGACAACATCCCTGAAACCGTCTCGGTAAGCAGGTTCCAGAAGGCGGTTATCTGTCCATATCGCTTCTTTGTTGAAGGCATTCTTAATATAGAATCCATCGAAGAGATAGAGCCGGATGTCTCCCCCCGCGAGAAGGGAAACCGGATTCACCGGGTTCTGGCACTGTTCACGCAGAGGCTGAGAGAGAGCGGCCTGGATCTCAACAGCGCAGATGTCGATTGCCGGACGCGATCGATCCTGTCGGATTGTGTGGACAAAGAGCTTCACAGTGTGGCGGGGATACCACACTGGCAGGTCGAGCGTAGGCGCTGGATGGGCTCAAAAGATGATTCAGATGGAGGTATTCTCACCGACTGGCTTGACCGCGAAATCGAACGCTACAGGGAGGGCTGGCGGTGCGTCGCGGAGGAAAGCTCGTTTGAAGCCCTCAGGGTCCCCGGGCTGCCCTTCTCTTTGAAGGGAAGGATAGACCGGGTGGACTTCAACAAAAACGGGGGCGTTATCCTGTGGGACTACAAGACAGGTGAAACGCCTGCGGCGGCAGACATCGTGACACGTCTGAAAGAATCCCAGCTTATCACCTATCTCCTGGCCCTATTGGGCGGGCACATCCCCGCTCTGGAACCGCTTATTAAATTGGATGCACCCTTTTCGGCCGGATATATCCAACTCAAGTCATCCGCCGATATAAGGATCTTCGAGATCAAGGGAATCGAATCATCACTGGAGGACTGGACGCAGGCCATAGCAAGGCTGGGAAAGATCCTGGGGGCGGGAGATTTTCGCGCCGAGCCCTTCCCTGTCTCGGAGGTCACCGGCCGGGAAAAGACCTGCGAAAAATGTCCTGTGATAACCCTGTGCAGAGAAGGGGTCAGGGATCACGGACATGAAAATGATGAGGGGGCTCATGAAGAAACCGAATGATGCCGCACAGCGAACCGCCGCGCTCAATACGAGCCGGTCGCACCACGTGGAATCCCCCGCGGGGTCCGGCAAGACGCTCCTTCTTACAAAGCGTTTCCTCAAGCTCCTCGGAGAGGTTCGCGATCCGGCAGAGATCCTGGCTATCACCTTTACAGAAAAGGCAGCCGGTGAGATGCGCCTGCGCATAACCGGCTTTTTGAGTGGCAGGACATCCGCGAATGATCCAGACGGAGAGATGACCCTGCTCGCAGAAAGGGCACTTCGTGTACATAAAGACAAGGCACATCTCCTTACCTCTTCCGATACTCTAAATATCATGACATTCCACGGCTTCTGCAATTATATAGCCAGGCGCGCGCCACTTGAAGCGGGGGTAGCACCCGATTTTGAAATCATTGAAGAGAACGCGCAGGCCATCCTGATAGAAGAGACCGTCCAGGCCGCCCTGAAAGGCTTTTTCGCGTACGCCGAGACCGACGACAGGAGAAAGGCATTCGAAAACCGGCTCCTCCATTATAACAACAACTGGAACAGCATCTCGGAAGAATTCAGAGGCATCATAAAGAACAGGGGAAGGTTCAGAGGCCTGATAGAAATAATCAGGCAGGCTGGCGGACGAGGGGTTTCGGAGCTTCCGGCGATCCTGAACAAACGGCTGCGTGTCTATGTCGAAAGCCGCATCGTTGCCCTTATGGACTGCTTTAAGAAAACCGAGGTAGGCCAACACTGGAGCGATCTAACAAGTCACCTTACAGAGCAGAAAACAGCTATGGGGGCAGTCCTCCCCGCGTCTCTTCCGGGCTGCTCATGCGAAAACCTCTCTTCATGGCAGGCAATAGCAAACGAGCTCACCACGAAGTCTGGAACCGCGTTAAAACGGTTTGGCCCCGCGAACGGATTCTACAAAAATTTCAGCAAGACCGAATGGGGAGAGATGATAACTTTCATGGGCGACCCCTGCGCCGCCGCGCTCACCGAAATCAAAACCCTCCCCTCGCCTCACGATATCGAATCGGACATGAATGTTCTCTCGGATTTTATCGTTACCGCGGCGGACCTGATCGACCGCTACGAAATTGCCTGCAAAGAGCGGCACGTCGTTGATTTCGCCGGTCTGGAACAGGCCGCGCTCCGGGCACTGGACGACAGTAATCCCTCGGAGATTCAACTCTATCTTGATCACCGGATACAGCACCTTCTGGTGGATGAATTTCAGGACACAAACCGCTCACAGTGGAACCTTGTAACCCGCCTGTGCGGCGGATGGCTCTCCGAAAGCG
Source organism: uncultured Syntrophaceae bacterium (assembly GCA_964540715.1). GTDB lineage: Bacteria > Desulfobacterota > Syntrophia > Syntrophales > UBA2210 > UBA2210. Next base: position 27,793 of record CAZINZ010000009.1, on the reverse strand, counting down.
GACGGACCGTCTTTATTGTGGGAGATCCCAAACAGTCCATATATTCATTCAGAAACGCGGAGGTGAGTCTGTTCATGGACTCGAAAGCGGGAATTCCCACATCGGAAGGAGGCACGATTCCCCTTGACGCGCATCGACTGAGAACAAATTTCCGCTCCGCAAAGAAACTGATAGAGTGGACAAACGGCCTGTTCGGCGAGGTGGTCATGAAAGACCCGGACCCCGATGCTGACGAAGTCCCCTTCAGCCAATCGGAACCATATAGCGGGGATGAGGGCGAAGGCACGATATCGCTCAGTCTGTTTACCGACAGCGATAATGAAAAGGCAAAGGACAGCGAGGCCGCGTGGCTTGCCGGAAAAGTCAAGGATATTATGCAAAATACCGGCGGCGACAGATCCATAGCCATACTACTCTTCACCAGAAACCGGATAACCCGCTATCTCCAGGCCTTCAAAAATGAAGGTATCCCCATTCAGGTACACGAAGGCCTCGGTCTCGCGCGGCGTCCGGAGGTAATGCACCTCATTAAAATTGCTGAACTGATGGCAAACCCGCATGACGATCTTGCCTGGGGGTCCATCCTGCGTTCGCCCTGGTCGTGGTTCGACATGAATCTCCTGTACGAAACCGCACAACAGGAGCCCAAGAGCTGGATGGAGAAGATCTCCCTGACCGCACGCTCTCATCCCCACATGGAACTGCTTACAAAGGCAATAAAAAACGCCTCCCGCCGGGTGGGACGTGATCCCCTTGGCACAACCGTAAGAACATTCTGGGAAGACCTTGACGGTCCTCGGAAGACAGCTTCCAGGTACGGCATGTCAGGTGTAGCAAACTGCATGCAATTCTTCAGGATACTGGAGAACGCGCGTCTGGGCACTCCTCTGAAAACCCTTCAATATGTGAAGGCCTCTATCGACTCCTTTTACGAACCGGCTGATCCAGCTGCGTCTCGATCCCCCGTCGAGATGATGACCGTTCATAAGGCCAAGGGACTTGAGTTTGATATCGTGTTTCTCCCATTTATGGACTGGAAACCCCTTTCAGGCGGATCGCGAATATCGCCTGCCTACCTTATGGAAAGGGTCCCGGGAACGGAGGGGGAATACCTCGTCGCAATGGGAAAAGACAGGAGGAGAAAGGAATCGCCGCCGGTTTTTGATCTGTTGAAAAAATTCCAGAAAAATCGTGAATGGGGGGAGGCAAAAAGACTCTTCTATGTGGGAGTGACACGGGCAAAAGAGGCCCTCTATATGAGCGGTATCGCAAAGTTGAAGGATGACACCACACTCTCGACTGGCAAAAAGAATGTCATCGAATGGGTCATGGAATATGAAGGCATTAGCGGCGCCGATATCGACAGCGTGTTCGCCGGTAGACACATCCCCACAGAGATCAACCCCACATCCCCTTCCCTGCCGCCGGATAAGACAGCTGACGAACGTATCCTCCCCGAGCCCTGCCTTCTTCATCCGGAAAAACCCGCCTACATAATGGCAAAATCCCCATCTTCAATGGTGAACGATGCATTGCGCGCGGAGGAAAAGCTTTCCGACGACGAGTCAGCGTTTAAGCGGACACGGGGAACGGTCACGCATGAGATCCTTGCAACCGGCATACGCGGAAGGCCACTCCCCACGGCAAAGGCCGTAGCGCGTACCCTGTATGCTGAAGGTATCGGGCCAGGCCGTGCCGATGAGACAGCTCCAGAAATTCTCGAAGAGGCAGTAAAGACCCTTGCCGACCCCCTTATTGCCCGGCTGACAGCGATGACTGCCGTACAAAACGAATGGGAGATAGAAGATGCCACCGAAGAGGGGCGCGTGCGCTCCGGTGCTATCGACCTCGCAGCACTGGATGTTGATACCTGGTGGATCTGCGACTTCAAGACCTCACGGCCGGAAGACAGCGAGCCGTTGGAGGCGTTCATTGCCCAAGAGAGGGAATTATACCGCCCTCAGCTCGAAGCCTACAGAGAAATGCTGGCAAACCTCAAAAACGTCCCGGAATCACTGATCCGCGCGGGAATCTACCTGACCGCCCTGCAAAGGTGGGAAGAGTTTTAACCAACAGCTATCGAAACAAACCTTCAACTATATAAAATTACTTGACAAAGTATTTTGAAGGTGTATGATCTTTGTTACGTTCCGCAAAGTGAAATTTCCATCTGTCCAACCAAAGAGAAAAATATTATGAGCAAAACCGTGAATATCATAACATTATAAAGGGTGGTTTTTCTCGCACACGTTAAGCAATGAATAATCTAAGGAGTCAATTTTGTTTAAATCAGGTTTTGTGGGCATCGTAGGAAAGCCAAACGCGGGAAAGTCCACGCTTATGAATTTCGTGGTGGGTGAAAAGATAGCGATAACCACTCGTAAGCCCCAGACAACGAGAAACAGGATTATGGGGATCAGAAACACCGAGGCGGGCCAGCTCATCTTCTTGGATACCCCCGGAATACACAGTGCAAAAACACCGCTCAACCGCCAGATGGTATCGGCCGCAATGAGCGTCTTCAGTGATGTTAATATGCTGCTCCTGCTGATCGACGCCGGAACGCATATCGGTGAAGATGATAATCTTATCGTAAAGTCACTCAAGAATACAGACCTGCCAGTCGTGCTGGTGATTAATAAGATTGATCTGATAAGTAGGGAAAAACAGCTGGTACTCATTGACAATTGCAGAAATATTCATACATTTAAAGAGATTGTGCCAGTCTGCGCACTGAAGGGATTTAATGTTGACAGGCTCCTGGATGTAATATGGAATATCCTGCCGGAAGGGCCGCAATATTTCCCGGATGATATGATAACGGATCGTTCCGAGAGATTTATAGCAGCTGAAATAATCAGGGAAAAGATAACCATATTAACACACAAGGAGGTGCCCTACTCCACCGCCGTAATGATTGAGTCTTTCAAGGAGGATGCGACAAAGGGTCTGACACATATACAGGCAGTTGTAAATGTTGAAAAAGACTCACAGAAAGGAATCATCATCGGCAAGAGAGGCGGCATGCTGAAAAAGATAGGAACCGCCGCGCGGCTGGAGTTGGAAAGATTTTTTGACACCAGGATATACTTGGAGCTGTTTGTCAGGGTGCAAAAGGACTGGACACAGAATCCGAGAATGCTTGGAGAATTCGGATATATGAATGAATGAAGGACGGATATAGATGAAACCCATAGTAGCAATCGTAGGCAGGCCGAATGTCGGTAAATCAACCCTGTTCAACCGGCTATCCGAAACCAGAAAGGTTATCGTCATAGACCAGCCTGGCGCAACAAGAGACAGAAATTACGCGGATTCCAACTGGAACGGCAAGACCTTTATGATCATCGATACGGGAGGCTTTGAACCCGCGACGAGTGAAAGAATGCTTATACAGATGCGTGAGCAGACAAACATGGCCATCGAGGAAGCCGATGCCATCATCTTTCTCATGGATGGGCGGGAGGGTCTTACCCCTTCGGATATCGAAATTACCAAGCTGCTCAGAAAAACAAAAAAGCCCGTCTTCTACGTCGCAAATAAGATAGACAACCTCAAGCAAGAGGATCTGGCATTCGATTTTTACCGGCTTGGTGTCGATCGGATCTATTCCATATCATCCCAGCACGGCCTCGGTGTGGGCGACCTGCTGGATGATGTCGTAGAACACCTTCCTGAAATCCCTGTCCGAGATGACAAGGAGGAACGGATACGAATAGCCGTAATCGGAAAGCCCAACGTAGGAAAATCCTCCTTGATAAATAAGATTCTCGGCTATGAACGCACAATAGTCAATCCCACACCCGGAACCACAAGGGATTCGGTGGACACGGCCTTTGACCTGAATGACAGGAAATATCTCCTGATAGACACCGCCGGGATACGGAAAAAGAGCAAGGTCAGTCTGCAACTGGAAAAATACAGTGTTCTGGAAGCAATAAAGACACTCGCCCGCTGCGACATAGCCCTCGTCATGATTGACGCGCAGGAAGGCGTCACTGAACAGGACACAAAAATCGCAGGCCTGGCCTATGAAAGAGGCGCGGCCTGCATTATAATCCTGAACAAATGGGACCTTATTGAGAAAGACAATTCCACGATCGGCACACATGTAAGACACGTAAAAGACAGCCTGAAATATCTGGACTTTGCACCCATAATCACCGTATCGGCTCTCTCCGGACAGAGACTGCGAAAGGTATTCGATCTTATTGACAACGTGTATGATCAATACACAAAAAGAGTTTCCACATCTCTCTTAAACACAAAGCTGGCGGAATTTACCGAAAGACTCTCTCCCCCGCGTTACAGAAACAGGCCCAATAAGATAAATTATGCAACCCAGATATCTGTAAAACCTCCCACCTTTGTGTTTTTTGTTCGCGAACCAAAGGCGGTATATTTTTCCTATGAACGCTATCTGGCCAACAGGATACATGAAGAACTGGGTTTCGAAAATACGCCGACACGGCTGATCTTCAGAAAGAAAGGGCACAATGCTGAACGGGGATAAGGTTAAAGGCCGAGATAAGCTTTCTTAACTTCTTCATTGGCAAGGAGGTTCGTTGAGGAATCTGTGAGAGTTATACGGCCATTTTCCATGACGTAACCCCTGGTGGCTACCTTTAGCGCGAGGTTAGCGTTCTGCTCCACGAGAAAGATGGTTGTGTTATTCTCCGTATTAATCTTGATTAATATTTCAAATATCTGTTTGACAATCAGCGGAGCAAGTCCGAGTGAAGGCTCATCAAGAAGAAGGAGTCTGGGTCTGGCCATAAGCGCCCTTGATATTGCCAGCATCTGTTGCTCTCCCCCGCTCAAGGTACCACCGGCCTGATGACGTCTCTCCGCAAGAATCGGGAACAGATCAAAGACATATTCCATATCCTTTTTTATTTCCGTCCTGTCATTCCTCAAGAAAGCGCCCATATCAAGGTTCTCTGCAACCGACAGATGGGGAAAGATGCGACGGCCTTCTGGCACCTGACAGATACCAAGAGAGACGATTTTATCAGGTTCCATAGCGGTTATCGGTTCACCCATAAAAAATATCTCGCCGAATCTCGGCGGAACTATGCCGCACACAGCCATTAGTGTCGTGGTCTTCCCGGCCCCGTTCGCGCCTATGAGAGTGATTATTTCGCCTTCCGAAATCTCTATAGTGACATCTTTCAAGGCCTGGATATTTCCGTAGAAGGTCTGTACGTTCTTAAGCTTAAGCATCAATCTCTTCTCCGAGATAGGCATTTATTACTACAGGATTGCTTCTTATCTCCTCCGGGGTGCCATGTGCGATCTTCCTGCCGTAATCCACTACAAATATCCTGTCGGACAGGCTCATCACGAGTTTCATATCATGCTCAATCAGGAGTATGGAAATTTCTGAATCGTCACGAATCCGTTTTATCAATTCGTCAAGTTCTTGAGTTTCGTTGGGATTCATCCCCGCGGCGGGTTCGTCAAGTAGAAGAAGAAAAGGCTCTGTGGCCATTGCTCTGGCTATTTCAAGACGCCTCTGCGCCCCGTATGGAAGGTTCTTGGCAAACTCATCCACAAATTGTTCGAGTCCTATCTTTTCCAGTATGGCATAGCTGTCTTCCACCGCCACTTTTTCTTCTCTCACAGTTGAGCCGCCTCTAAATATTGCACCTACGACACCCGCATGCATTCGGCAATGACGTCCTATCATTACATTCTCAAGAACTGTCATATTGGGAAATAAACGAATGTTCTGGAAGGTTCTGGCGAGACCTTTTTCGGTAACTTTGTTTGGTTTTAGACCATTTATCCTCTGCAGCTTATCACTGCCCGGCGCTGATATTAGCACATCGCCATCTGTGGGAGGATATATCCCGGTAATGCAATTAAAGAAGGTGGTCTTTCCTGCACCGTTGGGACCGATAAGCGCGACAATTTCATGCCTGCAAACATCCAGGTCCAGATCGTCAAGCGCCCTGAGGCCCCCGAAGTTCATGCCAAGGTTTTGAACTTTCAGTATAGGTTCCAGTTCCATATCTAATCAGCTTTTATTAGCGCTTTTCGCGCCCTCAAATTTATATACACGGCGCACATTGGGTATAATTCCTCCGGGACGGAAGATCATCATCACAACAAGCAATGTGCCGAACGCCAGCATCCTGTATTCGGCAAACGCGCGCAGATATTCAGGCGTAAGTATCAGCACAAGCGCACCGGCGATAACACCTATTATGGATCCCATGCCTCCCAGCACGACAATACACAGTACTATGATAGACTCCCAGATGGTAAAGCTTGCCGGATTTACAAAGGTAGTTTTTGCCGCAAATACTACCCCGGCCATACCCGCCCATGTCGCACCGAGGGCAAATGCCGTCAGTTTTGTTTTGGCCTTGTCAATTCCCATAGCCTGACAGGCGACTTCATCCTCTCTAAGTGCAATCCACGCCCTGCCAATTCTGGAGTCCTGGAGGCGGTTCACCACAAAAACAGTAAAAAGGCACAGACCAATCATAATATAATATAAATATATAGTAGAATCGTGAACAGACAGATCGATTCCGAACAGGGAAGGTCTTGAGATATTTGCTATGCCGCTTGGTCCGAAGGAAAATTCATTCCAGTTTTCCAGAATAATACGTATTATTTCGCCAAACCCCAGTGTAACGATGGCGAGATAATCACCTCGAAGTCGTAGCACAGGAAAACCCAGCACTATTCCAAAGATGGCCCCCAGAGCGCCTCCTATTGGCAGCGCAATCCAGAAACCGAGTCCGAAATGGTAATTCAACAGGGCGTAGGCATAAGCGCCCACAGCGTAAAAGGCGACATATCCGAGGTCGAGAAGACCAGCGAGGCCTACTACGATGTTAAGGCCAAGGCCAAGCATGACATATATCAAGGCAGTAGTCATGATAGTGGTCTGATACATTGAAAAAATGAAAGGGAAAACAATGGTGAATATTCCGGCGGCAATCAAGACGGGCACGTATATCCGTTTCTCTCCCAGAACTCTCTGGGCGAGGGGAATGGTGTCGATTTTTTCTCCGGCTTCAGTCTTTTTAGTACCAAGCTCCTTTCGCTTCATGAGATAGTTCCATACAAACGAAAGGATAAAGCTGCCAATTCCCACGAGTATCATGTTATTCCAGCGCCATTCAATGATCCGTTCAACAGGATTAACCCTAATGACCATAATGGGAAACGTCAAAAACATGAACCATGCGGACACCAAAGAAGCTCTTTTTATTTCATCAAATTTAATCAACTTCCAAATCCCTGAAAAAAATAAAATGCCATGTTATAATTTGTGTTTCTCGGATCGTCCCAAAATACCCGCGGGTCTGAAAATCAGGATAAGCACAAGAAACAGGAAAGCGAAGACATCTTCGTAATCACTCGATACATATCCGGTAGCGAAGCTTTCTGTCCAGCCAAGGACAAAACTGCCGAGAACAGCTCCGGGAATGCTCCCGATTCCTCCAAGCACCGCGGCAACAAATGCCTTTATTCCCGCTATGAAACCGACATAGAAATTAATCATACCGACATGAGAAGCTATGAGCACTCCTCCGATTGCCGCCGTCGCCGAACCAACGATAAACGTAACTGAAATAACTTGATTGACATTAATACCCACCAGCATCGCCATCGTCTTGTCCTGAGATGTCGCTCGCATCGCCTTGCCCATTTTTGTGAATTTAATCATTACGGTAAGAAGAACCATAACAACAGTCGTCGTAGCGAGGATGACGATCTCCGTCGAACCGATGATATGCGCGTACGGCTCCATAAACTCAAAGTCAGGAATCAAACTGGGAAAGGGCAGAAAATCGGATGTCTGCGCCAGGAGTACATAGTTCTGTAGAAACATTGACATACCGATGGCGCTTATGAGAGCAGATAGACGTGGCGAATTACGCAACGGCTTATAGGCTATCTTTTCAACGGTATATCCATACGCACACGAATATACGACGGCAATCACTCCGGCTATTACGAGCATTGCAATCGTGTTCATACCCATAAGGGTAAGAACAGATATCACAATTAGCGCAGTAAATGCGCCGATCATGTAAATCTCACCATGCGCAAAATTTATCAGCTCGATAATACCGTATACCATGGTATAACCAAGGGCAATCAGCGCGTAAATACTTCCCCGGGTAAGCCCACCCAGAAAAAGCTCAAGGAAATAATCCACGTTAGATAAATCTATCCTCCAACATTACCTGTCATGCATTACAGAATATCAACAAATCAGGGGCCAGGCTATTACGCCTGACCCCTGGTAAGACGTTAATATTTACAAAAACTTTTTAGAGTTATTTCAGTTCGACGTATTTGCCGTCCTGCACCTGATATATGGAGAAACCGATACCTGTAGCATCACCCTTTTCATCAAATTTGATTTTCCCAATTGGCGTTTCTACATATTCGGTCCTCAGGGCATTTGATACCGCTTCATAATCTGTTGATCCTGCTTTTTCGATCGCGTTCAGCAGGGCCTGCGTCGCGGCGTAAGCGTTAAGGAAGAATGCACCCGGATCAGCACCATATTCTTTTTTGTGAGCTTCAATAGCGGCAATCGCTAAAGGATTAGAGGATGTGTCTCTTGGACCAGTCGCATAGACACCTTCCGCGTACTTGCCGGACACCTTGATAAAGGTATCGTCTTTAACGCCATCATCAGAAATAAAGACTGTCGTCATCCTCTTTTTGCGCATCTGCATGATAATTTTTGATGCCTCGGGATGATAACCGCCGAATATCACCACATCCGCCTTTGAGTGTTTTATCTTCTGGACAACGGCTGAATAATCGACAGCGCCGGGGGTGATGCCTTCATACAGCACTACTTCGGCTCGAGGATCCCCTTCAAGGAAAACCTTCGCGAATTCCGCCAGGCCCTTACCATAATCTCCCTTGTCATGCAACACAGCAATCTTTTTGGCTTTCAGTACGTCAAGGGCGTAATCCACCTCAAGCCGAGCCTGGGCATCGTCCGAGGCAATAGTCCTGTAAAAATTGGGGTAATCGCCGCTCTGTGTCAGGGCCGGATTCGTTGCGGATGGCGACATACAGACGATGTTTTCAGCATTGTATATGCCAAGTGCGGCCTTGGTGGCACCGCTGCAGATGTGCCCCATCACAACATCAACACCCTGAGACAGCAACTTTGTGGCGGTGTTTGTGGCAACTTCCGGTTTACATACATCATCTTCCACAAGAAGAACCACTTTTTTGCCAAGAATCCCACCTTTCGCATTGACGTCCTTGACTACGAGTTCGGCTGCCTTTATGGAAGGTATGCCATAGGACGCAAGATCACCACTGTGGGCGCCTGCTACACCGAGATTAATGACAGGTTTCTCTGTCAACTCTTTTGCCTTCTGTTTTACCTCTTTAACCTCCTTGGCTTGATCCTCTGCCTTTTCTCCGCAAGAACAAACCAAGAACACCATAGCCACAACAATCAACAACAACGACCATTTCCTCATAAGACCCCTCCTCCTTACCTGTTCTATTATCTAATACCATGTAATCGCATTCTTATAGTGGGATAAAATAATCAAGTCAAGCCAAAAAATATAAAACGCACATAAAAAAGGTCGTTTCACTTATTTATATATATTTGAGGCAACCTGAAACACAGACCAGCAACTTAAATCATATTTTACAGACCCAATAGGGGGTTTAACGCAACCCCCTATATATAAAACTGGAGGCCCTTAAAACCCATCCGGACTGATTTAACTGGAAAATTTGCTCTGCCTAAAAACGAAAGAAGAAATCAAGAAAAGGATCGTCGAATGTCTTCTGCGCTTTTTTAAAGCGATATCCCATAAATGCTACCCCTATACCGAGAAGTATAAGCACGGACGCTACTATTATCGACAAGAGCGGAGGATAAACAGCTATAAGAATACCAGCAAATATCAATATTATTCCTGGGACCATTTCACACCTCTATTTTAAGTTTTTTAAGGCCTCTTCAATACGCGTAATACCTTCACGTATATTTTTCATCGATGTGGCGTAAGAAAGACGTATGTGGTCATCGCTGCCAAAGGCGATTCCTGGAACAACCGCTATATTCGCGGCATCGAGAAGATATTCCGCGAATGATGCCGATCCTGTTAACTTCATACCATCATAAGCCCTTCCATAAAATGAAGACACGTCTGGAAAGGCATAAAATGCTCCATCAGGGTTCATGCAGTTTACCCCATCCATGCTGTTAAGGGCATCGACAATGAAATTTCGTCTTTCGCTGAAGGCTTCAACCATTTCACCTATTGGGCTCTGGTCCCCGTTCAACGCCTCAACCGCAGCTTTCTGGGAAATTGATGTCGGGTTGGATGTGTTCTGGCTCTGAATCTTTGTCACTGCTGAAATGATATCTTCCGAACCGGCGGCGTAACCAATCCTCCATCCCGTCATGGCATAAGACTTTGAAACTCCGTTGACAACAACCGAAAGTCGTTTTACTTCTTTGCTTACCATGGCAATGCTGGAAAAGACAAACTTGTCATATACAATCTTTTCATAGATTTCATCGGAGATTACCAGTATGTTCTTTTCGACTATGACTTCCGCGAGCGCTTTTAATTCAGCATATGTGTATGTTGATCCGGTTGGATTGGAAGGACTGTTAATGATGAGGGCCCTGGTTCTTTTATTGATTACCTTTTCAAGCTGACCTGGGGTTATCTTGAAACCATCCCTCTCCTTCGTATCAAGAATAGAGGGGATAGCACCGGAAAGCAGAACAATATCCGGATAGGAAACCCAGTAGGGTGACTGGATAATAACCTCATCTCCTTCATCAAACATGGCCTGAGCGATGTTGTAAAGTACATGCTTCGCGCCGCAGGATACGACTATCTCCGAATTTTTATATATAAGCCGATTGTCGCGGCGGAATTTTTCAATGATTGCGTCCTTAAGCTCATCGATTCCTCCTACAGGGGTATATCTGGTAAATCCATCTCGTATCGCACTGACAGCCGCTTCCCTGATATTCACTGGAGTGTCAAAGTCCGGCTCTCCCGCTCCGAAACTTATAATATCTCTCCCCTCCAACCGGAGGGCGTTTGCCTTTGCGGTAATGGCAAGTGTCGGAGAAGGTTTTATCTTTTTGACTCTTTTCGCGAATTTCATATTGTATTCCCGGATTTCACAAATGCCTCGTCCCTTAGCTTTCCGGATTGTAGTCTTTCATATCAGGAAATTTTTCCTTAAGTCTTGGTAAAACAAGATCGGGGACCAGTCCCATTACATTCCCCCCAAGACGGGCAGCTTCTTTTACGATACTCGAATTGCAGTAAAACCACTTTGATCCGGTCATCAGGAACACTGTTTCTATATCCCTCTCTAATCTCCTGTTTATCAGGGCCAATTGAAATTCATACTCAAAATCAGACATGGCCCGGAGCCCCCTTAATATACATGACGCCTCCGATTTCATCACATAATCCACAAGAAGTCCGGAAAATGAATCAACCTCAACCCTGGAATCGTTTCCAACAACACCTCTGATCAGGGAAATCCTCTCTTCCACGGAAAACAGTGTCGTCAACTTGTTCGGGTTATATCCGACAAGGACAATTATCTTGTCAAATACATCCAGTCCTCTGTTAATTATGTCCACATGACCGTTTGTTATGGGATCGAATGAACCGGGATATACTGCCGATCTTCCCATTTTTTACCCCCTGTTTGAATTCAAGAAAGACAATACAGTATCCCCATACCGCCTTTGATCAGTAAGAACAAACTCTTTGTTAACTGTTATATCTTCTCGGAAGGAGTGCTCAACAATCAAAACTCCATCTCTTGAGATCAGATCGCACTCACCAAGAAGATCGATGGTTGTCGTTGCCAGCACTTTGTCATAGGGTGGGTCGGCGAATATCACATCAAAACGCCGGCTTCGTCCCGACAGAATTTGAATCCCGCGCTGTGCGGTTGACACGATCACTTCGCAGGTCTCATCAAATCCACACCGGGTGAGGTTTTTTTTAAGCTCCGCTGCGTGAAGCGGTTCTTTTTCAATAAAAACGACCCCGGCGCATCCCCTGCTGAGAGCCTCAATACCCGCACTGCCTGTACCCGCATATATGTCCAGGAAAATCATCCCGTCCATAGGTGGGAGAATGTCAAACAGCGACTCCCTGATCCTGTCGGAAGATACTCTGATCTTGTCACTCTTTGGCGCGTATATTCTTCTCCCACGCGCGCGGCCACCCGTTACCCTCATAGGGATCAATCCATGTACTTATCAATCAGTATCTCCGCTATCTGCACGGCATTCAGAGCAGCTCCCTTTCTTATGTTATCGGCCACAATCCACATATTTATCCCGTTTGGAATAGATTCATCTTCTCTGATTCTCCCGACAAAAGTGTCATCTTTCCCGGCCGCATTACTGGACAGGGGATATTCGGATAAATTCGGATTATCTATTACTGTGACTCCAGGGGCGTTTGAAAGTATCTCTCTAACCTCATCCGGACTGATCTTGCTCTCTGTTTCAATGTTAACAGATTCTGAATGACCGTAAAATACGGGCACCCTCACTGTTGTAGCGGTAACAGCCATGGTGGGAGCTTTAAGAATCTTTCTGGTCTCATTTACCATCTTCATCTCTTCCTTCGTATAGCCGTTATCCAGGAATACATCTATGTGGGGAAGACAGTTGAAGGCAATACGGTGAGGATATACATTTGTATCAACTGGTTTCAGGGTTAAAAGCGCTTCAGTCTGTTCAACAAGCTCTTCAATGGCATCCTTGCCGGTGCCGGACACTGCTTGATATGTAGACACCACTACCCGCTTTATACCAACGGCGTCATGGATGGGCTTTAGCGCCACCACCATCTGTATGGTCGAACAGTTGGGATTCGCAATAATTCTCTTTGAACCGTATTCTCCAATATCTTCGGCATTTACCTCAGGAACAACCAGCGGGATGTCTGGTTCCATTCTAAAGGCGCTGGTATTATCTATAACTATACAACCTTCATTCGCAGCCACTGGCGCAAACTGCTCACTGATACTCCCCCCGGCAGAAAACAGTCCTATTTCAACACCTTTGAATGAATCTTCATTCAACACCATGACGGGATAATTCTCACCCCTGAAGGTCAGTTCCATCCCCAGTGAGCGTTCCGAAGCAAGGAGGATAATATCCTCTACCGGAAAATTCCTTCGCTCCAGCGTGCTTATCATCTCTGTCCCGACTACTCCTGTCGCGCCCACAACGGCAACTTTATATCCTCTCATGCCACAATACCGTTTCTTTCACTTTATTGCACAGAAGCCACAAGCATCCTTGTGGCTCAGCTATACTTATTATCTTGACCAATTATAACCACTCTGACGGTCAGCTGCCCCGTCGGGTCAGAATTTTGTATTTTAAAGCCTTAAACTTACAGAGTATTCTACCTGAGCAGTTACTCCAACCCTGATCGGGAGATTATCATGATATTTTATTATGATATTTCTCAGTTTTAGTCTGATTCTGTTTCTTCGCAATTGTACACAACATCCACACAGGACCTGAAATACTATAACCAAGTGCTATCACAAAAAGCATGACCTGTGGCTCAAGCACAATTACAGTGAGCATAATTATGATCAGAACGAAGGTCATAAAGGGTTTTCTTGAAAAGAAATTCAGGTCTTTGAAACTGTAATATGTTACGTTGCTTACCATCAGCAGGGAAAGGACAACCGTGCTCGCGAGAACAGATACATGATTAAACTGGCCCTCCCCTCCGAGATAATGAAAGAAGAGAACACTTGTAGCAATAACAACTGCAGCTGCGGGAATGGCCAGACCGTTAAATACCTTACTGTCAACAGTATCAATCTGCACATTGAATCTGGCAAGCCGGAGCGCTCCGCACACCACAAAGAGGAAAGCGGCAAGCCATCCATATCTCCCGAATGATACGAGCGCCCATGAATACGCAAGAATAGACGGCGCCACGCCAAACGCTATAAGATCGGATAGAGAGTCATACTCGGCACCGAACTTGCTGGTCGTATTTGTAACCCTGGCAATCTTTCCATCAAGACCATCCAGGATGCAGGATATTATTATGGCAACAGCAGCACGGGAATAATCGCCTCCAATCGAGGCAATTATTGAATAAAACCCGAAGAAGAGGCTCGCTGTTGTGAAAAGATTAGGGAGAATATAGATACCCTTTTTCATATTGTCACGATTTATCTTTGGATTTTTCTTCATATCAGATTACCTATCCTGGTTTCTCCAGCTATTACCTTGTCTCCAAGCTTAACGTTGATGGTGGTATCGAGAGGCATGAAGACTTCGAGGCGTGAACCGAATTTGATGAGTCCAAAACGTTCGCCTTTCCGAATCTGCATGCCTTCTGTAAACCAGCAGACTATCCTTCTTGCAATTATCCCAGCTATCTGTATGGTAAGTATCTGTCTTCCATCTTCAGTTTCGATAAGAATTGAATTTCTCTCGTTAAGCTCTGATGCCTTGTCAAGACTGGCAGGGAAAAACTTACCTTTGCTGTAACTGATCGTCTTAATTGTGCCTGTACAGGGCGCCCTGTTCACATGGACATTAAGGACGCTCATAAAAATACTCACTTTTATAGCCTTCTCATTGAGCAGCTCTTCTTCGTCCACTTCTTCTATCTTAATGACCCTGCCGTCTGCCGGGGATATAATCGCCTTTTCGTCTTCCGGGGTCATCCTGTTGGGATTACGGAAAAACCAAATAACAAAAAGAGCGGCGGCAAGGAAGAAAACCCCAACAACAGTAACTTTTAAACATATCAGGACAATCGCGAGAACGGCGATTGGTATGATAATAAAAAACCCGTCAGCAACAATAGGGAAAGTTTTATTTTTCATATAAATACCTCCGGCTTCAAATATATTAATTCATCCGGAAACACCAGCCAGACGAAGTTATAGTAGATAAAAATGGCTGTGTCAACATATTGAAGCTCCTCGCAACAAGTTTACCGGGAATGCACTCGCTGTTCTAATTCACACAGGGTTATTGTTGACTTCAAGCAATCGGTGATACGTCAACCTTTTGTTGCGTAAGAGGCACGAAGATAATCAGGAGACAATGTCATTATATCGGATACTTCACCGGCATGACACTTTTTCCAGGCTACGCGACCTACTGCACCAGCACTTACATAATTAAGGTGTGGTGGCAAAAAAAACGACCTGCCGGGCAACAGCTCCTCAATAACATTACGATATTTCTCGGCTCCATCACCCAGAAATAATACTCTTCCAGCCATTGAACTAAGAAATTCATCCGGACGTACAACGCATTCTATCAACGTCTTCTCAAATATCCCCTGTTCAGGGTTGGCATATAGTGCCGTGAACACCTGTCCCCTTCCGGCATCCATGAGTGGGCATACGACTACATCTGGTAGTGGGAGGTCAGGGACATTCCGGGCAAGCGCGTCCAGCGTACAGACACCAATAACAGGTTTTTGCAGAATAAATGCAAGACCCTTGATCGTGCTCATCCCTACCCGCAATCCAGTAAATGAACCTGGTCCAGCGGTAAAAGCAAACAGATCCATTTGATCTGCCTTGAGCCCAACAGAGACAAGCAGATTGTCAATTGCAGGCAGGAGTGTTTCCGCATGATTTCTCCCGCTATTCATAAAGAATTCGGCCAGGATATTATCATCGTCAAGCAACGCAACGCTCGACGTCCTGGCAGAGGTATCGATAGACAGAGTATTCATATTCAGCCGTTCAGTATTCGAGCTATATCGTTATAGAAGACAAATATCATCAGGAGTATCAGGAAAAAGAACCCAACCTGTTGTGCAATCTCCCTCAACTTAACGCTAACCTCTCTTCCTGTAATGACTTCTATCAGGAAAAAACAAAGATGTCCTCCGTCAAGCACGGGTATTGGCAGCAGATTCAACACCCCCAGATTCACGCTTAATACCGCCATTAGAAATATAAATGGCAAAAAGCCTTTACGAACCTGAGTGCCCGCCATCTGCGCAATCAGTATAGGGCCGCCTAGTTCCTTCGGTGAAACTACTCCCTGTATTATCTTGACAATACCGAGACATGTAAGCTTTGTCCATCCCCATGTCTGTTCAAACCCGGAATAAAGCGCACCCACCGGGCCCTGTCTTTCAATAATCGTTTCATCGGAAATACCTACTCCTATTTGGTATGTATTGACCTCTTCGCCAAAGAGATTTTTAGCTTTTACAAGCTCGGGCGTCACTAATAAATCAAGGAATTTGCCTCCACGGTCTACGCTTATGCTGAGTCTGCCACCGCTGCTCTTGCTGACAACATCTGCAAGTTCCGACCAGCGTGAAATCTCCCTGTCATTAATTGCAACAATTACATCCCCGTTCAACATACCTGCCTTAAACGCAGCGCTGCCTTCACGTACATCGCCAATCATGGAGGTGGAAACAGGAACTCCGACGGTATAGATCAAGGCAAAAACAATAATGGCAAAGATGAAATTCGTAAATGGCCCTGCCGCCACTATTGCCATCTTCCTCAATGGAGGCTGTTCCTGGAAAGAACGTTTTTTATCTTCCGGTGACAGGTCTTCCCCTTTCTCTGATTCTCCCAGCATCTTCACGTACCCTCCCAGGGGTATCGCAGATAAGACATACTCAGTCTCTCCAAACACTTTACCAATCAATCTGGGGCCGAAACCGAGAGAAAACTTCAAGACTCCCACCCCGAAGAACTTCGCCACGGAAAAATGCCCCAGTTCGTGAACAAAAATCAAAACCCCCAACAGAATAATAACTGATACAAGATTTAAAACCATAATTACATTATCCTTTTATTCATGTTCTTTTCACGATTCTTCCGTAATTCATTCGATACCTTGAATCATTATAAAGAATAGAACTGCTCTGAAAATGATCCATTACTGATAACAGCTCTGGTCCTGACACGTCCCCAGCAGTCCGCATCGAGGACATCTTTCACATCTGCAAGTTCTTTAGTAGTGTGGGATTCAAGGACACCCTTTACAATAGAAACAATGTCTTCAAAACCAATTTTTTTCTCTATAAATGCCTCCACTGCCACCTCATTAGACGCATTCAAAACTGCCGGCGCGGACCCGCCCATCGCAGCAGCCACATAGGCAAGCTCAAGGGCGGGAAATCTGCCTGAATCAGGAGGGATAAAATCCAGTGTCCCGACACTGGTCAGGTCCAGGGGTTCCACTACTCCGGGTAATCTTTCAGGGTATGAAAGGGCGTATGCTATGGGACCTTTCATGTCCGGAACTCCCATCTGAGCAATAACAGAACCATCAACATACTCCACCATTGAATGAACGATGCTCTGCGGGTGGACGCAAACATCAATTCTATCGATAGGCGTGTCAAACAGCCAACTGGCCTCTATGATTTCAAGTACTTTGTTCATCATGGACGCTGAGTCTATTGTTATTTTCCGGCCCATTTCCCAGTTTGGATGTCTTAGTGCGTCCTCAACAGATATATTGGCAAACTGTTCAATGGGAAGAGTTAAGAATGGTCCACCGGAAGCGGTCAGTATAAGCCTCTTAACTTCGTTTTTATTATGACCCTTCAGGCACTGAAAAATGGCATTATGCTCGCTGTCAACAGGAATAATAGCCACTCCCCGTGCTGCGGCCCTGTCAACGACCAGTTCACCCGCCATAACCATCGTTTCCTTATTGGCAAGGGCAATGTCTTTTCCCGCATCAATAGCTTCAATCGTTGGGAGAAGCCCCGCAGCACCTGATATGGCTGACACGACCATATCAATCTTTTTCCATGAAGCGATTTCCCTGTATCCATTGTCTCCGGACAGTATCTTCGGTACAACAGGGTGTCCTAACATATCGCCCAACCGGTCGGCGTGTTCGCCATCAATAACGGAGACAACCTCGGGGCGGAATTTGTCTATCTGTCTCTTTATAAGTGAAAGGTTCCTGCCTGCGGCAAGGGCTGGCACAGCGAATCTGGCGGGATTGCGAGCTACAATATCAAGTGTGTTTCTACCTATAGAGCCGGTTGATCCGAGAATGGATATATTCTTCATGTAATTACTAATAGATTATAATAATATACGAAAGGGATCATAAAAATAAGTGAATCCACGCGGTCTAATATCCCTCCATGACCAGGAAGAATAAAGCCTGAGTCTTTAACCATGGAAGATCTTTTGATGGCAGATTCGCAAAGATCGCCCAGCTGGCCGACAATACTTCCCATAAAACCGAGTACTATTGCATGAAGAATAGGAAGATCATGCAAGAACAAAAGCTTGAAAAGGACACAGAAGATGATAGTGCCTACAATGGATCCGATTGCCCCGGCTACAGTTTTTCCGGCACTGACCGCGGGGATTAACAAGGTCTTCCCCATAGATTTTCCTGCATAAAAAGCGCTGGTGTCACCTGCGAATGCGGCTAGAATAACAAATAAAACCCAGGCTATACCATTTTCAAAGCATCGAAGCGGGATAATATACGAAATAAGCAGCGGTATGTACATAAAACCAAAAACAACCCTGACGAGGGAGTCAAGCTCCGCTAAACCATCCTTTGTTCTTAAGAGAAAAATTAGAAATACTATGATAAATGATAAGGTAACCGTGGCAAACATCATCTGCAACCCGCCCAGATATGCGGAGAAAGGTATCAGAACGGCCAGTACCAGTCCCTCGGTCTTTTCCCAGTAGAATTTCCCCTTAAAGATCATTGAATTGTATTCGAATACACCAATAGCGATGACCAGGGTTATAAGGATAGAGAAGACGAGAGTAGAACCATACAGGATAATTACAAAGAGTGACGGTATCGCTATAATCGCTGTAATCAATCTCTTTACATGGGAGCTCATATCGCTAATCCTCCTATAATTGGTCACTTATCAATCCAAAGCGTCTTTCTCTTCGCTGATAATCCATTATGGCTTCTATTAAATCATCTCGTTTGAAGTCCGGCCACAAAAGATCTGTGAAGTAAAGCTCCGTGTAGGTCAATTGCCACAAAAGAAAATTACTCAATCGATACTCACCACCGGTTCTGATCAGCAGATCCGGATCGGGCATGTCCGCGGTATAGAGATAACTTGAAAAAAAATCGTTTGTGATCGTATTTTCGTCTATCTCCTTTGATTTGTTCTCCTTCATAATTGTCTTTACCGCACGGACAATATCCTCCCTGCCGCCATAACTCAAGGCAATATTCAATACCATACCTCTGTTTTGAGATGTTTCCTGAATCACACTAAAAAGTTCGTCCCTGACCACTTCAGGCAGTCTGCTGGTATCCCCGATTGTAGTCAGCCTGATTCCGTTCTCTTTCATCTCCTGACATTCGGCTTTTAGATATTCTTCAAGAAGCAGTGTCAGGGCCTTCACTTCAACTTCCGGTCGCTGCCAGTTTTCAATCGAAAATGCGAAGAGGGTAAGAAATTGTATGCCCAATTCACGGCAGGCTTTCACTACAATACGAACGGAATCGGCACCCTTCTTGTGTCCCATTACCCTATTCAGCATACTTCTTCTCGCCCATCTGCCGTTACCATCCATTATTACGGCGATATGGCGAGGAATATTTTCCTTGATAATCCGGTGCATATCCAGTTCCCAACCTGAGTCAGCAAGTACCACAGCATCACATCATATTCAACATGTATCTTAATGCCATGAACATAAAAAAGGGGCCCGAGGGCCCCTTTTGTTCATTATTAACAAACCTATATCTCCATAATCTCAGTTTCCTTAGCTGCAAGAACCTTGTCTGCCGCAGTTATGTAATCATCTGTTACCTTTTGCACTTTGTTCTGATAATCATGCATATTATCTTCTGATATGTCGCCATCAGTCTTCAATTTCTTCAGATCATTATTTGCATCTCTTCTCACGTTTCTGAGCCTGACCTTGAACTCCTCCGTGATCTTCTTTACCACCTTTACAAGCTCATTTCTTCTCTCCTCCGTAAGAGGCGGGATATTAATCCTGATCACCTTGCCGTCGTTGTTTGGTACCAGTCCGAGTTCGGATTTCTGTACTGCTTTTCCAATGGCGCTTATCGCCCCCTTATCCCATGGAGAAATAAGGATAAGCTGGCTTTCCGGCGTGGAAAGGGTTGCAACCTGATTGAGTGGGGTCATAACTCCATAATAGTCTACCTTGATTCCATCAAGCAGTGCGACAGACGCCCTGCCTGTACGTACCTTATTAAACGATTTTTCGAGAGACTTTATGTGCCCACTCATGGTTTCTGTTAATTGTTCAAATATCAGATCAGTCATTTTTAACCTTCCTCATCTGTGATCCACTCGCAAAAAGTGTAAAATCGGACGGCATAGCAAAAAGTTCCAAATAGATGTGCACCCATTTTATAATGAAATGGGGCATACTATCCGGTAGGCCGCCGTTACGATGGATGCATCAGAACGCAGTAGTTGGACTTTTTACGAAGCAGTCACAATGGTGCCAATTGGTTTTCCACAGACAACACCCCTGATATTCCCTTTTTTTTCAATGTTAAACACAATAAGGGGTAGATTGTTGTCCCTGCACATGGAAACTGCTGTTGAATCCATTACCTTAAGATACCTGGTTAGCATCTCGGTATAGCTTATCTTATTAAATATTATGGCATCTTTGTCTGTTACAGGATCTTTATCATAAATCCCATCAACCTTGGTAGCCTTCAGTATTGCATCCGCCTGCATCTCCATGGCCCTCAAGGAAGCCGCCGTATCTGTAGTAAAATAAGGACTCCCAGTGCCGCACGCGAAAATTACCACCCTTCCCTTCTCGAGGTGTCGGCTTGCCCTTCGCTTTATGAAAGATTCCGCTATCTCCTTCATCTCAATAGCGGACTGAACTCTTGTTGGAATCCCACGATTTTCAAGCGAGTTCTGAAGAGCCAGACTGTTTATCACAGTGGCGAGCATTCCCATATAGTCGGCGGATGCTCTGTCAAAACCTCTCGTACTTGCTTCCACCCCGCGAAAGATGTTTCCACCACCAATAACAATGCCTATCTCGACACCAAGATCTTTAACATCCGCAATTTCTTCAGCTACAAACTCCAGTACAGTTGTATCAATTCCGTAAGAGCCCTTACCCAGTAAAGCCTCACCACTTAACTTAAGAAGTATCCTCTTGTATATGGATTTATCCATTGCTCAAGCCTTAAAACAGGAAAAAGTGGAAAAAAACGGATCCCTGATCCTTATATATCTTCACCCAGCTGGTATCTTGAAAATCTTCTCAGCACAATATTTTCACCGGTATTGGCTATCATATTGTTTACCAACGTTTGAATTGTTATATCCATGTCCTTGACAAATTTCTGCTCAAGTAGACACACCTCCTCATAAAACTTCTTTATCTTTCCATCGATAATCTTGTCCACAATCTTTTCAGGCTTACCCTCGGCCAGAGCCTGCTCTCGATATATGCTCTTTTCCTGTTCCATAACTTCTTCCGGGACATCATCGGGATTCAGGTAGGTTGGATTCGCGGCCGCAATATGCATCGCAATATCCTTTACCATCGCCCTGAAATTATCGGTCTTGGCAACAAAGTCTGTCTCGCAGTTTACTTCAACCATTACCCCTATCTTTCCCTCCATGTGAATATAAGAGGCTACCATTCCGTCTTTCGCCGCCCTCGAAGACCTCTTTGTGGCAGCGGACAATCCTTTTTTTCTCAAATACTCAATGGCCTTTTCAAGATTGCCTTCTGCAGAGGAAAGCGCCTGTTTACAATCCATCATGCCCGCATTAGTTTTGTCCCTTAACTCTTTTACCATTGATGCTGTAATGTTCAATTTAACTCTACCTCCTCGGTTTCCAGTATCTCTGCAGCTTCAGTGCCATCCTCAGGCAAATCGACCTCAATGTTATCAGTGATTTCATTCGGGACATCCTGCTCTTCATTCTCCTGAGCTTCATTCTCCCGGTCTTCCCCTTTATCGCTTTGTGCCTGTATCAGCTCTTCGAGTCTTCTTTTACCTTCAAGGGCGGCATCTGCGATCTTGGAGGAAAAAAGTTTTATAGCCCTGATGGCATCGTCATTCCCCGGGATGATATAATCTATATCGTCCGGATTACAGTTGGTGTCAACAATCGCCACTATGGGAACTCCCAATTTTCCAGCCTCTTTTACGGCAATACTCTCTCTCTTGGGATCAACGATAAACACAATACCCGGATGGGCATCCATATTTCTTATACCACCCAGTACCTTCTGCAGCTTGTCTCTTTGCTTTTGAAGACCAAGTATCTCCTTTTTCGGAAAAGCGTTAATGCTCTCGTCTTCAAACATGGAATCTAACTTATTCAATCTGTCAACACTCTTTTTTATTGTTACAAAATTGGTAAGCATCCCACCAAGCCAGCGGTGATTGACATAGGGCATTTCCGACCTGTCTGCCTCCGTCTTGATGGATTCCTGCGCCTGTCTTTTTGTGCCTACAAACAAGACCTCTCCACCTGAAGCAACCGCATCAACCACAGCCTTATAGGCAACATCAAACATCTGCACTGTCTGCTGAAGATCTATGATGTAGATCCCATTTCTCGCCCCGAATATATAGGGCTTCATCTTGGGATTCCACCTGTTCGTCTGATGCCCGAAGTGAACCCCCGATTCCAGTAACATCTTCATTGATACTTGTGCCATACTATCCTCCCTGTTGTTTTTTCCTCCACCCGCATCACTTTATCAAGGGACCTGACCGGACCTCAGGCAACTCCACGACAATCCGAGGGTGAGTGTATTTAAGTTGGAGCGGGATATCATATTCAATAGAAATAATCAAGGCAAATCAGACATGATCAGCTGCTGTAGAGCGAGTTAATGTCCACATACTCGTGGGAAAGATCGGAAGTATATAAGCTGAACATCTCCTCTCCCATGCCAAGCCGTATCAGTACCCGTAGATTATCCTTCTTCATGATTCCTGCGGCCTGTTTTCCTGAAATCCCTCTTCCATGGATAAACAGAGGAATGTTGTCAATATGGAGTTCCAGTGAATCGGTTGAAAAAGGAATTCCTGTTGAACCAGCCGCCGAAATTATCCTCCCCCAGTTAGGATCCTCGCCAAAGAAAGCGGTTTTTACAAGGTTCGAATTTGCTATCGCATATGCGATCTTCCTGGCATCTTCGACTGACCTGGCATCTTCGACGACAATCTTAATCAGCTTTGTCGCGCCCTCTCCGTCTCTCACGATGGATTTTGCGAGAGAACCCATTACACCAGTCAGCGCCCCTCTGAATTCCATCAGGTCAGCGGAGGTCTCCGTGATCAGACTGTTACCGGCAATACCATTTGCCAGTATAATGGCGGTATCATTGGTGCTCATGCACCCGTCCACTGTTATAGCATTAAAACTTATATCCGCAGACTCTCTAAAAACACTGGATAGACAGGTATAATCGATATGAGCGTCCGTCATTATGAAAGAGAGCATCGTCGCCATGTTCGGTTCTATCATTCCCGCCCCTTTGGCAATTCCACAAATTGTAATCTCGTTCCCACCGACAAAACATCTTTGATATTCTATCTTAAGAAACCTGTCAGTAGTAATAATACCTTCTGCGACGGAAGAGATACCATCGGCATTCAATCCTTCAACAAGAGGCTTTATTGACCGCGTAATTTTTTCAATGGGAAGTTTCTCGCCGATTATCCCTGTGGATGCAACAAGTACCAGTTCATCATCAATGTCGAGTGATGTAGAAACAACCCGCGACATGGTGGCAGCATCATTATCACCTTCACTGCCGGTCGCCGCATTTGCATTTCCACTGTTCACTACGATGGCCTGGGCCTGGCCCTTCTTTATCCTCTCCATATCGAGGACAACAGGCGCCGCCTTAAAACGGTTGGTGGTGAACACACCCACAGCCTTTGCTGGAATTTCTGAAAAGATAAGAGACAGATCCCTTTCTCCACCACTCTTTATGCCGGCAGGCACTCCGTTACCAAGGAATCCGGGGACTCGAACAGTCTCATGCATAATTACCTCCATCAGTGTCATCTGCCACAACAATGTTTGTATTTTTTGCCGCTGCCGCAGGGACACGGTGCATTTCTGCCTACCTTATCTCCTTTTCTTTTGACGGGGCTTGGGGTCCCGCCACCATCACCCCTGCTCATTACATAGTCAGCTTTCTGCTTTTCCTGTATCTGTTTCACACCATCATCACTCTGCACCTCCACGATACAGAGTTTGCTCAGTGAATCCTCCTTGATACGATATACCATTTCCATGAACATATCGTACCCCTCTTTCTGGTATTCCCTGACAGGATCTTTCTGCCCGTAGCCACGCAGGCCGATACCCTCTTTGAGGTGATCCATACCGAGAAGGTGATCCTTCCAGTGAGTATCTATGGCCTGGAGCATAATGACCTTCATAATGTGCGCCATGAGCTCTTTGCCATACCTTGCTTCCTTATCGCGCAACAGTGCGGTGACCTCAGATATTATCGCCGATATGATATCATTTCTGTTTATATCCGGCCGGTTCACATCATCGAATGCCTGTCTCATGTAAAACTGGTTGTATATTGCGTCACTCAAGCCATTGAGATCCCACTCATCCGGCCTAATCTTGTTATCAAGATAATCACAGACCAGATCTTCAACAATTTCATGCAGCATATCATTAACAGTCGGCCACAGATCATTTCCATCAAGTACATTCTTGCGTTGTTCGTAGATCACCTGACGCTGCCTGTTCATTACATCATCATATTCAAGAAGATGCTTCCGTATTTCAAAATTTTGCCCCTCCACGCGCCTCTGGGCACCTTCTATCGCCTTGCTGATAAGGTTGTGTTCTATCGGTTCTCCCTCTTCCACTCCTATCTTGTCCATAACGGACGATATCCTCTCAGCCCCGAATATCCTGAGGAGATCGTCATCAAGTGACAGGTAGAATCGTGATGATCCATCGTCTCCCTGTCTTCCCGATCTGCCTCTCAACTGATTATCTATACGGCGACTCTCGTGGCGTTCAGTTCCAAGTATATGGAGACCACCGACATCAGCCACGCCTTCGCCCAGTTTTATATCGGTTCCCCTTCCAGCCATATTGGTGGATATGGTAACAGACCCCGGTTGTCCTGCCTGAGCTATTATTTCAGCCTCTCTTTCATGATTCTTGGCATTCAGGATGTTGTGACGGATTCCTCTTTTTGAAAGATATTTACTGAGCAATTCAGATTTCTCTATAGAGATTGTCCCTACGAGGACAGGGCGATTCTGTTCATGAAGATCTTTTATTTCATCAATAACTGCAGCGAATTTCTCCTCCTCGGTCTTATAGATAACATCCGTATTATCGGTCCTTATCATCGGCATATTTGTTGGAATGACAACAACTTCAAGATCGTATATCTTTTTGAACTCTGTAGCTTCCGTATCCGCTGTTCCGGTCATTCCAGACAATTTTTCATACATCCGGAAGTAGTTCTGAAATGTCACAGATGCCAGTGTCTGATTTTCTCTTTCAATTCTAACTTTTTCCTTGGCCTCAAGCGCCTGATGGAGACCGTCACTGTACCTCCTGCCGGGCATTACCCTCCCGGTAAATTCATCTACGATAACAACCTGACCGTCCTTTACAAGATAATCAATGTCTTTTCTGAACAGTGCATGTGCCTTTAACGCCTGATTTACATGGTGAAGGATCTCAATATTCCCGGGTTCATACAGATTTTGAACATTCAGCAGTTTTTCGGATTTAGCCACCCCCTCATCCGTCAGGACAACGGATCTGCTTTTCTCGTCTATCGTGTAATCATGTTCCTTCTTCAGTCGTGGAATAATCTGATTAACCCTGTAATATTTGTCTGTGGATTCGTCCGAGGGTCCGGAGATAATAAGAGGCGTTCTCGCTTCATCAATAAGGATACTGTCCACTTCGTCGACTATGGCGAAATAAAATTCTCTCTGGACATAATTCTCAAGCTGGAAGCTCATGTTGTCACGCAGATAGTCGAATCCGAATTCGTTATTTGTACCGTACGTTACATCGCAATTGTAGGCATTGCGTCTTTCGGTATCGTCAATACCATGGACAATCACCCCGATAGAAAGGCCGAGGAATTCATAGATAGGCCCCATCCAGTTCGCGTCCCGCTTTGCAAGGTAGTCATTTACGGTAATCACATGCACGCCCCTGCCGGTTAACGCATTTAGATACACGGGCATAGTCGAGGCAAGGGTCTTTCCCTCACCTGTTTTCATTTCCGCGATCCTGCCCTCATGCAAAACGATACCCCCTATGATCTGGGCGTCAAACGGCCTCATTCCCAGGATCCTTTTAGAAACTTCCCTTACGACGGCAAATGCCTCAACAAGGAGGTCATCGAGTGAACCCCCCTGTGCAAGTTTATCCTTGAAATAAGGTGTCTTCAGCTTGAGCTCTGAATCGGTTAAGGATTCCATCAAGGATTCCTTTTCGCCCACCTCTTTCATGATAAGGCTCAGGCGCTTTATTTCTCTGTCATTTTTGCTTCCAACAAACTTTTTTAATACGTAATTCAACATAATCACACCATAAAAAACCCGGCAATAGATATCACCGGGAGAGTCTAACTAACAGGTAATGAGCAAAGCCCGTTCACATTGCCTTAAAAGAGATGCCTCCGAGGATTCACGTAAACACCATTAATACAAACACCATAGTGGAGATGAGATCCTGTACTCCTCCCGGTATTACCAACCTGCCCGATTACATCTCCTCTTTTCACCTTCTGTCCCATCTTGACGTCAGATTTTTTTAAGAGATGCCCATAAACCGTTTCCACACCGCCTCCATGACGTATCTTGACCAGGTTTCCCATACCTCTCTGTTTGGCTACAGAGGCAACAATACCATCCGCGGGAGCCACAACATCGTTGCCAATCTCCGCTGCTATATCGATACCCCTGTGAAACTCCCTGTTTTCGGTAAAAGGTGAAACCCTGTATCCAAATTCGGAAGTTACCCAGCCTATAACAGGCCATATTGACGGAGTGGAGGCAAGTATTGACTTCTGTTTGTTAAGAAATTTGAGCAGTTCCGTAAAGCTGTCTTCCTGAAGGGCGGATTCGTCAAGCAGACGATCCATATTTTCATGGATTCTATCAATGAGTGCGGATTCGACTTCTGCCGCACGCGAAACAGTCATTCCATCTCCCGGTCCTGCCCCTCCAACACCAAGCAATGGGCTGCTACTTTGCCTGTTGTCGAGATTAGTCATCATCCTTATCTTTTTATCGAATTGGGCCAGATCCATCATTTTATTCTCAAAGTCACTAACCTTGTTCACCAGAAAATTGAGCTGATTCTTTTGAAGAATGGTAGTCTGCTCCAGACTCGCAAGCCTTTTTATTTTGCCTGCAGTTTCTATGTAGTTATAAGACAGGTAACAAATTGATAACAGTAAGGTCAGTACAGTAAAGACGATGAACAAAAGAAGCACAGTCGAAACCCTTAAATTAGCTGTGGGCCCTTTCCCCTGGGGAATGGCCAGAATGGTATAATATTTATTTTCCACCCCGTATCCTTTCACGCAATTCCTTGAACAGACTCTTGGACAATCAATGTCTGTTATTGTATACGATCAATAGCAGGAGCCCTTTTCAATGAATCCAGCAACCACTGTAGACTATTCCCGACGCTCTATACTGCCCAGCCTATTTCGGGAGAAGTTACCTGTAGATATCCTAAATGTCAAGTAGAGATTGACTTTTTGTTAGAAGCAAGTAATATGTCCGGAGTTGTAGCACGTAATCTGTCCAGTT